>JBKHXL010000093.1:0-56927 GCA_046566045.1 Candidatus Limnocylindria bacterium
GACATGCCCGCCGGCGGGATCCCGCTCGACCGCTACCTGTAGTCGCGCCACCGGTCCCGTCATGACCCAGGTCGTCCGGACCCGCGCCGAGTTGCGCGCCGCGCTCGACGCCGCGCCGCGCCCGGTCGGTCTCGTGCCGACGATGGGCTGGCTGCACGACGGACACGGATCGCTCACCAGCCGGGCGCGGGCCGAGAACGCCACGGTCGTGGTGTCGACCTTCGTCAACCCGCGCCAGTTCGGGGAGACCGCCGACTTCACCCAGTACCCACGGAACGAGGCGCGCGACCTCGCGGTCTGCGAGGCCGCCGGCGTGGATCTCGTGTTCGCGCCGGACGTGGACGAGGTCTACCCGGCCGGGTTCGACACGACCGTGACCGTGGGCGCCATCGCACAGCCCCTGGAGGGTGCGGCGCGCCCCGGCCACTTCGAGGGGGTCGCGACGGTCGTGGCGATCCTGTTCGCGCTGGTCGGTGCCGAACGGGCGTACTTCGGGGCCAAGGACGCACAGCAGGTCCGGGTCATCCGGCGGATGGCGCTCGACCTCGCGCTGCCGACGGAGGTCGTGATCTGCCCGACCGTGCGCGAGGCCGACGGCCTGGCCATGTCGTCGCGCAACGCCCGTCTCACGCCGGCGGCGCGCGCGGCCGCGCCCGTGGTCCGGCGCGCCCTGCTCGCCGCGCGCGCCGCCTACGACCGGGGGGAGCGCTCGGCCGAGACCCTGCGGGCGGCGATGTCGGCGGAGCTCGAGGCCGAGCCGCTGGCCCGCGTGGAGTACGTGTCGGTGGCGGACGACGCCACCCTGGCCGAGATCGCCCGCGTCGACGGCCCCGCGCTCCTGTCGCTGGCCGTGCGCTTCGAGGACGTCCGCCTCATCGACAACGAGCCGCTCCCCTAGCCCGAGCGTCGTCCGGGGCCGTCACAGGGAGGCCTCCTCGGCGACGTCCAGGACCCGGTCGATGAACAGGTACTCCCAGACGAGGGCCTTGATCTCCTCGATCTTGCCGCGGTCGGAGGCGTGGGTCTTGACCAGCAGGTCGTGGATCTCGGAGGCCACCGCGTAGGTGTCCTCGGGCACGATCGTCGCGAACATGTCGGCGATGCGGATGGCCTCGAGGACCTTCGCTCGTGGTCGGTAGCCGCCGGTCAGCACGAGGCCGATGGCATCGCCACCCGCCTCCGCCTTGACCCGACGCGCGTGGACGATGCCGGCGATGACGTCCTCACGGTCGCCGGGCACGATGACCAGCGCGCGCGGGCCGATGCGCTGGAGCATGTGCTCCGGCTCCATGGCGCCGATGCTCACGCCGCCGATGACCTGGTCGAGGTCCGGACCGGGGTGGACCACCTCGCCCTGGACGCCCTCCAGGACCATCGACAGGGTCGGATTGGACAGGATCGGGCGGTACGGCAGCACGCCCAGCAGGCGGATGCCATGACGATCCAGCCCGCGCTCCAGCGTGCGCGCCAGCTCCGGCTTGGCGGCGAGGTCGACCTTGTTCACGATGGCCCCGGCGACGCGCACGCCGGCCCGCTCGAACAGCGCCTTGTTGAGCACGATCTCGTCGATCGGTCGGCCGACGCCGCCCTCGGACACGATCACCGCCGGGGCGCCGAGCATCGCCGCGACGTCGGCGTTCGACAGGCTGATGACCGCACCGACGCCGGCGTGCCCCGTGCCCTCGATGAGCAGCATGTCGCGCTCCGCCGCGAACGAGGCGTGGGCCGACCGGATGCGCGCGGGCAGATCGTCGACGACCTTGCCGTCGATGAACGCCTGGGTGAATCCGCGCGGGATGTGGACCGGGCTCATCCGCTCGAGCGGCTCGGCCAGCTGGAAGACGGCCTGCATCAGGACGGCGTCCTCGTCGGCGGGGACGCCCGCCTCGATGACCGTGCGCTGGCCCACGGGCTTGCAGAAGCCGGTGCTCAGGCCGCGCCGTCGGAAGCCGTCCATGACCCCGAGGCTGACCGTCGTCTTGCCGCGGTTCTGCCCCGTCGCGGCGAGGTACAGGTGGCGCATCAGGTCGAGCGCCGGCCACGATCGGGGTCGGCCATCCGGGCCGTGCGTCCGCCGCGGTCCGGAACGGTCGCCACGGTCGTGCGTCCGCCGCGGTCCGGCCCGGTCACCACGGCCGTGCGTCCGCCGCGGTCCGGGACGGACGCCACGGTCGTGTGTCCGCCGCGGTCCGGCCCGGTCACCTCAGCCGTGCGCGCCGGTCTTGCGCTCGACCAGCGAGATGGCATCGCGCAGGCGCGCCACCGACTCGGCGTCCACGGCGTCCGGCTCGAGGTACGGCCCGAGGCGCTCGAGGATGTCGGTCACGAGACCGAGGAAGACGCTCGCGTCGGCCATGAAGAACTGTGGCTCGTTGTTGTAACGCACGAGGGTCAGGCGGCCCTGCAGGACGCGACGCTCCTCGACGTGGGCGATCTGCGTCCCGAAGTTGTGGCCCTGGATGCCATCCGGGTTGTTCAGGAAGTTGAGCGCGTTGTCGATGGCCAGCCCGAAGCGGGCCCGCCAGGCGACCAGGCGCTCATGGACCTCGGACGGGATGCGCACCTCGGCGACCTCGTCGAACACCTCGGGGGCGACGGTCAGCAGTCCGACCAGCGTCGTCCCGGCGCGCGGGCCGAGCATGACCTGGAGGCTCCGCTCGAGGGTGAACACCTCCGAATCGAAGCGCGGGCTGGTGATGACGTCGGTCAGCAGATCCTCGACGTTGTCGAGCGTCCCCGGCTCCGCCATGGCGTTCGACAGGTGGAGGATCTCCTCCTTGAACAGGAACTTCTCTTCGTGGTCGAGCATGGCCGGGATGGTAGCACCGGCCACCGCCGCGGCGACCGACAGCCGGAGGCGACGGGAGGATCGATGGCCCGACGCGCTCGTACCCGGTGCGGCTCCCTGGCCCGAACCGTGCCCACGTCCGAGTCGGCCGCGCCGGACCCGAGTCGGCCGCGCCGTGCCCGCGCGCCGTGCCCACGTCCGAGTCGGCCGCGCCGGGCCCACGTCCGAGTCGGCCGCGCCGGCCGCGCCGTGCCCACGGCCGAGTCGGCCGCGCCGGCCGCGCCGTGCCCACGTCCGAGTCGGCCGCGCCGGCCGCGCCGTGCCCACGTCCGAGTCGGCCGCGCCGGCCGCGCCGGCCGCGTCGACCGCGCCGGGCCCACGTCCGAGTCGGCCGCGCCGGCCGCGTCGGCCGCGTTTCTCCGATACGCCAGCCAGGGTGGCGGTAGCCAGCGGATCCTCGCCATACGCCAGCCACGACGGCATCTGGGCACGATCCGGCCGGCGACCACGCGTGCGCACCCGTTGCCGACCGGTCGGGCTCCGTCCAGTGCTCGCCCCAGTGGCGTATGGCGGAAACCACCGGGCGTGGCGGGCGCGCTGCGACGAGACGTCCGACGGCTGCCGGCACGGCATGGCGAGACGTCCGACGGCTGCCGGCACGGCATGGCGAGACGTCCGACGGCTGCCGGCACGGCATGGCGAGACGTCCGACGGCTGCCGGCACGGCATGGCGAGACGCCGGCGGCCGCCGGCGTCTCGGATCCGAGCGCCGGGCCAGGCGCGTGGCCTATGGGTACAGGCCGCGCATCTCCATCGCGTCGGCGACGCGCTTGACCGCCAGGAGGTAGGCGGCGGTGCGCATGTTGCACTGCTCGCGGCGGGCGACCGCGAGGACCTCGCGGAAGGCCCGGATCATGATCTCGCGCAGCTTCTCGTTGACGACGGCCTCGCTCCAGTGATCGCGGTTGAGGTCCTGGACCCACTCGAAGTAGCTGACCGTGACGCCGCCGGCGTTGCACAGGATGTCGGGCACCATGAACTTGCCGTTCTTGAACATGATGGTGTCCGCTTCGGGGGTGGTCGGGCCGTTGGCCGCCTCGGCGATGAGGCGGGCCTTGATGCTGCCCGCGTTGCGCGCCGTGATCTGGTTCTCCAGGGCGGCCGGGATGAGGATCTCGCAGTCGACCTCGAGCACCTCGGCGTTGGTGATGTCGGTCGCGCCGGGGAAGCCCTGGACGGTGCCGTGCTCCTGCTTCCAGGCGACGACCTTGGGGATCTCCAGCCCGTTCGGATCGTGGATGCCGCCGGTCGAGTCGGACACCGCGACGACGGTGGCGCCCTCGGCGTCGATGAGCCGCGCGGCGATCGAGCCGGCGTTGCCGAAGCCCTGGATGGCGACCCGGGCCTTGTCCAGCTCGAGCCCCAGGTGGCGGGCCGCCTCGACGATGCAGAAGACGGTGCCGCGGGCGGTCGCCTCGGTGCGACCCTCCGAGCCGCCCAGGCTGATCGGCTTGCCGGTCACGACGCCCGGGACCGTGTAGCCCGCGTGCATCGAATAGGTGTCCATCATCCAGGCCATGATCTGGGCGTTGGTGTTGACGTCCGGAGCGGGGATGTCCTTCTCCGGGCCGACCAGGACCTCGATCTCGGTGAAGAAGCGGCGGGTCAGGCCCTCCAGCTCCTTCCTGCTGAGCTTCTTGGGGTCGACGATGACACCACCCTTGCCGCCGCCGTACGGGATGCCGACGACCGCGCACTTCCAGGTCATCCACATGGCCAGGGCCTTGACCTCGTCCAGGGACACGTCCTGGTGGTAGCGGATGCCGCCCTTGGCCGGCCCGCGACCGAGGTTGTGCTGGACGCGGTAGCCGGTGAACACCTGGACGGTGCCGTCGTCCATGTGGACCGGGAAGTGGACGGTGAACTCGCGGCGCGGCTCGCGCAGCACGAGGCGCATGCCCGGATCGAGGTCCAGGCGCTCGGCGGCGAGATCGAACTGGCTCTGCGCGACTTCCCACGCGTTGATGGGCGCGGCCTGCTCAGTGGTCATGGATGGGAGAGCCTCCGGGTCGGGCGGCCGCTCACGGCAGCCACGGCGGTCTGGGTCGTCGTCCGGACGACCCCACGGGGCGCCTCGACGGGTCGGGCGGGCCCATCACGATGGGCGAGGCCGGCAGGACCGTCGACGCGCGACGCATGTCGTGCCGAGTATAGCCGGGGAGCCCCGTTCCTCGCCCCCCCATCGGTACCATGCCGCAAGGTTGTCGCAACCTGAGCGCAACCTCCGTCCGTCAGCTCCCCGCGCGATACATCACCGCGGCGCCGACGCAGCCGGGGCCGAGGTGCGGCCCGACGGACGCGCCGACCAGCTCGACCGTGACCGCCGCCGGGTCGAGGTCGGGCACGCGCCGCAGGACCTCGTCCCGGAAGGCGTCGACATCCGGGGCCACGGTGTGCAGGATCGACAGGCGCTCGATCGGCCGCTCGGTGATGAGCTCGAGGAGGCGCTCGCGCGCCTTCGAGCGGGTACGCACGCGGTCGGCCGTCTCGACCTCGCCGTGGCGGACCATGATGATCGGCTTGACCGACAGGAGCGTCCCGATGGCGGCCTGTGCGCCGCTGATGCGACCGCCCTTCTTGAGGTACTCGAGCGTCTCCAGGGCGACGTACATCAGCATGTCCTGGGCCCGGGCCTCCAGGGTCTCGGCGATCTCCGAGGCGGGCCGGTCCTCGGCGGCCATCTCGACACCCATCCGGCACAGCAGGCCCTCGGCCATCGAGGCGCCAAGGGAGTCCACGATGTGGATCTCGCGGTCGGGCAGCATGTCGCGAGCGATCTGGGCGCTCTTGATCGTGCCCGACAGGGAGCCCGCCACGTGGACCGACACGATCGCCGTGGCGCCGGCCGCGAAGGCCGCCTCGTAGGCCTCCTTGAACTCGCCTGGCGAGGACGCGGCGGTCTTGGGGAACGGCGCATCCGGCGCGACCATGCGATCCCAGAACTGGGCGGTGCTGAGGTCGACGCCGGCCTTGAACGACTCGCTGCCGAAGGTGACCAGCAGGGGCACGACCGTGATCCCCAGCGATGCGGCCTCTGCCGGGTCCATGTCCGATGCGGAATCGGTGAAGATCGCCACGCGGCTCAAGGTCTGCCTCCCAGGTCGGGCTCGCCGACCGCGCTCGGTCGCGCGACGGTCTCGCCCGCAAGCGCGAGGGTCCCGCGCAGGTGGCGCACGGGTTGCGGGCATGATACGGGTCGAGTCCAGCCCGGACCCGTCCGTCCCGCGACGGCCGGACCGGCTACCCTACCGGGCGATGGATCGATCGATGCGGGCCGTGCTGGCCGGGACGTTCACGCTGCGCTTCAGCACCGGCCTCACCGGGGCGATGCTGGGCGCGTATCTCGCCACCATCGCCGGCATCAGCCCGATCGTCGTCGGCGTCTTCGGCGCCACGTTCTACCTGGCCGAACTCGTGCTGTCGCCCGTCTTCGGGATCCTGTCGGATCGCCAGGGCCACCACAGGGTGATGCTGTACGGACCGCTCTTCGGGGCGATCGCGGTCGTCATCACGGCGTTCACCACGAACGTGGTCCTGCTCGGCGGGACGCGCTGGCTGGAGGGCGCCTCGACCGCCGCCAGCGTGCCGTCGATCCTGGGCTTCATCGCCATGGTCACGGCCGGCGACGCGACGATGCGCGGCAAGGCCTCCGCCCGCTTCGAGGGCGCGACGCTGCTCGGCCTCGGCACCGGGTTCGCCGTCGCCCCCATCCTGTTCTCGCTCGTCGGCCCGGGCGCCTTCCTGCTGAACGCGGTGGTCTACGGCGTCTCGTTCGCCATCTTCTGGACGGTCGAGGACCCGGTCGGTGAGGCCGCGTCGCTCAAGGCGCCGCACGTCGGGCTGACCCGCTACGTCGACCTGCTGCGGACCTCCCACGTGTGGCTGCTGGCGCCGACCTGGATCGCCGTCAACGCCTCGATCGGGCTGTGGTTCAGCCAGTCGATCTTCCAGTTCGCCAGGGCCGACCCGCGCTTCCCCGACCAGATCCTGATGCAGGGCTTCAGCGCGGTCCAGATCTCCGGCGCCGCGGTGGTCATGGGCCTGCTCTTCGGGGCCGGCCTGCTGTACTGGGGCGACCGATTCAAGTCGATGCGCCGGACGACGATCATCCTCTACGGGATCATCGGCGGCGGCGTCCTGGTGGGCGCGGCGATGGTCATCAACCACGGGACCGGGGCGCCGCTGGCCCTGACGCTCATCGCCGCCGCGTTCGCCGCCCTCGGGCTGTTCGTGCTGGCCGGCGCCACGCCCGCCGCGCTCGGGCTGCTGGCCGACATGTCGGAGCGATTCCCCAACGACCGCGGCGCGATCATGGGCCTGTACTCCGTGTTCCTGGCCCTCGGACAGATCATCGGGGCCGTCATCGGCGGGTTCGCGGCGGAGGCCCGCGGCATCGACGGCATGCTCGTGGCGACCGGGATCCTGCTGCTCGTGGCGCTCCTGCCCCTGGCCCAGCTGCGCCGCGACGAGGAGCACTTCGACCAGCCCGCGGAGGCCCAGGGGCCCGTCGACCAGCCCGTGAAGGACCAGGAGCCCGGCGAGGCCGGTCCCGGGTGAACGGCGACGGTCGGCCGTGGGTGCCCGTGCCGCTCGTCCGCGGCTCGCACGGCGCGGTCGTCGCGCCCCACCACCTGGCCACCGCCGCCGGGCTGCACGTCCTGCGCCAGGGCGGATCGGCCGTGGACGCGGCCGTCGCCACGAACGCCGTCCTGGCCGTCGTCATGCCGAGCGGCTGCGGGATCGGCGGCGACGCGTTCTGGCTGATCTGGGACGAGGCCGCGCGGGTCCAGCACGCGATCAACGGCTCGGGCCGCGCGCCGGCCGCGGCCGACCCGACCGCCCTGCGCGCTCGCGGGCTGCGAGCCATCCCCCGCCGCGGGCCGTTGTCCATCACCGTCCCGGGCGCCGTCCGCTCGTGGGGCGACGCGCACGCCCGCTTCGGGCGCCTGTCGCGCGACGCGATCCTGGGTCCGGCCATCGAGCTCGCCGCGGCCGGCTTCCCGGCCTGGGACGGCTTCATCGACGCCGTGGAGGCGACCAGCCCGCTGGTCCACGAAGCGATCGGGGCCCAGGCCGGCTTCTTCGCGGTCTATCGGCCGCACGGACGCCCGTGGCGGCCGGGCGAGCGGGTCCGCCTGCCGGCCCTGGCGGCCACGCTCGAGCGCATCGCCCGGGACGGCTTCGACACGATCTACGACGGCGATCTCGGCGAGCGCCAGGCGGCCGGCCTGGCGGCGGCCGGTTCGGCCATCGACGCGGCCGATCTGCGGGCTCACCGCTCGACGTTCGAGCCCCCGATCGGCATCGACTACCGCGCGGTCCGGGTGACGACCCACCCGCCCAACAGCTCCGGCGTCGTCGCCCTCGAGATCCTGGGCATCCTCGAGCGAGTCGGACGACCGGATCGCGACGCGTTCGGGCCGGACGGGGTGACCGATCCGGCCTGGATCCATGCCGGCCTCGAGGCGTCGCGCCTGGCCATGGCCGACCGGGACGCCTGGCTGACCGACCCGGCCGTCCGGGATGTGCCCGTGACGATGCTCCTCGATCCCGACCGCCTGGCCGAGCTCGCCGCGCGGATCGATCCGGGCCGGGTCCTCCCGGCGCCGCCGGCCGCGAACCCGCCCGGCGGCGGCACGATCTACCTGGCCGTGGTCGACGACGCCGGCAACGCCGTCAGCCTGATCGAGTCGAACTACCTGGGCTTCGGCTCGGGCGTGGTCGATCCGGCCACCGGCATCCACTACCAGGATCGGGGCAGCTACTTCAGCCTGGACCCGGCCCATCCGAACGTCCTGGCGCCCGGCAAGCGAACGCTCCACACGCTGCTCCCCGGGATGCTGCTGCGGGACGCCGGCGACGGCCGGGGTCTGGCCCCGTGGATCGTCGCGGGATCGATGGGCGGCGACGCCCAGCCGCAGATCCACGCCCAGTTCGTGAGCGCCGTGGTCGACGGCGGCCTGGACATCCGCACCGCCGTGGCCATGCCGCGCTGGTACGTCGAGCCGCGGGCCCACTTCGAGCCGCCCGTCGATGTCCACCTCGAGCCGCGCCACGCGCCGGCGATCGCCGACACGCTCACGGCGCTCGGCCATCGCCTGGTCCCGACCGTGGCGTTCGACAGCGACCTCGGCCAGCAGCACGCCATCGAGCTCGTCGACGGCGGCCCGGCCGCCCCCGACGGGTCCGTGGCGGCCACCACCGACCCCCGCAGCGCGGGCCTCCCCGCCGCCTGGTAGCGATCGCGCGCCGAGCCCGCGATCATCCCGAGCGGGTCCGGGCCGACGGCTGGGTCAGCCCGGCGAGGAAGCAGATATGGGCACGCCACGATGGCCACGGCCACGAGAGGCGTCTGGACCCGCATGCCGACCTCGGCGACGCAGAGGGCCCATCGTGAGCCCGGCCGGACGTCGACGGGCAGCGTCCGGTCCCGCTCGGACGGGCCGTCGTGCGATGATGGGGATCGGTCATCCGTCGGAGGGAAGCGTGTCCTCGAACGTCAGCCAGAGCTACCCGTACAGCAGCGAATCGGAGGCCGAGCGGGCCGCCACGATCGGCCGGCTCGTGGCCGAGCGCGAGGCGCTCGGGGGCGTCCTGCTCGCCGAGAGCACGCCGCTCGACGCGAACGAGCGCTGGTGGGTCTGGAAGTGCCCGACGAAGGGCTGTCCCGGACTCCTGCACACGGCCGGGTACGCCGTCGAGAAGCACGCGCTGTTCGTGGTCTGCGACGGGGCGTGCGCGAAGACGTTCCTGCGCTAGCGCCGCACGCGATCTCGCGGTGGCCCTGACGGTCGGCGAGGGTCGGCGTCAGCTGGTCCTCGAATCCGTGGGGATCGCCGTGTCGGCGACCGGCTTCGGCTTCGTCTATGGCCTGGCGGCTCGAGATGCCGGGTTCTCGGCCGTCGAGGCGATGGCCATGAGCACGCTCGGGTTCGCGGGGGCCGCCCAGTTCGCGGCCGTCGGCTACATCGTCGGCGGCGTGGCGTGGCCCGCCATCGTGCTCCTGACCTTCCTGCTGAACGCCCGCCACCTGCTGTACTCCGCGGCCCTGCGCCCGTGGCTTCGCGCGGTCCCGTTGCCGCGCCGTGCGCTCATGGCCCACCTCCTGACCGACGAGGCGTTCGCGCTGTCGATCGGGCACTTCCGGCGCCTCGGCCGGACGGACGAGGCGGGCTACTGGATCGGCGCAGTCGGCGCCACGTTCATCCCGTGGAACCTGGCCACGCTGGCCGGGGTCCTGGTCGGCGGCTCGATCCCGGACCCATCCCGACTCGGGATCGACATCATCTTCCCGGCCGCGATGATCGGGCTGGCGATCGGCCTCGTCTCCGGACGACGGGAACTCGTGGCAGCCATCGCCGGGGCCGGTATCGGTGTCGTCGTCGCGCTCGCCTCCGGCCCGGCCGTGGGGATCGTCGCCGGCGGACTGCTCGGGCCGGCGATCGGGCTGCTCGTGCCCGGCCGGTCGGCCCACGAGACGGCGCCCATCGGCACGCCGGCGTCGGCCGAGCGGTACGCCATGCCCGGGTCCGCGCTGGAGGGCCGGGTCCCACCCGGCGACCCTGCGCCGCCGACGGAACCGCCCGAGCGATGACCGACAGCCTCGTCCTGCTGGCCGTCCTGATGCTCGCCGCGACCTATCCGTCGCGCGCGCTCGGGCTGCTGACGCCCGGCCTCGATCGCCTGCCGCGGCTCGCCCTCGACTACCTCCAGCTCGTCGGTCCGGCGGTCCTGACCGCCATCGCGGCGGTCGACGTCATGGTCGCGGTGGACGACCTCGGCCGTCCCACGTTCCACGCCGGCATCGAGTGGGTGGCCGTGCTGGTCTGCCTGGCGGTGACCGCCTGGCGGCGCAACCTGCTGCTCGGCCTGGTGGCCGCGGTCGCCATCACGGTCGTCGCCCGGGCGACCGGCCTGGCGGCACTCCCCGGGGTCTAGCGCCGGGCCTCGGCCTCGATCTCGACCAGCAGGCTGGGATGCATGAGCCCGGCCACGATGATCAGGGTGGCCGCCGGGCGGATGTCGCCGAAGCGCTCGCCATGGGCGGCACTGACCGCGGGCACGGACGCCGCGTCGGTCACGAACATGCGGGTGCGGACGACATCGGCCAGGGCGAACCCGCCCTCCGCCAGCGCTCGCTCGATGGTGTCGAGCACGGCCCGCGCCTGGGCGCCGGCGTCGCCGGGATGCTGCGACGTCCCGTCCGGACCCGCGTCCGTGGTGCCGGCCACGAAGCACGCGTCGCCCACCACGATCGCGCGGCTGTACCCGGCGCTGGCCTCCCACGGCCCACCCGACGAGATGCGCCGGCGGGCACTCACGCGAAGCGCGGGTCGTCCTCGCGCCAGGCGAGGACCTGCGGGTCGCGCGCGATGGCCAGCAGCAGGCCGGCGACCAGCGCGGTCCGCGGCACGACCGAATCGACGTCGAGGTACTCGCTCGGCGAGTGGTCGTTGCCACCGATCGGCCCGAGGCCGTCGAGCGACGGCACGCCCATGCCCGACGTGGTGTTGGCGTCGGACGCACCGCCGGTGGATGCGTCGGTGACCTGGAACCCGAGCCGACCCGCGACGGCCCTGGCGTGCTCGACCAGGCGGCCGCTGCGCTCGAGCTTCTCCATCGGCCGCCAGCCGGCCATGACCTCGAGCTCGGTGGTCACGTCGGGGATCTCGGTCGCGGCCACCGTCTCGCGCAGCGCCGCCTCGGCCTCGTCGAGGGCCGCCGCGTCCACCGCCCGGAGGTCCACCTCGAGCTCGCATCGCTCGGCCACGACGTTCGGGCGCGTCCCGCCCCGGATGACCCCGACGTTGACGGTCACCCCTGGCCACCGCCCGTGGAGCGCGTGCAGGTCGCGCACGAGGCGAGCGGCCTCGAGGATGGCGCTCCGCCCCTTCTCCGGCTCGACCCCGGCGTGGGCGGCCCGCCCGTGGATCGTGACCCGCGCTTCGATGATGCCCTTGCGCGCGCTGACGATGTCGCCGTTCGCCCGGGCGCACTCGAGGACGAGGCTGACGTCGGCGTCGGCCGCGAGCGCCCGGATGTGCGGGGTCGAGCTCGGCGAGCCGACCTCCTCGTCGGGATTGGCCACGAAGGTCAGGCGCTCGAACGGCAGTCCCCCGACCGATCCGATGACGGCCTTGATGGCGTACAGCCCGGCGAGCAGGCCGGACTTCATGTCGGTCACGCCGGGCCCGTGGGCGGTGCCCTCCACGATGCGGAACGGGCGCTCGGCCGCGGTCCCAGGATCGAACACCGTGTCCATGTGGCCGATCATCAGCACGCGCGGGCCGCCGGCCCGTCCGGCGAACGACCCGACGACCGTGTTCCCGAAGCGACCCTCGGGATCGGGTCGGATGTCGACGTCGGCGCCGAGGTCGGTCAGGAAGCCGGCCACCCAGTGGCCGACCTCGTTGACGCCCTCGAGCGTGTAGGACCCGCAGTCGATGTTGACCAGGCGCTCCAGGTCGGCGAGGTAGGTCGGCAGGTCGGCCTGGACCGCGCTGCGGATGGCCTCCATCTCGCGATCGGCGACCCCGTGGGTCGCGGCGTCGGACGGCAGGTCGGGACGGGGCGGGCGGGCGGTCTCGTCGGTCATCGTCGGCCAGTCTACGCGGCCCCCGGGTTGCTATCCTGCCCGGACCGTGCGACTGGTCGAGATCCGCCTGCTCGAGGGACCCAACGTCTACCGGCTCGAACCGGTGGTCAAGCTGGAGGTGGCCGTCGGTCGGCGGCGGACGTGGTTCGGGCAGCGCGACCCCGGGCGCCACGCGATCGTCCGCCTGGGCGCGAGCGTGCCCGCCCGCGACTGGCCCGACGGGGTCGCGGCGGTGGTGGCCTGGATCCGCCGGCTGCGCGCGGACCACGGCGAGGGCCGGGCCGGCCTGGCCGTCCACCGCTCGTCCGACCCGGGCCACTGGATCGTGACCTTCCCGTGGATCGGCGAGGAACGGGCGCGCATCCTGACCGAGGCGGCCATGGCGATCGCCGAGCGGGACGTGTCGCCGTCGCGGACGGCGCGCCTGACCGGGGCACAGGAGCGGCTGCTGGAGCGCTGGACCGCGCGGATCGCGGCCGCCCGCACCTCGCCGCCGACGTGGATCCGCGACGCCCAGCGGACGATCCCGATCGTGTCCATCTCGGGGACCAACGGCAAGTCCACGGTGACCCGCCTGATCAGCCACATCCTGGTCGTGGCCGGGCGGCGCGTCGGCACGACGACCTCGGACGGCGTCCTGGTGGACGAGCGGATGGTCGACGCCGGCGACTGGACCGGGCCCGGTGGGGCGCACATGGTCCTCGCCCGCGGCGACGTCGACGTGGCGGTCCTCGAGACGGCCCGCGGCGGGATCGTCCTGCGCGGCATGGGCTACGAATCGAACGAGGCCTCGGTGCTGACCAACGTGTCCTCCGACCATCTCGACCTGCAGGGCATCCACACCCTGCCCGAGCTGGCCGAGGTCAAATCCACCGTGGCGCGCATCACGCGTCCCGACGGCCTGGTCGTGCTCAACGGCGACGATCCCCTCGTGGCCGCGGTGGCCCGCCGGGTGCGCGCGCCGGTGGCGTTCTTCAGCCTCGACGGCGCCGACGGCTCCCCCACCGTGCGCCGCCACGTCGGGCGCGGCGGGCGGGCCTACCTCGTCCGCAGCGGCTGGCTGTGCGAGGTGCACGGCGCCCAGGTGCGCCGCATCGTGGAGGTCGCCCGTGTGCCCGTGACGATCGGGGGCCTGGCCCGCCACAACGTGGCCAACGCGCTGGCGGCGGCCGGCGGCGCCCGTGGCCTCGGCGCCTCGATCGAGGAGGTCCGCGACGGGCTGGCGGACTTCCGGCCGTCGACCGATCGCTCGCCCGGGCGACTCAACCTGTTCCGCCTGGGCCAGCGCCTCATCATCGTGGACTTCGCCCACAACGAGGCCGGGATCGCGGCCGTGCTGGACGTGGCCGAGGGCATCGCCGGCGGCGCGGCCGGGCGGGCCGCCCCGATCACGGCGATCGTCGGGACCGCCGGCGACCGGCCCGACGACACGCTCCGCGGGATCGGCCGGATCGCCGCCCGGCGGGCCCAGCGGGTGGCGATCAAGGAGACCCGCAAGTACCTGCGCGGGCGGACCGCGGGCGCCGTCGTCGGGGAGCTGCGGGCCGGCATCCGCGAGGGTGGCGGCGTCGCGGCGGACGTCCCGGTCTACGAGCGCGAGACCGACGCCCTGCGGGCCGAGCTGGCGATCGGCGCCAACGGGCGGGCGGACGGGCCGCGGGTCGTCGTGCTGATGTGCCACGAGGAGCGCGACGAGGTGTTCGACCTGCTGGCCTCGCTCGGCGCGCGGCCGGTCGACGTCGCCGCCGAGCTGACCAGCCTCGTGCCCCGACTGCAGGAGCGCCCGCGCCGATAGGCCGCGCGCAGCATCGTGCGCGGCGGGCTTCCACGCCGCCACGCCAGGCCGCATGATGCGCAGCGACGGACCGGACGGCGCCCGACCGACCGGCCGGCCACGCGCGGAGGCTCACTCGATGGAGATGCTCGTCGGACTCGCGCTGATCGTCATCGCCGGCGTGCTCATCGTCGGCATCATCCGGACCGTCCAGGCCAACATGCGCTGACCGCCGACCGGGTCGAGCTAACCCTCGGGGGCCTCGAGCTCGCCCGGGTCCGCGAAGGCGGTCCCGCTGCGCGACGCGCCGGCGGCCGCCATGGCCTCGCGGTAGACGCCGATCGCGTCGTCGACACAGCACACCACGAGGTCGCCCGGATCGGCGCGGCGCAGCGCGGTGCGCACCGCGTCCCGCTCCTCGAGGACCTTGTCGGCGCGCGCCACCCGGGCGGTCCCGCCGGCCTTCGCCGAGCGCACGCCCTCGAGCACGTTGGCGGCCGTCTCGCCGACGTCGCGCCCTCGCCGATTCTTGTCCTCGCGCACGATGATCTCGTCGAACGCGGTCGCGGCGATCGCCCCGTACTGGCGCTGGTCCTCGTCGCGCCGGTCGCCCGGAATGCCGATGACCCCGAACGCGCGCCCGCTGCGGGCCGGCTTGGCGGCCGTGCCGAGCCTGCCCGCCCGGGTCTGCGGCTCGACCATCATCCGCTCCACGAAGTCGGCCAGGGCGCGCATCCCGTCGACGTTGTGGCAGTAGTCGATGACCACCCGCACGCCACCGACGTCGAGCAGGTTCAGCCGGCCGGGCGCCTGGAAGAACGACGTCGAGAAGGTGCGCAGGCCCTGGCGGATGTCGTGCAGGTGGGCCCCCGCCGACCACGCCGTCGCCGCGGCCGCGAGCGCGTTGGCCACGTTCATCCGGGCACGGCCGCCGAACGTCGCCGGGATGAGGTGCGTGTACAGCACCGGCATGACGCGTGAGCCGAGGCGCAGCACGATCAGCTCGCCGTCCTCGCGCGGCTCGAGCGTGAACGCCGCGCCACCCCGGCTGGTGTGGCCATCCACCCGGTCGTAGCCGTCCTCGCCCTTGACCGTGGACATGCTGAACAGGACGACCCGGCCGGCGCAGTGACGGCCCATCCGGTAGACGAGGTCGTCGTCGGCATTGAGCACGGCCGTCCCGGAGCGCGGCACGGCCTCGACGATGACGCCCTTGACGTTGGCCAGCTGGCTGATCGAATCGATGCCGCCGAGGCCCAGGTGATCGCCCGTGACGTTGGTCACCACGGCGACGTCGTTGCGGTCGTAGCCCAGGCCCTCGCGCAGGATCCCGCCGCGCGCGACCTCGAACACGGCGGTGTCCACGGTCGGGTTCTGGAGCACCATCTGGGCCGACTTCGGCCCGGACATGTCGCCCTTCTTGATGAGCCGCCCGTCGATGACGATGCCGTCGGTCGAGGTCATCCCGACCCGGCGGCCCATCAGCTTGAGGATGTGGGCGATCATCCGGACCGTGGTCGTCTTCCCGTTCGTGCCGGTCACGGCGATGATCGGGATGCGCGCCGCCGACCCCGGTGGGAACAGGTTGTCGATGACCGGTCGGGCGACGTACTGCGGCTCGCCCTCGGTCGGGTGGGTGTGCATCCGGAACCCGGGGGCCGCGTTGACCTCGACGATGGCGCCGCCCGTCTCACGCACGGGCGTGGCGATGTCCGGGCAGATGAAGTCGATGCCGGCCACGTCCAGGCCGACGATGCGCGCCGCGGTCTCGGCGATCTCGACGTTGTCGGGGTGCGCTTCGATGGTGCGGTCGATCGACGTGCCGCCGGTGGACATGTTGCCGGTCAGGGCGAGCTTGATCCACGTCCCGGCGGGTGGCACGTCGTCGAGCTCGAAGCCCTGGGCGCGGACCAGCTCCTCGGCCGCCGTGTCGACCTTGATCCGGGTCAGGACCTTCTCGTGCCCGATCCCGCGACGCGGGTCGTTGTTGGCCGCGTCCACCAGCTGCCGGACGGTCCGTTCCCCGTCACCGGTGACGCTGGCCGGGACGCGCTCGGCGATGGCCGCGACCTTGCCCCCGATGACCAGGCAGCGGTAGTCGTTGCCGGCCACGTAGCTTTCCACGACCACGTCGCCGCCGCGGCTCTGGGCGAGCGCGCCATGGAAGGCGGCACGCACCGCGTCCTCGCTGCGCAGGTCGAGGTGGACGCCCCGGCCGTGGTTGCCGTCGAGGGGCTTGAGCACGCACGGGAAGCCGATCCGGCGGGCGGCGGTCACGGCCGCCTCCTCGGTGTCGACCACGTCGGCCCGCGGGACCGGCAGGCCGGCGCTGTCGAGCAGGCGATTGGTCAGGCTCTTGTCCGAGGCGATGTCCACGCCGATGGCGCTCGTCTTGCTCGTCATCGTGGCCCGGATGCGCTGCTGGTGGACGCCGTGACCGAACTGGACGAGCGAGTGCCGGTCGAGCCGGATGAACGGGATGTCGCGGCTGACGGCCTCATCGATGAGGGCCTGCGTCGACGGGCCGAAGGCCTGCCGCTCGGCCAGCCGGATGAGCCGCTCGAGCTCGTTGGCGAAGTCGAAGAAGTGGTCCGGATCGTCGGGCGCCACGAGGTGGTTGACCAACGCGACGGCCATCCGCCCCGCCTCCAGGCCGACCTGCTCCTCGCGGTACTCGAAGATGCAGTTGTACTGGCCCTTCGGCCCGGCCGAGCGGGTCTTGCCGTGGCGGACGTCCGTGCCGGCGAGGTTCTGGAACTCGAGCGCGATGTGCTCGGCGATGTGACCGGCCCACGTGCCGTCCCGGAGCCGGGTGATGAACCCACCGCGACGGCCGAGCGAGCAGGCGTGATCCTCGAGCGTCGGGATCAGCGCGATGAGCGCCTCGGTGAAGTTCGGCAGGGTGTTCGAGGGATACTCCTCGAGCACGCCCAGATCGACCAGCTGGCGGATGACCGGCTCGCGCGCCCAGTAGTTCGGGCCGCGCAGGACGCGCGTCTCGAGGATGCGCAGGGTCGGCGCCGGGCCGCTCGTGGACGGCGTGGCAGGCGCGACCCTTCGGCGCCGCTTCGCGCCGGTCCGAGTCGATCCCGCCGTGTCGGTCACGCTGCCCTCCTGGTCCTGACGGTGGCCGCCAGTGTACGAGGTCGCCCCGCCGCCATCGACGTGGTCCGGATCAGCTCGAGGCGAGCTCGGTCGACCCGGGCAGCGCGTGGAGGGCCGGCATCACGACCCGTTCGCGCCGGCGCAGGTCGAAGCGATAGCCGGCCGGCAGCGAGTGCAGCACGACCCCGCTGATCATCAGCGGTCGGTGGCCGTGGACCTCCCATGCGTCGGTCTCCGACCCGGCGCCGTCCACGACCGTGATGGACCCGCGACCGATGACCTCCATGACGTGATCCGGGCCGACCACGCCGGCCGTGTCCTCGTCCACGCCGAGGCCGAGCAGCGACGGGTTCTGGGCGATGAGGCTGAGCAGGCGACCGAGCCGATTGCGCTGCTGGAAGTGCTGGTCGACGATCACGCCCGGCAGGACGCCGAGGCCGGCGGCGATCTGGGCCATCCGGTGCTTCGGGGTGGCGCCGCTCGCCCCGAACGCGATCATGTGCGAGGACATGGCCGAGGCGCCGGCGCTCGTGCCGGCGACCACCGCGCCCTGGCGGAACTGGTCGAGCACGGCATCGGCCAGGCGGGTGCCGCCGATGGTGGACGAGAGGCGAAGCTGATTGCCGCCGGTCATGAACACGCCGGTGGCATCGTGGATGGCCCGCGCCGCGGCCTCGTCGTTGGCCTGCGCCCGGGTGACCGCGTGGATGGTCGTGACGGTCGGGACGCCGAGTTCGCCGAGCACCTGCTTGTAGCGGTCGCCGGCCTCGAGGCCCATCGACGACGCCGTCGAGATCACGGCCACGGTCGCCTTCGCGCCACCCGCCAGGGTCGCGAATCGACTGAGGATGACGCGGTCGCGGACCTTGTCCTCCGCGCCGCCGATGATCATGACGTGGCCGTCGCTCACGGGTGTTCTGGGCTCCAGGGTGCTGGCGTGTCCGCGACAGGATACCCGGGGCGCCCGGGCCGGGGCGGCACGGGCCGTGCGAGAATGCGGCGGCCATGGCTGACGGGACGGCGCCGCGCACGCCCGACGGAGGGGATCCGCCGGCCCCCTCGCGACCCGACGAGCCCGGACTGCGGCCGGTCCCCGGCAGCGCGCTCGCGGCCGGTGGCATCGTGGCCGACCTGGCCGCGCGCATGGACGAGCCGACCCGCCGCCGAGCCGGCGTCTTCCGGCGGGCCCTGCGCCGCCAGGCCCGGCGCCTCCGGGACCGCCGACGGCTCGCCGCGATCCTCCTGCTCAGCCTGACGTTCAGCCTGATCACCGCCGGGGTCCTCGCCCGGGGCGAGCCGGCCGGCGCCGACGCCCGCGCCTACTGGGCGGGGGTCCGCATCTGGCTCGACGGCGGCGACCCGTACCGCCCGGTCGGCCCGTTCCTGCCCTACGTCTACGCCCCGTGGATGCTGCCCCTGTTCGCGCCGTGGGCGCTCCTGCCGTGGGACGTCGCGTGGTTCACCTGGCGGGCGGGCACGATCCTCCTGTGGATCTGGACGATCCACTGGGCGTTTCGGCGTCGGCCCCTGCCGACCGCGCTGCTCGTCGCCGCGCTGGGGTTCCCGCTCGGCGCCAATCTCGACACCGGCAACATCAACCTGCAGCTGACGCTGATGGTCTGGGCGGCGCAGTCCACCGGCCCGCGCACCGCCGGGCTGCTGTGGGCCCTGGCCGCCTGGATGAAGTGGGTGCCGGTCATCCACTGGCCGATCCTCGCCGCGGGTGCCCGCCGCTGGGGCCTGCTCTGGCTGGCCCTGTCGGTCTCCCTCAGCCTGGCGCTCCTGCCGCTGACCATCGCCCAGTTCGAGGCCCTGTTCGGATTCGGCCGGCGGCCGATCCGGCTCGACTACCTCATCTTCCTGTGGGCGTTCGTGCCGTGGCTGTACCGTCATCCGGATCCGATTGGGCTCCTTCGTCCGGCCACCTGGCTGGCGCGCTGGCGACGTGCCCGGGCGGGGTCCAGCACGGCCTGACCGGCGCAGCCGGTCGCCGCGACCGTCACGCGATGGCCGGCGCGAGCGCATCCTCCCGGCGCCGCTCGTCGACCGGCCACAGCAGGACCGCGCCGACGGCGAACAGGGCGACGGCCAGCCACAGCGCGGCGCGCGGCCCGGCAGGACCGCCGACGACGTCCATCAAGCTGCCCCCGATGGCGATGGCCAGGACGCCGGCCGAGGCGGTCGCCACGTTGGACAGGCCCATGTACCGGCCCGACGCGGCCTTGGGGATGATGTCGGTCATGAGCGCCCAGTCCACCGCCAGGAACGTGCCGGCCGACAGGCCGTACAGGACCGCGCCCGCGACGGCCACCTCGAACGACGGTGCCAGCGCGACGATGGCCATCCCGCCGGCGCCGATGAGGCAGCTCAGGTAGATGACCCGCTTGCGCCCGACCCGGTCCGACAGCCGGGCCGAGGGGATGACCGTGACGAGCGTGCCCGCCGCGACCAGGCCGACCATCAGCGTGAACGCGCCACCGGCGCCCTCCTGGTCGAGCCCGAGCGAGCGCGACAGGTAGAAGATGGCGAGGTTCGTGAGGACGCCGCCGGCCATCAGGATGGCCAGGCGCGAGCCGACGAGGAACAGGAAGCTGCGTTCGCGCAGGACGTCCGTGCCCCATGCCTCGGCCGCGATGGACGCCCACGACCGCCCGGCGCGCGGGGTCGGCCGGCGACCCTCGCGGACCCGCACGACGACGCTGATCATCGTCGCGAACTCGAGCACGCCGAGGGCGATCAGGCCGAGGGCGAACTGGTCCGCGGCGACCGCGATGCCGGCGATGACGAAGCCCGCCACGTTGCCCAGGATCTGCATCAGGCCGACCAGCGCGCTCGCGACGCCGACCTGTGGAGCGGGCACGAGATCCGGGACGTAGCCCTGGAACGGCCCCTGCGCGACGTTCGAGCTGAACTGGAGGAGCGCGACGAAGGCGGCGATGGCCAGCAGGTCCTGGCTGAGCGCGATCCCGAGCAGGAACACGAGGTCGAGGACGGTGCCGATGAAGATGTACGGCTTGCGCCGGCCCCAGCGCGAGGTCGTGTAGTCGGAGATCGAGCCGACCGTCGGCTGGATGAGCATCGCGATCAGCGCGCCGCCGATGGTCAGCAGGAACAGCGTGCGCCCCTCGGCCCCGGGTTCGACCAGCGCGTCGTACTCGAGGCGGCCGGCCAGGATGGTCGTCAGTCCGGCGAAGATCGACGACAGGCCGAGCCAGTAGACGGACAGGCGGACGAGCTCACGCGCCGGCAGTCGCTCGGTCGGGCGGCCCGCGGCGTCGAGCATCAGAACGTCGCCACGGGGTCGCCGCGGGCATCGAGCGACACGGCGCCCGGCACCCGGATGAGCTCGCGGTGCGTGGCGGTCGGGGCGACGAACCGGAAGACCGACCGGTCGAGCGAGTAGATGCCGGTGCAGGCCAGGCCGATCCGGCCCAGGCGGAAGGTGAACACCGGGTTCTCCCGGTTGCCGGCGTAGTGATGGGCTCCGCCATCGGCGGCCAGGACGGCCAGGTTGGCGGCGCCCTTGAACCGGTCGTGCAGCGCGGCCAGCAGGTGGGCCGCCGGCTCGTCGTCACGCCACGCGTCCTCCAGCCAGCGCGCACCGACCTCCGTGTCGGCCCGGCCGTGGATGCGACCCTGCGCGCGGTACGTCGGGCGCAGGCTCCTGTAGTCGGCGAGATCCCCGTTGTGGCTGAAGCTGAAGCGACCGGCCGGGTCCTCGAACGGCTGCGTGTCCGGCAGCGACAGGGTGCTCAGCCGCGAGGGGCGGCGGAGGTGGACCAGCGCCGAGGTCGTGCTGGCGGCGCCGACCGTGGCCCGGCCCTCCGGGTCGTCGCGGAAGGCCCGCACGTCGCGATGGGTGCGCAGACCGCCGTCCGGGTCGAGCCAGGTGGCGCCCCAGCCGAACCCGGCGATCCCGAAGCGCTCGAGCCGCTCGGTGAACGGCCACAGCTCCGCGAGCTGGAACGGGTCCTCGGCCCGGGCGACGTAGTGCTCGCACATGCGGCGCGATGATACGCGCGCGTCAAGGGGCGAGGCGGGCCGCGATCT
The DNA here is from genome assembly GCA_046566045.1 of Candidatus Limnocylindria bacterium. Taxonomy (GTDB): domain Bacteria; phylum Chloroflexota; class Limnocylindria; order Limnocylindrales; family CSP1-4; genus SPCO01. The sequence goes on from JBKHXL010000093.1 coordinate 21,373, forward strand.
CCCGTTCCCAGCCCGGGAGATACGTCTCGATGACGGTCAGGTCGAACGCGGCCAGGATGCTCGATCGCGGCTCCCGCTCGAGCAGGTAGTCGAACGACTCCTCGACCAGCCGCTCGACGTCGGCGCTGCCGCGCGCCGCCGAGAGGCGCACGGCGTCGTCGCTCGAGACGGTGACCTCGTGGCGGCCGGCGGTCCGCCGGTCGTCCACCTCGACGATGCAGCGCCAGCCGTCCGCAGTCGGCTCGCAGCGGACGTCGATCGATGCGTCATGGGCCATGGCCGGCTCCTTCCTGGCAGGTGGGGCACCAAATGGTCGTGCGCGGCAGGTCCGTTCCCTGCTGCGTGCTGCGCAGTCGTGTCCCGCACCGTCGGCACGGACGCCCGGCGCGACCGTAGACGTACAGGGGGCCCGGCGCCCCCGGGTCCCCCGCCGTGGTGACGCGCTCGGGCGCGCGCCGGCCGTCGAGGTTCGCCAGCATGAGCCGGCGGGCGGTGCCGATCAACCGGCGCAGCGCTCCGTCGTCGAGTTGGCGGAGCGGCTGGAATGGCGAGACCCGCTCGATCCAGCACAGCTCGTTCTTGTACACGTTGCCCACGCCGGCCATCGCCCGCTGGTCGAGCAGGGCGACCGCGACCGCCACGTCCGCCCGCTCCGGCGCGCGCAGCCGGTCGAACGCCTGGTCGGCATCGAACTCCGCACCGGCGAGGTCGGGACCGAGGCGCGACAGCGACGGATGGAGCCGCTCGGCGCGCTGCTCGAACACCTCGACGACGGGAGCGTCGAAGCAGACCGCCACGCTGCCCTCGACCTCCAGCACGAGCCGCGCCCGGGCCGGCGGGCGACGCCAGCGCTCGCCCGGTCGGTAGCGGTGCCACGACCCGTGCATGCGCAGGTGGGTCCGCAGCGCGAGGCCGCCGTCGAGCCGGATCAGCAGGTTCTTGCCGTGGGCCTCGACCGCGTCGACCCGCCGCCCGACGAGGCGCTGGACCTGCGGGACGGGCCCGGGGCCGTGGGCGCGCGCCGCCGCCACGGTCCGGCCGACGAGGTACGGGCGCAGGCCGGCGGCGGTCCGGGCGAGCGTGTCGCCTTCGGGCACGTCACCGGCTCCCGCGCAGGGTCAGGCCCCGGTAGCCGGCGACGAAGCCCGCGTCCTGGAGCACGGCCCGGAACGGCGACCCGGCCACCGGCACGCCGTCCACCGTGCGGATGACGAGCTCACGCATCCGTCCCCCGCCCACGAGCGCGCCCAGGCCCGCGACCGCGGCCGCGGCCACCTCCGGCTCGTCGGCGGCGGGCAGGGTCTGGAGGGTCGACCCTCCCCGCTCCAGGTAGACCGCGGCCGCGCCGTCCACCACGATCACGTAGGCCCCGGCGGCCCGCTGGAGCGGCCGCCGATCGGCCTCGCCGCGCCTCGGCCAGGGCAGCGCCGCGCCGTACGGGTTGGCGGGATCGGCCGCGGCCAGCAGGTGCACCACGCGCCCACCCGGGCGGTCGCTCCCGTCGCGGGCCGAGCGCAGCCGGTCGATCGCCCCCGCCAGCGCGAACTGGGCCGCGCCCAGGCCGTCGACGAAGTAGCCGCGGCGGATGCGCCCGGCGTCCTCCAGCGCGCGGAGGACCGGGTAGACGCCCGAGAAGCCGCCCTCGACGCCCTCGCTCGCGACGGCCTCGCGGGTCAGCACGCCGTGCCGCTCGAGCAGCGCCAGGGCCTGCGCGTGCAGCCGCTCCGTCGTCGTGGGGATCCCGGGCGCTCCGGCGGCGAAGGCGTCCTCGGCGCCGGCCACGAGCGACCAGCGGCCGGCGGCCTCGGGCGGACCCAGCGCGGTCAGGCGCCCCGGCCTGGGATGCCGGCTGCCGCTCCCCGCCGGGCGCTTCCAGCGCAGCGCCCGGAGCGGCCCGAACGTGTCGTTCGTGACCTCGCCGGCCCACACCAGGTCCCACAGCGCGTCGAGGACCTCGCGGTCGGGGCGCCCGCCGGCAGCCGCCGCGATGGCCCGGTAGAAGCTCGCCCCGCGGGCCCCGAGGTGGGCGCGGATCCGGTCGTGCAGGTCGCCGGTCGGCCGCTCGACGCCGTCTGCCGGACCGATCGGGCGCAGGACGTCGCGGCCGGGTCGCACCAGGACCACCCGTCCGTCGTCCCGGCCCAGGCTGCCGCGCCCGACCCATGCCACCTCGCCCATCGCCCCGAGCTCGTCGAGGAGGCGCGGCAGATAGCCGGGCACCCTGGCGGGCAGGACGTCCCGTTCCAGGACCGAGGCCGGGATGGCCACGCCGGCCAGCTGGTCCACCACCTCGGCGAGGCGTTCGAGCGCGGCGGAGCCGCGCAGCGGAGCCGGCGCAGCGCCCGGTCCGACGACGGGTATCACGCCGTGCCACGCCGGCAGGAAGCGGGCGAGCGCCTGCGGGTCGACCGGCTCGACCTCGCGGCGCAGCCGAGCCAGGGAGCGCCGGCGCAGGATGCGCAGGACCTCGGGATCGCACCACTCGCGCTCGGCACCGCCCGGCCGGAACTCGCCGCGCACGATCGTGCCCGCGGCCAGCAGGCGCTCCAGGGCATCCTCGACGATCCCCACGGGCAGGCCCAGGCGGCGGGCCGGGTCGGGCGTCAGGAACGGCCCGTGCGTGCGCGCGTAACGCGCGAGGAGCGATTCGAGCGCGCCCTGCACCGGCGACAGGTACGCCTCGGGGACCCCGACCGGCGCGGACACCCCGGCCGCGTCCCGGTAGCGGGCGACGTCCTCCGTGGCGATGATCCGGGCCTCCCCGGCGATCCGGACCCGGAGCGCCCGACGGGTGCGCTCCAGCTCGGCGACGGCCTCGCCGGCCGCCACGGGACCCGTCGGGTCGAGCCTGGCGGCCAGCTCGTCGAGGGTGAGGTCGCCCAGCCGGCGCAGCGCGTCGTGCACGCCATCGACGGTGCGGACGCGGCGGTCGTCGCTCAGCCACTGCAGGTCGAGCTCGAGGTCGGCCAGCGCGTCAGCATCGAGCAGCTCGCGCAGCTCCTCCTGGCCGAGCAGCTCGCGCAGCAGGTCGCGGTCGAGCGTCAGGGCCCCCGCCCGGCGCTCGGCCAGGGGCGCATCCCCGTCGTACATGTAGGCCGCGATGTAGTCGAACAGGAGGGAGCTCGCGAACGGGCTGGCCCGCGGTGTCTCGACCGAGTGCACCGCGATCTCGCGCCGGGCGACGCCGCCGAGGACCTCGCGCAGCGCATCGAGGTCGAACACGTCGGACAGGCACTCGCGGTAGGTCTCGACGAGGATCGGGAAGCTGCCGTAGCGGCTGGCCACGGCCAGCAGGTCGGCCGCCCGCTGGCGCTGCTGCCACAGCGGCGTGCGCGTGCCGGGCCGGCGTCGCGGCAGCAGGAGGGCACGCGCCGCGTTCTCGCGGAAGCGCGCGGCGAACAGGGCCGAGCCGGCCAGCCGCCCGACGACGAGGTCCTCGATCTCGTCCGGGTCGGGGAACAGGAGGGCCTCGACGGCGGCGGTCGAGCCGTCGCTCCCCTCCCCCTCCGGCAGCCGGATGGCGATGCCGTCGTCGCTCCAGATGGTCTGGACCTCCATACCCAGGCGCTCCTGGAGACGGGCCTGCAGGGCGAGACACCACGGGGCGTGGACCCGCCCGCCGAACGGGGTCAGCACGGTCACCCGCCAGTCGCCGAGCTCGTCGCGGAAGCGCTCGACGACGACGCGCCGATCGGTCGGCAGCGCGCCGGTCGCCTCGCGCTCGTCCTCGAGGTAGGCCAGCAGGTTCTCGGCGGCTCGCTCGTCGAGGTCGTGGTGCTCGCGCAGTCGCTGCGCGGCGGCCTCCCGGCCCGTCGCGCCCCGGCCCAGGTCGCGCTCCAGCTCGCCGACCACCCGGCCCATCGCCCGCCCGAGCTCGATCGGGCGCCCGACCGAATCGCCCTTCCAGAAGGGCAGCTTGCCCGGCACGCCCGGCGCGGGCGACACGGTCACCCGGTCGTGGCTGATGTCCTCGACGCGCCAGGCGCTCGCGCCCAGGACGATGACGTCGCCGTGCATCCCGGCGCGCAGCTCGTAGACCATCTCCTCGTCGAGCTCGCCCACGCGCCGACCCGGCGTGCCGGCCTCGCCGACCATGAACACACCGAACAGACCGCGGTCCGGGATCGTCCCGCCGCTGGTGACCGCGACGACCCGGGCGTCGCGCCGACCCTCGATCGTGTCGGTGACGCGGTCCCACACGACCCGTGGCCTGAGCTCGGCGAACTCGTCGCTGGGATAGGCGCCGGCGAGCATCCCGAGCACGCCGTCGAGGACGTCGCGCGTGAGCGACTCGTAGGGCGCCGCGCGGGTGATCGTGGCGAACAGGTCGGCGCCGGTCCAGCGGTCCATGACGGTCATCGCCACGAGCTGCTGGGCGAGCACGTCGAGCGGGTTGCGCGGGATGGCCGTCGCCTCGATGGCGCCCTCGTGCATCCGACGCGTGACCACGGCGCACTCGAGCAGGTCGCCGCGGTACTTCGGGAAGATCACGCCCTTGCTCGGAGCCCCCACCTGGTGCCCGGCCCGGCCGATCCGTTGCAGGCCGCGCGCGACCGACGTCGGCGACTCGACCTGGATGACCAGGTCGACGGCGCCCATGTCGATGCCGAGCTCGAGGCTCGACGTGGCGACCAGCGCGGGCAGGCGGCCCGACTTCAGCTCCTCCTCGATGGCCAGCCGCTGTTCGCGCGCGATGCTCCCGTGGTGGGCCCGGACGAGGTCCTCCCCGGCGAGCTCGTTGAGGCGCTGCGCCAGCCGCTCGGCGAGGCGACGGCTGTTGACGAACACGATCGTGCTCGTGTGGGCGCGGATGAGCTCGAGGATGCGCGGGTGGATGGCCGGCCAGATGCTCGTGCGCAGGTCGCCGCCGATGGCCGGCCCACCGGGCCGCTCGTCGGGCGCCACGACCTGGCCGAGCTCGCGCATGTCGTCGACCGGGATGACGACTTCGAGCTCGAGCGGCTTGCGCGCGCCGGCATCGACGATGGCGACGTCGCGATCGGGCCCGATCCCGGCGAGGAAGCGGGCGATCGCGTCGAGCGGCCGCTGCGTGGCGCTCAGGCCGATGCGCTGGGGCGGGGATGCCGCCGGGTCGCGCAGCCGCTCGAGGCGCTCGAGGCTGAGGGCGAGGTGGGCGCCGCGCTTGGTGCCGGCGATGGCGTGGACCTCGTCGACGATGACGTGCTCGACCCAGCGCAGGACCTCGCGCGCCTGGCTGGTCAGCAGCAGGTACAGGCTCTCGGGGGTCGTGACGAGGATGTCCGGCGGACGACGGGCGAGCTCGCGGCGATCCTCGGCCGGGGTGTCGCCGGTGCGGCTGGCGACCGTGATCGTCGGCGGGTCCTGGCCGAGGCGCTGGGCGGCGAGGCCGATCCCGACCAGCGGCGAGCGGAGGTTGCGCTCGACGTCATAGGTCAGGGCCTTGAGTGGCGAGATGTACAGGACCCGGACGTGCCCGGGCGCGCCGCGCATCGCCGGGGGGCTCGGGTCGCGTGCCAGGCGGTCCAGGCACCACAGGAACGCGGCCAGGGTCTTGCCGCTCCCGGTCGGAGCGTGGATGAGCGTGTGGCGCCCCTCGCTGATGGCGGCCCAGCCCTCCGCCTGGGCCTGCGTGGGGCGGTCGAAGCTCGCCCGGAACCAGTCGCGGACCGGTGCCGAGAAGGGGGCGAGCGGGTCGGCGTCGACGATCGTGGCCACGGGACCACGGAGTATAGGCCCGCCGGGCGATCCCGCTCATCTGTTCGGTTTGCACGGGCCGAATGGCCCCCCGAGAACCGGCCGCTTGGCCACGGTCCTGGCCGGACGCTGCGTGGACACTCGACACACACCACGAGCGGTCATCGACCGCCCGCACCCGGTGGCACAGCGAGGGAGCGACATGGACAGGAGCATGCTCATCAAGGTCGTCGGCGTGATCGCCGCCGTCCTGCTCTTCTACGGAGCGAATCCGTGGGTCATCCCACCCGAGGGGATCGTGGCGGACATCGTCACCTGGGGCTTCTGGGTCGCCTTCATCGTGCTGCTCGTCCTGCTCTTCGCGGACCGCAAGCAGGCGGGCGGCGAGACGGTCGAGATCGAGGGTCCGGCCTTCGCCCGGTTCCTGTTCAGCAACTCGCGGGCCGGCCTGTTCTGGCTGCCGATCCGCCTGTTCCTCGGCTTCGCCTGGCTGGACTCCGGCTGGGGCAAGCTCACCAACCCGGACAACGCCTGGCTGGGCGGCGGCGCCGCCCTGCGGGGCTACTGGGAGCGCGCCGCGTCGATCCCGGAGGAGGGCCGACCGCCGATCACCTACGACTGGTACCGCGACTTCATCCAGGGCCTGCTCGACAGCGGGGCCGAGACGTGGTTCGCCCCGCTCATCGTGTACGGCGAGCTCGCCGTGGGCCTCGGCCTGCTGGTGGGCGCCCTGACCGGCATCGCCGCGTTCTTCGGGGCGCTCATGAACATGTCGTTCCTGCTGGCTGGGTCGGCGTCCACGAACCCCGTCCTGTTCACCGCGGCCATCGGACTCATCCTGGCCTGGAAGGTCGCCGGCTACTACGGCGTCGACCGCTGGCTCCTGCCGATGCTCGGCACGCCGTGGCACCCGGCCGTCCTCGCCCGGCGCAAGGACCCGGTCTCCGGCGCCGTCGGCTGACGACCGGGGCGCACGCCCCGAACCGCGCCCAGCAGCACCCCCGGGTCCCCGAGGCCGGGGGTGCTCACCTGTTCAGCCCCCGGCCGCGTCCCCCTCGCGCACGGCGGCGGCGCGGACGACGGCCTCGACCTCCTGCAGCGAGGCCGCGTCCAGCGCGCGCGCCGCAAGGTCCCGCGCGCGCGCCGGGTCGAGGCGCGCGACGGCATCCCGGACGCGGGCGACGGCCGTCGGCGCCACGCTCAGCTCCTCCACCCCGAACCCGACCAGGAGCGGGATGACGGCCGGGTCCCCGGCCGCCTCGCCGCACACCGCGACGTGCCGGCCGGCGGCCACGGCCGCCCGCACCACGCCCGCCACGAGGCGCAGGACCGACGGCTGGAGGGCCGAGGCGAGGTCGGACAGGTCGGGGTTGGTCCGGTCGGCGGCCAGGACGTACTGGACCAGATCGTTCGTCCCGATCGAGAAGAAGTCCGCATCGCGGGCGAGGACGTCGGCCATCAGCGCTGCCGCCGGCACCTCGACCATGATCCCGAGCCTGACCGTGGCCGCGCACGGGCGGCCGTCCGCGCGCATGGCGGCGGCGAGGGCGTCGAGGCGACGGCGCACGCTGGCGAGCTCGGTCGACGCCGAGACCATCGGGAGCATCACCCGCAGCTCGCCGTCCGGCACGGCGCCGAGGAGGGCCGTCAGCTGGTCGTCGAGCAGGTCGGGCTGGCGCAGGCCCAGGCGCACCCCGCGCACGCCCAGCGCCGGGTTGGCCTCGGCGCCGCCCGTCCGCCAGGCGGCCGGCTTGTCGCCGCCGACGTCGAGGGTCCGGAACACGACCGGTCGCGAACCTGCCGCAGCCGCGATGGCCCGGTAGGTGGCGGTCTGCTCGGCCACGCTCGGCGGCGTGGTCCGGCCCAGGAAGAGCAGTTCCGTGCGGACGAGGCCAATCCCGTCCGCGCCGGCTCGGACGGCCGCCTCGGTCTCACCGACCGAGGCCACGTTGGCGGCGATGGCGATGCCGTGCGGCCGCGCGGTGGAGGACCCCCCGACCGCCGACGCCACCGGCACCAGCGCCGCCACGTCCTCGGCCGACGGGTCGACCAGGACGCGCCCCCCGTCGCCGTCGACGGTCGCCGCCCGGCCGTCGGCCAGGGCGTCGACCTGGTCGCCGAGACCGAGGACCATCGGGATCCCGAGGGCGCGAGCCACGATCGCCGCGTGCCCGGTCGGAGCCCCGCCGGCGAGGGCGATGCCGGCCACCAGCTCCGGGCGCATGGTCGCCACGAGGGACGGGTCGAGGTCGTCGGCCACGAGCACCGCCGGGCGTCCGTCGGCATGCCACGGGTCGGGCGGCGCGTCCCCGCGCAACAGGCCGGCCACCCGCCGGCCCACGTCGCGCACGTCGGCGGCGCGCTCGCGGAAGTAGGCGTCGTCGACCGCGGCGAGGACCTCGGCCTGCGCATCGGTGGCGCGGAGGATGGCCTCGTCCGCGGGGGCGCCCTCGACGATCGCCGCATGGGCCGGGCCGGTGATCCCGGGGTCCCGGGCGAACAGCGCCTGGGCCTGGAAGATGGCGCCGACCTCCTCGCCCGCCCGGGCGGACGTCCGGTCGGCCAGCGCGTCGAGGTCGTCCGCGGCCTGCGCCAGCGCCCGGTCGAGCCGCGCCGTCTCGCCGACGGGGTCGTCCGGGCGCGCGGCCCCCGCGGCGCCCGCGGCGCCCGCAGCCCCGGGCGACGCGCCGATGCGCGTCCCCTCCCCGGGCAGGACGAGCGCCCAGCCGGACCCGACGCCCGGCGAACCCGGTCGCCCGGTGAGGATCGCACTGGCCATCGTGCACGCCCGCGTCAGGTCGCCGACGACCCGCCGACGGCGTCGGCGAGGGCTCGCAGCAGCAGCGCCGACGACGTCGCGCCGGGGTCCTGGTGCCCGATCGAACGCTCGCCGAGGTACGAGGCGCGGCCCTTGGTGGCCAGCATCGGGATGGTCGCCGTGGCGCCGGCCTCCGCGGCCTCGGCGAAGGCCGCGCTGACCGAGGCAGCGGACGCGCCCGCGACGGCGGCCGCCGCCTGCCCGGCCGCCAGCGCCGGGGCCAGCGCGTCGAGCATCGTCTTCTCGCCGGTCGTGCTCTTGCCGAGCGCGCCGACGCCGCGGATCGCGGCGTCCAGGCCGGCCAGCATGAGCGCGATCGAGCCCGAGCCAGGCTCGGCTGCGGCGATGGCGGCGCCGGCGCGCATGAGGGCGGTGCCGTACAGCGGCCCGGCGGCCCCGCCGACCGTGCTGATGAGCGTCCGTCCGGCGACGCGCAGGCGCGCGGCGGCGACGGCCTCGGGCGACTCGCCGTCCGGCGGCCCCGCCTCGAGCGACGCGACGATGGCCGCGAAGCCGCGGTCCATGTTGGCGCCATGGTCACCGTCGCCGATGGCCTGGTCGAGGGCGGTCAGGGCCGCCTGCCGTTCGTGGATCCTGGTCGCGGCGAGCCGCAGCCAGGCGTCGATGACGTCGATCATGCCTCTACCTCGACTCCGACGACCGGCGGGTGGGCCGGTCTCGCGAGTCTACGTCGGGAGGAGGAGCGGCCGTCGCACCGGAGGGAGGTGGCGCGACGGCCGCGTGGAGCGGACGAGCCCGCCTCAGATGCCCCAGCGCAGGGCGGCCGTGTGGACGGGCGCGTCCCAGTACCCGAGCAGCGTGGCGTCGGCGCGCAGGAGCGTCACCGAGAAGCCGGCCATCTCGAGGCTGGTGATGTAGTTGCCGACCAGCGAGCGGGCGACCGTGATGCCACGGCTGTCGAGCAGGCTGGCCAGCGCGTCGTAGGCGATGTACAGCTCGATGAGCGGCGAGCCGCCCATGCCGTTGACCATCGCGATCACCCGCTCGCCGGAGCCGAGCCCCAGGTCGCCGATGATCGGCTCGGTCAGGGCGGCCACGACGTCCTTGACCGGGGCCCACTTCTCGCGGCGGCGGCCGGGCTCGCCGTGGATGCCCACGCCGATCTCGATCTCGTCGTCGGGCAGGTCGAACGTCGGGGTGCCGGCGGCCGGCACGATGCACGAGGTCAGGGCCATGCCCATCGAGCGGACGTTGGCGTTGACCGCCTCGGCCGTAGCCAGCACCTCGGCCAGCGTGCCGCCGGCCTCGGCGTGGGCGCCGGCGATCTTCTCGAGCAGGACGGTCCCGCCCACGCCACGGCGCCCGGCGGTGTACAGCGAGTCCTGGACCGCGACGTCGTCGTTGGTGATGACCGTCGCGACCTCGATCTCGCCGGCCACGAACTCGGCCGCCATCTGGAAGTTGAGCACGTCGCCCGTGTAGTTCTTGACGATGTGCAGGACGCCGGCGCCCCCGTCCACGGCCCGCGTGGCCGCCTCGATCTGGTCCGGCACGGGCGAGGTGAAGACATGGCCGGCGCACGCGGCGTCGAGCATGCCGAGGCCGACGAAGCCGCCGTGCAGCGGCTCGTGGCCCGAGCCACCGCCGGACACGAGCGCCACCTTGCCCTGGCGTGGCCCGCCGGCGCGGGTCACGATCATCTGGGTGAGGTCGGTGGCGACCAGGTCCGGGTGGGCCCGGCCGAGACCCGACAGGCTCTCGGGGACGACGTCCTCGACGGCGTTGATGAGCTTCTTCATGGTCGTACTCCCTTCAGCGTCGATGGTCCGCGCTCAGACGGCGTCGTGGGCGTGCTCGGCGACGGCCGCACCGGGGGTCGTGGTCGTGCGCGTGTGGCCGATGTACTGGTACAGGAAGGCGCCGACGAGACCGCCGACGATGGGCCCGGCGATGTACACGATCGCGAGGGCGTCCCACACGGGCGCGGCGCCGCCGATGATGCCCTCGAGCAGGTCCGGGCCGATCTGGCGGGCCGGGTTGAGGGCCGCGCCGGTGATGGGGCCGACGAGGATGATGATCCCGTACACGATGAAGCCGATGATCAGGCCGGCGAAGCCGCCCGGCGCCCGACCGTCCACGGCGGCGCCGAAGACCGTGAACACGAGGATCGAGGTGCCGATGACCTCGGCGGCGAATCCGACCAGGAGCCCGGCGTTCTCGTTGACGCCGACGGCGCCCAGGCCGAGCGTGGCCGGGTCGTTGCCGGACAGGATGATCAGGGTCAGGCCCGCGCCGATGAAGGCGCCGGCGAGCTGGGCGGCGATGTAGCCGACGGCCGTGGACGAGTCGACCTTGCGGGTCGCCAGGAGCGCGATCGTGACGGCGGGATTGATGTGGCAGCCGCTGATGTGACCGACCGAGTAGACGGCCGCGAAGATCGCGAACGCGAAGGCGAACGAGATCGTCGACAGCTCGGCGCTGCCGAACGGGTTGGAGCCGGTCAGGAAGACCGTGAGCGGGACGGAGCCCGCGCCGATGAACACCAGGATCGCGGTGCCGAGCGCCTCGGCGACGAGCTTCTGCGACATGGTCGGGGACGACATCTGGTTCCTCCTGCGTGACGGGTGGTGACGGGACCCGCGGTCAGCCGATCTGGCTGACGTACGGGGCGAGTTCGGCGGCGAGGCCGACGAGGGCCTCCTCGGCATCCGGCCCGTCCGCGGCGAGCACGATCTCGGACGACGGCCGGATGGTCAGGCCGAGCAGGGCGATCAGGCTCTTGGCGTCGGCCTCGCGGCCGTCGTGGCGGATGACGACGCGGCTGCTGAACCGGCTCGCGGCCTGCACGAAGCGGGCCGCGGGCCGGGCGTGCAGCCCGGCTGGATCGAGGACGGTGAGGCGCACTTCCGGCATGGCTCAGCCCTCGTACTTCGTCAGGGAGGCAGCCCCGGCGGCGGCCTCGATGACCGTGTCGACGTCGGCACCGACGCTCGCCTGGACGGCGGCGACGATGGCACCCTCGACGAGCGGCGCCTGGCTGACCCGGATGGCCGCCCGGGCATCGCCCTCGAACGCCTCGAGGGCGACCTCCAGGCTCAGGGCGGCGCTGCCCAGGTCGAGCAGGACGACGACACCATCGGCGCCCGCGTCCAGCACGGCCCGGATGGCCGTCTCGATGCGTGGCGCGCTGGTGCCCAGGCGTCCGTCCTCCGTCCCCCCGGCGATCGCCACCGGGACGTCGTCGCCGGCGACCTGGGCGACCATGTCGCGCAGGCCCTCCACGAGCGTCGCGCTGTGGGAGATCAGGACCAGGCCGATCAAACGCGCCTCCTTTCGATGCCACCGCGGTCGCGGTCCGATGCCGACCATCGCCCCCCGGTCATCAAGAAGAAAGCAAGGCCGCAGCAAGACCGTCGATGAAGGTGGCGGACGGGTGACGCGACGGGCGCCGGACCGTTGTCGCGGAGCGCGGCCGCCGCCTACACTCGGGCGACCGATGACCGTCGCCCCCGTCCCCTCCGACCCGTCGTCCCGGCATCCGGCGCCCGAGGCCGTGGACGCTGCCGCCGTCCGGCGGGCGATGGACCGATGCCTCGCGATCGTCGAGCGCCACGGTCCGTGGCTGACCGCGCTGGACACGGTGCTCGGCGACGGGGACCACGGCGACAACCTCGTCATCGGCTTCCGGGCCGTGGCCGACCACCTGGCCGGCCTCCCCGACGACAGCACGCCCGGGGAGCTGCTGCGGGCCGTCGGGCATCGCCTCGTGGCGGCCGTCGGCGGGGCGTCGGGTCCGCTCTACGGCACCGCCTTCCTCGAGGCGGGTGTGGCCGTCGGAGACGGATCCACGCTCGGCCCGGACGACCTCGCCCGGGGGTTCGCGGCGGCGGCCGCGGGGCTGGCCCGACGCGGGCGCTGCGCCGTCGGGGACAAGACCATCCTGGACGCCCTCGCGCCGGGCGCCGACGCGTTCGAGCAAGCGCTGGCGGCGGGCCTGCCGGTGCGCGCGGCCGCCGCGCGGGCCACGCTCGCCGCGGCGCGCGGGATGCGCGCCACCCGCCCGCTGATCGCCCGACGCGGCCTGGCGCTGCGCCTGGGCGACCGGTCGCGTGGTCATCTCGATCCGGGCGCGGTCTCGTGCACGTTCCTGCTGCGGGCCATCGGTGGCCGCTGAGCCCGTCGATGCGACGGCCCTGCGGGCGCGCATCGGCGCGCTCGAGGCGGAGCGGCGACGCGCGTTCGAGGACGCCCAGCGCGAGGCGGACGCCCTGTTCGCGCAGTACCAGCTGAGCCAGCTGCTGGCCTCGGGCGGGACGCTGTCCGAGCTGGCCACCGCGGTCGGCCTCGAGCTCGTGCGGCTGGCCGATGCGGCCGGCGGCGGCCTGTGGCTGGACGACGGGGCGGGCGCCGTGCTGGAGCGAGTCGCCCTCGCCGGCAGTCCCCCGTCGGACGTCGCCCCGCCCCATGTCCCGAGCGCATTCGCGGACCTCGACGCCGCCCGCGCCTGGGCCGCCACGATCGCGGCCGGGCGGGCCCTGGCGCTGTCGGAGGTCGCGCCCAGGACCCTGCTCGTGGTCTGGCCGCGACCCGGGGCCGCGCTCGACGACGAGGGCCTGCGGGTCGCGCAGCTGGCCCGCCACGAGCTCGCCGTCGCGTTCGCCGGGGCGCGCCTGCGCGAGGCGTTCGAGCGCGAGCGCCAGGAGCTCGAGGCGATCGTGGACGGCGCCACCGACCTCATCCTCCAGGTCGACGGCGAGGGGACGGTCGTCCGGCTCAACCCGGCCGGCGAGCGGTTGCTCGGCGTCGCCGCCGCCGACGCGCTCGGCCGGACCTGCGCGAGCGTGCTCGGCTGCGAGGCGGCCGGGGGCCATGGGCTCGGCGACTGCCCGCTGGCCGAGGTGCGGGCCGGCGGCGACCCGATCGCCTACCGCGAGACGATGGTCCGCGACGCGACCGGGTCGGACGTCCACGTTGCCGGCAGCTACGCCGCGAGTCCGGGCACCAACGACGCGACGGCCCGGGCGACCGCGATCCTGCGCGACATCAGCGCGGTCAAGGCGCTCGATGACCTGCGCGAGGGCTTCGTGGCGACGGTGAGCCACGAGCTGCGGACCCCCCTGGCGCTCATCCGCGGGTACGCCGAGACGCTCCTCCACCTGGATCTCGATGCCGCCCAGCAGCGCGCCTACGTCGAGCGGATCGACGAGGCCAGCGGCCGGCTGACGGCGATCGTCGACCAGGTCCTCGACATCACCCACCTGCAGGCCGACCCGCTCATCCTCGATCGCTCACGCGCGACCGTGGCCTCGCTCGTCGCGCGCCTGCGCGGCGACCTGGCCATCGCCGGCGGCGTCGAGCGGCTGGTCAGCCACGTCCCCGACGACCTGCCGGAGCTGGAGGTGGACGTGGCACGGGTCGGGCAGATCCTGTCCAACCTCGTGGGCAACGCGCTCAAGTACGCGCCCGACGGCTCACCGGTCGTCGTCGGCGCCGCCCGCGCGACCCAGGACGGCTGGCTGGCCATCCACGTGGACGACGAGGGCGTGGGCATCCCGGAGGCTGAGCGGGCGCACGTGACCGACCCGTTCCACCGTGCCTGGAACGTGCGCGAGTCGCGCATCCCGGGCACTGGCCTCGGCCTGTTCATCTGCCGGCGCCTGGTCGAGGCCCACGGCGGCCGGCTGTGGATCGACGACCGACCCGACGGGCTGGTCGGGACGCGCGTCGGCTTCACCCTCCCGGTCGCCGACGATGGAGGTCCCGAGGATGGCTGAGACGATCCTGGTCGTCGAGGACGAGCCGGAGTTCGCCGCGCTGGTCGGATTGTGGGTCGGGCAGGCGGGCTACCGGACGGTCCTGGCGCGGACCGGCGTCGATGCCCTGCGCCGCTTCTACGACGAGCGGCCGGACCTGGTCATCCTCGATGTGTCCCTGCCAGGCCTCGACGGCTGGCAGCTCCTCGAGCGCATCCGCGAGTTCAGCCGCGTCCCGATCCTGATGGTCACCGCCCGCGGCACCGAGACCGACAAGGTCCGTGGCCTCAAGCTCGGCGCCGACGATTACATCACCAAGCCGCTGTCGTTCCCGGAGCTCACCGCCCGGGTGGAGGCCGCGCTCCGACGCGCGGCCACGAGCGCTCCCGAGCGGCCGCGCCGCCTGCGCCATCGCGACCTGTCGGTCGATCTCGACGACCACCGCGCCTACATCCGCGGGGACGAGATCCACCTCACCCCGACCGAGTTCCGGCTGCTCGCCTACCTCGTCGAGCGTGGCGGGTCGCTCGTCACGCACCGCCAGGTGCTGGGGGCCGTCTGGGGCGCGGGTTACGACCGCGACGTGCACCTGCTCCGGATGACCATCCGCAACCTGCGCCTCAAGCTCGACGCGGCGGCGCCGGGCGAGCCGTACATCACCACGGAATTCGGTCTCGGGTATCGCCTGACCGGGCCGACGACGACCTGACGGTCAGTCGCCCCCGAGCACCCGGGCCGCCTCGGCGGCCGCCGCGCGTTCGTCGTCGGTCAGCAGGTGGCGGCGATCCTGGGCCGAGTGGTGGGCGTACCCCTCCAGTCGTGCGTGCAGGTCGGCCAGGCGCTCGAGCTGGGCATCGGCGATGGGGCGGAACGAGGCCGCGTCCCCCGCGGCCGCGACCAGCGCCCCGAGGTCGTCGAGGCAGAACGGGATGCCGACCAGGACGGCCGCCCAGGCCGGGTCCGCGGCGCGCTCGACCAGGCGACCGAGGGCCGTGTCCACGGCGCTCGCGCCCTGCACGCAGACCCCGCACGGCGGCCGCCGCCGGGCGGCGTCGAGGCGTGACCGCCGGGACCGGCCCCGCCGACCGACGGCATCGCGCAGGCTCGCCAGCCGCCGCTCCAGCATCGCCCCGTACAGGATCGATGCGCCGAGGATGCCGGCCGCCCGCCGGTCGGCCTCGAGCAGGCCCCCGGCGTGCCGTCGACAGAACCCGTGGTCGCGCTCGAGGCCGGCCCGGAAGCCGAGGTCGAGGACCCGCTCGGCGATGATCGCGTCGAGCGTCGCCCGCTCGGACCGGGCGCGCACGGCACAGAGGGCGCAGCCGCCGCGCTCGATGGCGTCGAGCAGGCGCACGTCGACCAGATCGCTCGACGGCGGCCGCGCGCCGCTCGCCGGCGTCACGAGCCGCTCGCCGGCGTCACGGGCCGCTCGCCGCTCGCGGGCGTCACGCGCCGCTCCCGGCGCCGACCCGCGCCACCAGGCGCCGCGCGATGGCGCGCCGGTCGGCCACCGGCAGCGGGTCGACCACGTCGCGCTCGGCGACGGTCCACCGCACGGCGAGGGAGCGCACGCCCGCATCCGCGAGGGCGCCCAGCAGGGCCGTCGCGAGCCCCCGCCGTCGCCAGGCCGGCGCGACGCCGACGGCCAGGAGTTCGCCATCGGCGGCAACGGCCAGGCCGACCACCCGATCGCCGACGACCGCGGCGGTGGCCGACGCGCCCGCCTCGACCGCCCGGCCGACGATGTCGTGGGCGAGCCAGGGCTCGAACGGCGGCATCACCCGCGCCGGTAGGACGAGGCGGTCCCACGCCGCGCGGTCCGCGACGACCCGCACGCTCGGCACCCCGTCCGGCGGCGCTGCGCCGTCACCGGCCGACCGCCGAGCGGCAGCGCGGGCGGGATCCGCGGCGCGCGGGTCCCACCAGCCTCGGTCGGTCGCCTCGCGGACCAGGCGCGGCACCAGCCCGGCACGGACCTCGGCGGCCACGGCCCGGGCACGCACCTGCGTCAGCGGGTCGAGCACCTCGCCCGCGTCGGGCGGATCGTCGAACGTGGCCGGCGGCGGCGCCTGGCCGTGGCGCGCGGCGTCCGCCGCCCAGCGCTCGCGCCAGGCGGGCGGCGTCTCGGCCGGGACCTCGCGGTGTGCGCCGGCGAGCCAGGTCAGCGCCCACGTCCGCGGCACGACCCGGTAGACGTCGTAGCCGCCGCCGCCGGTGGCCAGCCAGCGGCCTCCCGCGTAGCGGTGGGCGAGGCGATCGACCAGGCGGGCCGCGGCGCCATGCGCGGTCGTCGTGATGGCCAGGTGGGCGAGCGGGTCCCATGCGTGCGAATCCGCGCCGTGCTGGCTGACCACGACGTCCGGCCCGAACGTGGCGGCCAGCTCGGGGAGCAGCCCGGTCAGGGCGTCCAGCCAGGCCCCCTCGCCGGTGCCGGCCGGCAGGGGCAGGTTCACGCTGGTGCCCGCGGCGGTCCCCTCTCCCACCTCGTCGATCGAGCCGGTGCCCGGGAAGAGCGTCCGGCCGCTCTCGTGGATGCTGACCGTCAGCACGCCCGGATCGGTCCAGTGCAGCGCCTGCACGCCGTCGCCATGGTGGACGTCGAGGTCGACGTACATGACCCGCAGCCCGGCCGCCCGGGCACGGGCGATGGCGAGCGCCGGGTCGTCGTAGATGCAGAACCCGGCCGCGCGGTCGGCCATCGCGTGGTGCAGGCCGCCGCCGGGGTGATGGGCATGCTCGACGTCGCCGCGCAGGATGGCCTCCATCGCCGCGATCGAGCCCCCGGCCACGGCGGCCGCCGCCTCGTGCATGCCCGCGAACGGTGGGTCGTCGCCCCCCGTCGCGATGCCCCGCGCCGGCGGCCCGTCGGGTCGCTCGGAGAAGGCGCGTACCACCCGGATGTAGTCGGGGGCGTGGCACCAGCGCAGGTGCTCGTCCGGGGCGGGCTCGGGGGCGAGGCCCGGGAGCGCGCCGACCGCGCCCAGCAGGTCGATGCCCGGGCCGAACCGCCGCGGGGTCAGCGGGTGGTCCGGCCCGAAGTCGTAGTCGGTCGAGCGCGGCCCGTAGACGAGGAGCATGGCGGGCATCGTACCGGTGCACGGTCGAGCGAGTACCATCCCGCCATGCCGGTCGACCTCATGTTCGTCCTGATCATCATCCTGGTCCTCGTCCTCATCTGGCGCGGCCCCAGGACGCTGCCGAAGATCGGCGAGGCGCTCGGGCGCGGCGTGCGCGAGGCGAAGTCCGAGGCACAGAACGTCCAGCGGGAGATCCAGGCCCGGACCGACGCCCACGACGACGACGCGAGGCGCGAGCCCTGAGCCGACGATTCGAGGGGGCCATCACCGGTCCCGATGAGCGCGGCGAGGCCCCCGACGCGTCCGTCGCGCCCCCGCCCGAGCGCCCGCGCCGTCCGGCCCTCGTCGAGCTGGCAGCGGCTCTGCTCATCGTCAGCGGCCTGTCGTCCATCCTGACGACCTTCCTGGCCGAGATGCAGGGCACCGGCACCGGACCGACCGGCGCGCTGATCCTGGCGCTCAACGGGCTGATGATCGTCACCGGCATCCTCATCCGCCGCGGCCGGGCCTGGCGCCTGGGCCTGAACGTGGCGGCCATCGCCCTGTTCATCGAGCTGACGCTGCTGCCGTCGGCGTTCGGGGTCCTGTTCGCGGCGATGGACGCGCTGGTGCTGTTCGCGCTCATCCGCCATCGGGCCTGGTTCCAGTGGAGCCCGGACGACGCCGCGCGGGTCGATGCGGCCGATCCCGATGCGGCCGACGCGGCCGACACCGACGCGGCCGACACCGACGCGGCCGACGCGGCCGATCCCGATGCGGCCGACGCGGCCGACGCTCCGGCCACCACCGGCCGATGACCCCGGCCGAGCTCGAGGCGCTGACGCGCCGGCCCGGCCCCGGGCCGCACCGCACGACCGTCACCATCGATGGTGAGCCGGTCACGACCCTCGCCGACCTGCCGCCCCTGCGCGACCGGCTGCTGTTCGTCGGGCTCAACCCATCGCCGGTCAGCGTCGAGGCCGGGCATTACCACCAGGGCCGGCTCGGGCGGACGTTCTGGCGCCGCCTGATGATCGCCGGCGTCCTGCCGGCGGGCACGGTGGTGGAGACGGCCGACGATGCCCTGCTGGCCGCCGGGCACGGGATCACCGACCTGCTCAAGGCCCCGACCGCGCGGGACGAGGCGACCGACGCGATGCTCACCGGCGGCGTCGGGCCCCTGTGGCAGAAGACTTCGCTGTGGCGGCCCGCCGCCATCGTGTTCATCTACAAGCGCGCCGCCTCGATCGCCGCCGGTCGGCCCCTGCGGGAGTCGTGGGGCCACCTCGAGGGCGTGGCCCTGGGCGGACGGCCATGCTTCCTCATGCCGGGTCCGTATGCCCCGGTCGCCGAGGTCGACGAGGGCCTCGGTTTCCTGCGCAACCTCGACGCGTCGCTGCCCGGCCGAGGCTGACGATTCAGGCGTGGACGCGGGCCGCGACCTGACCCATCCAGGTGATGGCGTCGGTGCGCGGCGTGTCGTGCGGGATCCGCAGGTTGATCCGGACTTCGGCGAACCCGAGCTCCCCGTAGGCGAGGAGCGCCTCGGCGATGGCTGACGGATCACCGGCGATGTGCAGGCCCGTGCCGCCCGGCTCGGGCTCCGGGACGCCGGGGGCCGCCACCGAGAACACGTCCAGGGAGCGACGGAGCGTCGAGGGATCGCGGCCTTCCTCGGCGCAGGCCCGCTCCAGCTCGGTGACGAGGCCGCGCAGCGTCGGCGTGGCACCGCGCTCGGCGACCCACCAGTTCCACTCGTCCGCATAGCGTGCGACGAGGCGCATCGCCCTGGGCTTGCCGGCCGCGATGACGATCGGCAGGCCGCCCGCCCGTGGGCCGCGGAGCACCATCTCGGCGCCGGGGGCACGGTAGTACGTGCCCACGACGTCGCTGCGACCATCGCGCACCAGCCCGTGGATGATCCGGATGGCTTCGGCGAAGCGCGAGTAGCGCGGGTCCGGGTCGATGCCGAAGGGCGCGTAGTCGTCGGGGGTGTTGCCGAGCCCGATCCCGAACGTGTAGCGACCTCCGGCGATCTCGTCGAGCGTGGCGGCGATCTTGGCGCTGAGCGCCGGTGGTCGGTACGGGCTGTTCATGACCGCGTGCCCCACGCCGATGGTCGATGTCGCCGCCGCGATCGCCGCCACCATCGACACGCTCTCCCAGACGCCGATGGCGCCGTCGTCGTCCGCGTACATCAGGGCGTCCTCGAGGACCACGAGGTCGAAACCCGCCGCCTCCGCCGCGAGGGCCTGGTCGCGCACCGACGTCCACGACGGCGGACCGGGCGGCATGTCGGGGCGTCCCAGCAGGCGGATGTACAGGCCGATCTTCATGGGCTTCCTCCGTCGTTCAGGGGCCTCAAGGTGACCGAGGCGCCGTCCGTCCAGCCTGCCATGCCCTGTCCAGTCCCAAGGTCAGCCGCCGGCCCCGTCGTCCTCGAATGGATCGATGTCGGCCAGGTCGTGCCAGGTGATGTCCTCCGACCCGGGCAGGCCGACGAGAAACGCGAGCACGAACAGGGCGGCCGCCAGCGGCCCCGTGATGGTCAGGATCGTGAGCACGATGTCCGACGTCGAGTCCCCGATGCCGAAGCCGGACAGCTCGACCGCCGTCCCGATGGCGATGGCCGTCATGGTCACCCACCCGCCGAGCGCCGCGAGGCCCCAGCCGATGAGCGGCCCCTCCCCGTCCAGCCAGCCGCGCGTGGCGACGATGGCGAGGTAGCCGACGGCGAGGACGCTCAGCGTCCCGGCCGCGATGGCCACCGCGATCGCGGCGAGGGTGACCGGGTCGGTGGTCGTAGCCCACGCCTCGCCAGCGGCGCCCAGCGTGGCCGCCGTCCGTCCGACGGCGAGGACGAGCACGATCACCGGCAGCACCCCGGGCCGCACCACCGTCGGGGAGGCGGCGGGTCTGGCGGAGGCCCCGGGCGAGGTACAGGAAGCCGAACGTGCCGATGATCGAGACGAGCAGCGAGTAGCCGATCACCGCCATCGACGGCCCGGGCAGGAGCGGGTCGCGCGGGACGGCGGCGTCGATGGCGGCCCGCGCGGCACCGGCCGTGTCCTGGGCGAGGGCCTCGAGCGCGAGGAACACGGCCCCGAACAGGACGAGGGGCTGATGTCGGTGCGCCGCCGGGTGGCGGACCAGGAGCGCCGCGCCGATGAGCGGCAGGAGGATGCGCGGGATCGCGGGGAGGAACGCGTACTGCAGCCAGCCGGCCGGGTCCGCGGCGGCGTCGCGCGACCACGCCACCCACGACATGGCGATCGGCAGCAGCGCGATGGCGACGAACGCGGCGATGCCGAGCGAGGCGCCCCAGCCTCGCCCACGGCGACTCACGTCGACCGCCCGTCGGGGTGGCCGCCCAGCCAGCGCGACCCGGGCGCCACGGAACGGAGTCTCGCCACGGACCGCGACCAGGCGGCCTCGTCGGCCGGAGCCGGCATCGAGCGCGCGCCGCGGACCCCGTCGAGATCCCCCGCGATGACCACGGCCGAGGCTCCGGAGCCGACGACGAACGAGACGTGATCCGGCCGCGGGCCGGGCGTCGCCACCACGCGGAGTGGCACATCGCCGATGTCGATGATCGTGCCGTCCTTCATCTCGACGGGGTCGGACGGCAGGTCGCGCCCGACACCCGGGCCGCCGTGGATCGGCACCCGGAGCGTCTCGGCGAGGGCCTCCGCCCCGCCCGCGTGGTCCGGGTCGGCATGGGTCAGGGCGATGCCGACGATGGCGGCGCCGCGCTCCGCGGCCACGGCGACGGCCCGGTCGAGTCCGGGGCCGGTCGGGTCGCCCGGATCGACCAGCACGGCCCGCGCCCGGCCGACGAGGTAGGCATGCACCGGCTGGCCGGCGATCCCGCCACCGGCCGGCATCCGGATGCGCACGATGTCGGCCGTCATCTCCTCGACCTCCAGGTCGCCGAGGGGGCCGGCGGCCAGCCGCTCGCGGACGTCGTCGATCGAGCCGACGTGCTCGAGTTGCTGGAGGGTGGACGAGGTCGGTGCCCACAGGCCGATCCTGCCCGCCGCCATGGCGTCGAGCGCGGCCCGCGGTGTCTGCCACTCGTGCGCCTCGACCTCGGCACCCAGCAGCGTGGCGTCCACGCCGGTGGGCGCCGGCGCCACGTACACGCGGGCGTCGAATCGACGCGGCAACGTCGGCGGCGTGACCCAGCGCGAGAGCGGGATCAGCACGTCGGTCCGAAGCCGCGCGTCGAGGCGCTCGACGACGTCGATGAACGAGGCTCGCCCGTCGAGCATGTCGGCCCGGGCCGCCGCCAGTCCACGGGCGGCCCCGGGCGGAAGGTCGGCCAGCAGGATGCCGACCTCCTCGAACGCCTCGCGGATCGCGGCGACCGCCGCGACGTCGACGGCGCCGTCACGGAGCGGCGCGGCGCCATCGGGCGCCGCGCGCTCGAGCAGCCGCGGGTCGTCGTCCGCGTCGTCGATCCGGCCGCCCGGGAAGACGTGCATCTCGGGCGCGAAGGCCATCGTGGCCGGGCGCCGCGTGAGCAGGACCTCGAGGCCGTCGCCGTGCGGCGTCGGCCGAGTCAGCACCACGGTCGAGGCCGGGATCGGATCGGCGGCGGCCCCCTCGCCCGTCATGCCGACGCGGGCCGAAGCCGGTCCCGGAGCGCGTCGGGATCGGTGACCGGGAGGTCGCACACGAACCCGCGGCAGACATACGCCGTCGGGCGGCCGTCGATCGCGACCCGGTCGTGCAGCAACGGGACGGCGGACGCAGCCGCCGCGGCGTCGTCCGGGGCGAGTGCGGCCAGCACGTCCGGTCGCCAGCGCTCGTCGACGACCTCGAGGAGGGCCCGCGTCCCGGGGGCCGTCGGGTCGCCGATGATGGCGACCTCGCGGACTTCGGCGGTGGCCAGCGCCACCGCCACCAGCCACTGGGCGAACCCGGTCGGGTAGCGAGCGAGGTACGGGCGGACCGTGCCGATCGCCCGTTCCGCGGCGTCGCGGTAGCGCCCCTCTCCGCTGAGGGCGGCCAGGCGGAGCAGGACCGTCGTGGCCATGGCCGCCCCCGACGGGACCGCGTTGTCCTGGACATCCCTGGGCCGGGTGATGAGCCGCTCGTGGTCGTCGGCCGTGTCGAAGAACCCGCCGGCCGGGTCGGCGAAGCGGGTCAGGACACGGTCCATCAGCGCCACGGCCGTGCGGTACCAGCGCTCGTCGAACGTCGCCGCGTAGAGGGCGAGCAGGCCTTCGGCGAGATGGCTGTGATCCTCCAGCACGCCCTGGCCGACCGCCCGGCCGTCCTTCCACGAGCGGCGCAGCGAGCCGTCGTCCGCCAGCAGCCCGGCGAGGATGGTGTCGGCCGCCGTGGCGGCCGCGGCCGTGTAGCGCGCCTCGCCGAGGAGACGCCCGGCATCGGCGAACGCGGCGATGGCCAGGCCGTTCCAGGCGGCCAGCGCCTTGTCGTCGCGCGCGGGTTGGGGCCGGGTCCTTCGATGCGCAAGGAGGCGCGCGCGGGCGTCGGCCAGGCGCCGCTCCCCGTCCGAGCCCGCCGGGCCCCGGTCGGTGACACGCGACAGGATCGTCACGCCCTCCCAGTTGCCGTCGTCGGTGACGCCGTACGCCGCGGTGAAGGGCGGGGCATCGTCGCCGAGCACCGCCCGGATCTCGTCGGCGCGCCAGGTGAAGGTCCGACCCTCCTCACCGTCCGTGTCGGCGTCCTGGCTCGAGGCGAACGCCCCGTCGTCGGTGCGCAGCTCGCGCACCAGGTACTCGAGGACGCCCGTCGCGACCTCGCGGTACCACGGGTCGTCCAGCAGGACACCGGCATGGAGATAGGCGCGCGCCAGCTGCGCGTTGTCGTACAGCATCTGCTCGAAGTGCGGCACGAGCCAGTGCGCGTCGGTGGCGTAGCGGTGGAAGCCGCCGCCGAGCTGGTCGCGGATGCCGCCGTCGGCCATCCGGTCGAGGGTGAAGCGGACCATCGCCTCGAGACGGCCGTCGGTCGCGCCGGCGCCCGCCGCCAGGCGCCCGAGCAGGTACTCGATGGTCATCGGCTGCGGGAACTTCGGGGCGCCGCCCCACGATCCCTCGCGCTGGTCGAAGCGCTCGGCCAGGGCGGCGTCCACGACGAGCAGGGTCGTCGCGTCCGGCAGGGCCGACGAGGCGTCGCCGGCGGGGGCCACAGGCGCCGCGGCGGCGCGGGACTGGTCGATCAGGGCGCTGACCATCCGCTGACCCGCGGCAAGGACCTCGGATCGCTGTGTGGTCCAGGCTTGCCAGACCCCGTCGAGGACCTGTTCGAAGCTCGGCATCCCGTGGCGCGGCTGGTCCGGGAAGTACGTGCCGCCGTAGAACGGCGCACCGTCCGGCGTCAGGAAGACCGACATCGGCCAGCCGCCGCTGCCCGTCATGGCCTGCACCGCGGACATGTAGATGCTGTCGAGGTCCGGGCGCTCCTCGCGATCGACCTTGATGCTGACGAACCGGGCGTTGAGGATGCGGGCGGTCTCCTCGCGCTCGAACGATTCGCGCTCCATCACGTGGCACCAGTGGCAGGCCGCGTAGCCGATCGACAGGAAGATCGGGCGATCGAGCAGCTTGGCCCGGGCCAGCGCGTCCGGCCCCCACGGGAACCAGTCGACCGGGTTGTTCGCGTGCTGGAGGAGGTACGGGCTGGTCTCCTGCGCGAGGCGATTGGGCATGGGACGCTCCTCTGTCAAGCCGCGACCGCAGGGCCCGAAGGCGAGGCAGCTCAGACAGCTTCATCCTGACGCATCCGGCGGAAGACCTCGTCGCTGATCCGGCGGCGCGGGCCCGATCCCCCGCGCTGGAGCCTTGAGGCCACCCCCGCGTCGGTGGGCAGGCAGCGGACGAGCCGAGTGGTCGGACATTGACAGGGTGCCACGCACGCAGGTGACACGCACGCCCAGGGTAGCGGCCGCGCCGCTCGCGCGGCTGCCTGCCGCGCTGATGTCCTTTTCGCCCGCGCCGGCGCTCTGCCGCCGGAGTGATGTCCCTCCACTGCATCACCGGCGCGTCCGGGCCCCGCGCCGGCGCCGAGTCGTCGCCCCCACGCGGCCGCACCGCACCCGCTCCGTCCGGCCCACCAACCGCCGAGCGATGCAGTGGATTGGCATCAAAGCGAGGGGGCCTTCGTTCCGGGGCCCAAGAAGGGACATCAACGGCCGGGGCCGAGGGCCGGGGCCGAGGGCCGGGGCCGGGGCCGGGGTCGAGGGCCGAGGGAACCCGATCCGCACGGGGCCGATCCCCGGGGTTGACATCCGCGGAGAGGCCCGTATGCTGCGCGAAAGTCATCTGACGACTGATGACTTTGCCTCGGCTCGGCGGGCCGCATGCCGACGCACGCAGTGGGGCCCTGGACTGGGTGTACTCGATCGGCTGCGATGTCGGCTCCCAGAGCCTGAAGGGCGTCCTGCTCGATGGCGACGGCCGGGTCCTGGCGCGTGCGAGCGCGGCCTACCCCATCGACTACCCCCACCCCGGCTGGGCGCAGCAGGATGCCTCGGCCTGGCGTGCCGCGCTGGCCACGGTCGTCCGCGCCTGTGTCCATGACGCGGCCATCCAGCCGGCAGCGGTGGCCACGCTCGGGCTCGCCTCGCAGGTGGACGGCCTGGTGGCCGTGGACCATGACGGCGAACCCCTCGCGCCCGCGATCATCTGGCTCGACCGGCGGGCGGCCGGCCAGGCCCACGAGCTGCGCACCCGCTCGGACGTGGACGCCATCCGCGCCCGGACCGGCCTGAACCTCGACGCGTCGCACGTCGCCCCCAAGGCGATGTGGCTGCGCGATCACCGGCGCGACATCTTCGAGGGCGCTGCCGGACTGCTCCTCCCCGGCAGCGCCCTCGTCGCGTGGATGACCGGCGAGCGGCTGGTGGACCACGCCAACGCGTCGAGCACGATGCTGTACGACGTGGCGGCCCAGGGCTGGTCGCCCGAGATGGCCGCCCTGACCGGACTCGATCCCCATCGCCTGGGGACCCTCCGGGCCGCCGCCGAGATCGCCGGCGAGCTGCGGCCCGGCGCGGCCGAGGTCCTCGGCCTGACGACCGCGACGCGAGTGGTGGTCGGGACCGGCGACGAGCACGGCGCGGCGCTGGGCGCGGGCGGAATCCGCGAGGGCCTGGTCATCGACGTCACCGGGACGGCCGAGCCGGTCTGCGTCGCAGCGAGCGCACCGACCATCGACGCCACCGGCCTGGTCGAGACCCACGGCCATGCCGATCCGCGGGTCTGGCTGGTCGAGAACCCGGGATTCGTGTCGGGCGGCAGCGTCAGCTGGTTCCTCGCCACGCTGGGCGGCGCATCGGCGGTCGCGCTCGACGCCGAGGCCGCCACGACGCCGCCGGGGGCGGACGGCGCGACCTTCCTGCCGACCCTGTCCGGCGCGACGGCGCCACGCTGGAACGACGCCGCGCGCGGGGCGTTCGCCGGGCTGTCACCCCACCACGGCCGGGGCCATCTCTTCCGGTCGGTGCTGGAGGGATGCACCTTCGCGCTGCGCGACATCGTCGACCGGCTCGATGCGATGGGCCTGGCCGGCCCCGAGATCCGCGTCGTCGGCGGCGGCGCACGAAGCCCGCTCTGGCTCCAGATGAAGGCCGACGTGACCGGGCGGGCCGTGCGGGTCCTCGACACCGACGAATCGACGGCCATGGGAGCCGCGATGCTGGCGGCCGTCGGCGCCGGCACGATGCGCGACCTCGACGAGGCCGTCGAGCGCTGCGTCCGGCTCGACGAGCGCGTGGTCGAGCCCGACCCGGCCACCGCCGCGGCGTACGCCGATGCCTACGGCCGCTATCGGCAGCTGTACGACGCCATCGAGCCCACGTTCGGCGGATGGGCATGACCCGGGACGCGACGCTCCCCGACCCGACCGACCTCGACGCCCTGCGCGCACGGCTGCGCGTCGGTGAGGGCGAGGCCCCGACGACCCGGCGACCGATCGGCCTCGGCCGGGTGCGCATCCAGGCCGACGCGCTCCGCCATCTCGGCGACGACGTGGCTGCCGTCCGGGGCGACGGCCCCGTCCTGGTCGTCGTCGACGAGACGCCGATGACCCGATCCGGCAGCGATCTCAAGGCCCTCGTGATCGCCGACCTCGCCGCCCGGTTCGAGACCACCGTCGCGACGATCAAGGCACCCGGGTCGGGCCTGCACGCGGACGCCGATGCGCTCGCCCAGGCCGACCGCGCCATCGCCGAGAGCGGCGCGGGCTGCGTCGTCGCGGTCGGCTCAGGGACCATCACGGACATCGCCAAGGACGCCTCGATGCGCGCCGGCAACCTCCCGTTCGTCGTCGTCCAGACGGCGGTCTCGGTCAACGCCTTCTCCGACGACATGGCCGTCCTCCTCCGCGACGGCGTCAAGCGCACGGTCCCGTCGCGCTGGCCGGACGCGCTGCTCGTGGATCTCGAGGTGATCGCGGACGCACCCGCGGCCATGAACCGGGCCGGCTTCGGCGAGCTGTGCTCGATGTTCACCGCCCCGGCCGACTGGTACCTGGCCGGCGCGGTCGGGCTCGACCCGACCTACGACGACGCCGTCGTGGGCCTGTTCCGCGACGGCGCCGAGGGCCTGCTCGATGGCGCCGCGCGGGTGCGCCAGAACGACCCCGAGATGCTGGCCGAGCTGGCCTCGCGGATGACCCTCACCGGGATCGCCATGGGCGTCGCCGGGCGGACCGCCCCGCTGTCCGGGACCGAGCACCTGCTCAGCCACCTGCTCGACATGGCCGCCGCGGCGGCCGGCCGGGAGCTGGCGTTCCATGGCGCCCAGGTCGGCGTGGCGAGCGTCCTCGCGGCGACCCTGTGGCAGGACACCATCGAGCGGTTCGACCCGGCACGCCTCGCCTCCGATGCCGCCTTCCCGGCGCCGGACGCGGTCGAACCCCGGGTCCGCGCGGCCTTCGACCCGATCGATCCGAGCGGCCGGATGGCCGACGAGTGCTGGCGGGATGTGTCGTCCAAGCTCGAGCGCTGGCGCGCCGCGCGGCCGCGGATCGAGGCCTTCGCCGACGCGTGGCCGCGTCACCGGACCGCCCTCGCCTCCATGGTGGCCGGCCCCGACGCCCTGCGGGCCGCGCTCGCCGCGTCCGGCTCGGCCGCGACCCTGGCCGACCTGGATCCGCCGGCCCCGCCCGAGATCGGTCGCTGGGCGCTGCGCTCCCTGCCGCTCATGCGCGACCGGTTCACGGTCGCCGACCTGCGCTTCCTGACCGGCGAGTGGGACGAGGCCGCGACCGATGCCCTGCTCGCCCGGTCGGGCATCCTCGGCGCCATCGGGGTAGGCTCGTGAGCCCCGCGACGGGCGTGCGCGCGGCGCTGCGCCGGCCGGACCGCCTGTTCGGCGGCTACGTGTTCGACCTCGACGGGACGCTGTACCTCGGGGACACCCTGCTCCCCGGCGCCGCGGCGACCGTTGCCGCGATCCGCGAACGCGGGTCTCGGGTCGCCTTCCTGACCAACAAGCCGCTCGAGCGTCCCGCCGCCTACGCCGCGAAGCTGAGCGACCTCGGCATCCCGGCCGAGGCCGCGGACGTCGTGTCGTCGACCGATGCTCTCGTCCGCTACCTCGGGCTCCACGCCGCGGGGAGCGCGCTCATGGTCATCGGCGAAGCGCTGGTCGAGGACCTGCTGCGCGAGGGCGGTTTCGAGGTCGTCGGACGCGACGAACCGGAGCGGGCCGACGTCGTGGTCGTCTCGTGGGACCGCACCTTCGACTACGCCCGGCTGACCGCGGCCTTCCGCGCGGTCCGGGCCGGCGCCCGCCTCGTGGCCACCAACCCGGACCCGTACTGCCCGATGCCGGACGGCGACCTGCCCGACTGCGCGGCGATGCTGGCGGCCATCGAGGCCTCGACCGGCGCCCGCGCCGAAGCCGTCGTCGGCAAGCCCTCGCCGCACATGGCGGCGGCCCTCCTGGAGCGCCTCGCCCTGCCGCCCGACGACACGCTGCTCGTCGGGGACCGGCTGCTGACCGACGTGCGGATGGCCCAGGAGGGCGGCATGGCCTCGGCGCTCGTGCTGACCGGCGCGACCGGGGTGGACGCGCTGACGCACTCCCCCGTCGTCCCCGACTACGTGCTGGCCGGCGTCGCCGACGCGCTCCCGCCCGCCCGACCCGCCACAGGAGACCCCGGATGATCGAGTTCATCTTCATGCTCACGCGCAACGACCAGACCGTGCCCGACGCGATGGCCGTCTACGACCAGCTCCGCGACTCGGACCTGCGCCTGATCGGCTTCAAGGACATCGGCCTCCCGGCGGCGGACCTTCGGGCGCTCGCCGCAGCGATGCGGGCCGACGGGCGCGAGGTGTTCCTCGAGGTCGTCTCGGAACGGGCCGAGGACGAGCTCCGCTCGGTGGAGGCCGCGCTCGACATCGGCGTCGACTGGCTGCTCGGCGGCACCCACGCGGACGCGGCGCTGTCGATCCTGGAGCAGGTCGGACCGCCGGGCACGCCCGGTCGGCCGCGCTACTGCCCGTTCCCCGGCCGGGTCGTGGGCCACCCGAGCGTGCTGACCGGCAGCCTGGCCGAGATCACCGACAGCGCGCGCGAGCTCACGGGCCGGCCCGGCGTCGACGGCCTCGACCTGCTGGCCTATCGCTGGGACGGCGACGTGCCGGCCCTCGTGCGCAGCGTGGTCGACGCCTCGGCCGGGCCGGTCATCGCCGCCGGCAGCGTCGACTCCGGCGAGCGCATCCGCGAACTCGCGGCCGCCGGGGCCTGGGCGTTCACGATCGGTGGCGCGATCTTCGACGGGCGCCTGCCGGTCGAGCGGACCGTTCGCGCCCAGGTGGACCACGCCCTCGAGCTTGCCCGAGCGGCGTCCGGAAGGGAGGTGGTCGCCGACGGCGCCTGAGCGACGGTCCCGGGGGGCGATATCCAGCCACCACCGACACGACACGAGCGACCGGACGCGGATCCGGTCCACGGAGGAGGAACGATGACGAACGGACGTGACCCGGCCACCGGCCGGGACCCCGAGACGATCATGCGTCTCGCGATCTCCCGTCGCCTGTCGCGACGCCACTTGCTGGTCGGCACCGGCGCCGGGATCGGCGCCCTGGCCCTGGCCGGCTGCGCGCCGTCGACCGGCGGCTCGGTCGCCCCGAGCGGCGGCGGGAACCTGGGCGACACCCTGAACCTGGCGACCTGGCCGAACTACCACGACCAGGCCGTGCTCGACGAGTTCACCGCCCGGACCGGCGTGGCCATCAACGTCGGCGTGTACGGCTCGACCGAGGAGATGGAGGCAAAGATCCGCGCGGGCAACTCCGGCATCGATGTCGTGGTGCCGTCGAACTACGCCATCGAGGGCTGGGTCGCCGACAACCTGATCGAGCCGCTCGATTACGACCAGCTGCCGAACTTCAAGCGCGAGGACTGGAACGACACGTTCATGGACCAGGCCTTCGACAAGGGCAACACGCACTCCATCCCCAAGAACTGGGGCACGACCGGCATCGCCTACCGAAGCTCCAAGGTGACCGAGGACATCACCACCTGGAAGCAGTTCTTCGAGCTGGCCGGCACGACCTACGAGGGCCGGGCCCTCATCGTCGACCACCAGATCAGCTCGTTCGGCTCGGCGGCCGTTGCCATGGGCTACTCGCTGAATACCATCGACCCGACCGAGATGGCCGAGGTGGAGGCGATGCTCACGGCGCTCAAGCCCAAGCTGTTCGCGATCTCGTCCGACGTCCAGCCGCCGCTGCGCGCCCTCGACACGTGGCTGTCCATCGCGTGGACCGGCGACGGGGTGCAGGTCGGGCGCGACAACGAGGACGCCCGCTACGTCGTCGCCAGCGACGGCGGCGAGCTGTGGATCGACAGCTACACCGTGGCCGCCGATGCCCCGCACAAGGCCGCGGCCTACGCCTTCCTCGACTACATCCTCCAGCCGGAGCAGGCGGCCAGGGAGACCGAGTTCAGCCTGTTCCCGCACGCCAACGACAAGGCCACGGCCCTCGTCG
Organism: Candidatus Limnocylindria bacterium; assembly: GCA_046566045.1. Taxonomy (GTDB): domain Bacteria; phylum Chloroflexota; class Limnocylindria; order Limnocylindrales; family CSP1-4; genus SPCO01. The sequence continues at coordinate 51,616 of JBKHXL010000093.1, forward strand.
CCGACGAGGTCCGCAACAACACCGTGATCTACCCCAGCGCCGACTCGCTGGCCAAGCTGGAGTACGCGGTGAACGCCACGTACAACAGCGCCGAGCGCGCCGAGGCCTGGGCCCGCATCAAGGCGTCCGCCTGAGCCGATGACGACGGCGAGCGCGACGGCCGTGACGGACCGCGCCTGGCGGCGCGGTCCGGCCGTGCTGCTCGCGCTGCCCACGTTCCTGTGGTACGTCGCCTTCCTGATCCTGCCCCTGGTGGTCCTCGCCGTGATGTCCGTCGGGGACCGCTCGCCCAACGGCGGCTATGCGCCGGCGCTGACCGTGGAGCAGTACGCCAACCTGGGGACGCGAGTCACGCCCCTGGTCAACACGCTCGGGCTGGCCGCGCTCAACACGATCATCTGCCTGGTGGTGGCGTTCCCGGTCGCCTACACCCTCGCGCTCAAGGTGCGCGGCAGCTGGAAGCTCCTGCTCGTCGCCCTCGTCGTCGTGCCGTTCTGGACGAGCTTCCTGATCCGGACCTACGCGTGGATGACCCTGCTCGGCGCCAACGGGGTGCCGCGCATCCTGGGCTGGATCGGGTTCGAGGACGTGCAGCTGCTCAACACGCCGTTCGCGGTGTCCCTGGGCATCGTCTACAACTACTTGCCGCTGATGGTCCTGCCCATCTACGTCAGCCTCGAACGGCTCGACCGCTCGCTGATGGAGGCCTCGCGCGACCTCGGCGCCGGACCCATCGCCACGCTCCGCCAGGTCGTCCTGCCGCTGGCCGCGCCCGGGATCCTGTCGGGCATCGTGCTCGTGTTCATCCCGATCATGGGCGAGTACCTGATCCCGGTCCTGCTCGGCGGCGGCAAGACCTACTTCCTGGGCAACGCCCTGGCCGATCTGTTCCTGCAGAGCCGCAACTGGCCGTTCGGGTCGGCCCTGGCCAGTGTCTTCGTGGCCGGGATGATCGTGCTCGTGGCCGGGTACCTCGCCCTGACCCGGCGGCTGGTCCGATCCGGGCGCGAGACGAGCCTCGTATGAGCGCTCCCGGACTGACCCTCGATGCCGTGGTCGATGCCCGCGCCGGGCAGCGGGCGGCGCGCCTGGAGCGGCTCGGGGAGCGCCTGACCTTCGCCTACACCGGGCTCGTCTTCGCGTTCCTTTTCCTGCCCATCCTCATCGTCGTGGTGTACAGCTTCAACGCCGGCCGCCACGTGACCGAGCTGACCGGGTTCTCGACCCAGTGGTACGCCTCGGCGTGGTCGGACCGGTTCCTGATGGCGGCGCTGCGCAACAGCCTGACGATCGCCACCGTGACGGCCGTGCTGGCGACGCTCATGGGGACGGCGTCGGCGCTGGCCATGGACCGGCTCGCGCCGCGGGCGCGCTGGCTGTTCGAGCTGCTGACCTACGTCGCGATCATCGTGCCGGGCATCGTCATCGGCATCGCCACGCTCATCTTCATCGTGACCGCGTTCGACTGGCTGAACCCGTGGCTGGCGTTCCTGTCGGGCGGCAGCGCGCCGCAGCTCGGGCTGGGCGCCGCGAGCGTGATCGCCGCCCATACCCTGTTCACCATGGCCATCGTCAACGTGCTGGTGCGGACCCGGATGCGGGGCATGGATCGCAGCCTCATCGAGGCGTCGGAGGACCTGTACGCCACGCCGTGGCGGACGTTCGTCCAGGTGACCTTTCCGCAGCTCGTGCCGGCTGTCGTCGCCGGAGCCCTGCTCGCCTTCACCTTCAGCTTCGACGACTTCATCATCGCGTTCTTCACCAGCGGCCAGGACCAGACGGTGCCGATCTATCTGTTCGCGTCCATCCGGCGCGGCGTGAGCCCCGAGGTCAACGCCATCGCGACGGTGCTGCTCGCCGTGACCATCCTGGCGATGGCCGTGGCGGGCCTCGTGTACCGCGGTGGCCAGCGGCGCAGCGGGCGGAGCGCGACCAGTGCCGGCGACGCGGCCGTCGCCGGGGTGGCGATGACGACCGGGGAGCGGACGTGACCGCGCGAGCCGGCGGCGCGGCGGGCGGCCGCCAGCTGTTGTCCGACATGGTCCGCGACGGGCTGCGTCGGGCGGTCATCAGCGGGACCTGGCCGCCGGGGGAGAAGCTCCCCAACGAGGACGCCCTGGCCGAGCGATTCGGGGTGAGCCGGCCCACCATCCGGGAAGCCGTTCGCGGCCTGGTCGAGGAGGGATACCTCGCCCGACGGCATGGTTCCGGCACGTTCGTGACGTCGCGGCCGTTGCTGCGCAACTCGCTCGACACGAACTTCTCCTATACGGCCTACCTGGAGTCGACCGGAGTCCGGGCTGGACGGCGGATCCTCGGCCTGCGGACCATCGCCGCCGACGAGGCGGTCGCCGAGCTGCTGCGCATCGAGCCCGGCGCCCCGATCGTCGAGCTGCGTCGGGTACGCACCGCCGACGGGCGGCCGGCCGTGTACTCGGTGGACCACCTGCTCGGGTCGGTCGTCGAGGCCGAGCGTGATCGAGAGGCGCTCGGTGGCTCGATCTATGCGCTGCTGGCCGCACGCGGACATCCCGTCCGCCACGCCGAGGCTGTCGTCGCGCCCGCCAGCGCCGACGACGAGCTCGCGTCCATCCTGGAGGTCCCGCCAGGCACCTTGCTGCAGCATCTCCAGCAGGTCGATGTCGATGTCGCCGGCCGGCGGGTGCTGTATTCGCTGGAGTGGCATAACCCGGCGGTGATGGAGCTGCGCGTGTACCGCCGCGGGCCAGGGATCCGGGAAGGCCAGGAGCGGGCCTGAGGCCCCGCGACGGTGCGGCTGGCGCGGCTGGCGCCGCTGGCGCGGCTGGCGCGGCTGGCGCGGCTGGCGCCGCTGGCGCCGCTGGCGCGGCTGGCGCCGCTGGCGCCGCGATGATGTCCTTTTCGCCCGCGCCGGCGCTCTGCCGCCGGAGTGATGTCCCTCCACTGCATCACCGGCGCGTCCGGGCCCCGCGCGCCCAGGCCCCCGCGCGCCCAGGCCCCGCGCGGGCTCGCCGCCGCCGGAGTGATGTCCCTCCACTGCATCACGGGCGAGCCGCTCGCGTGGCGATCGTCGTCGCGGCGCGGGCGCCAGCGCGACCGCACTGGGCCCGGCGCCGATCAGGCGCTCGCACCGTCGCGCCGCCCGGGTCCCGCGATGCAGCGGATTGGCATCAGAACGAAGGGGCCTTCGTTGCGGGCCCGAAAAGGGACATCAACGGCCGTGGGCCCGGGCCGGCGCTGAGCCGGGCCCGGGCCGATCCCGGCGCGCGGCGACCGACCAACGCGGATACGCCGCCGGTGATCGGCGCCCGATAGGGTCCGGGCCGGCCCCGCCTCGATCCGTCGCGACCCCGACGCGACCTGACGATGGAGCGATCGACGACGTGCAGCGGAGTGTCCTGGCGGTGGTGGCCGCCATCATGGTGGTCGGCGCGGTGCTCGCAGGCCGGCCCGACCCGGCGCTGGCCGCCGACCCGGCGCTGGCCGCCGACCCGGACCGCGGCCCGAGGGTCGTGATCATCGTCGGGCCGGCCGGACGTGCCACCGACGGATATCGAACGGAGGCACGGGCGGCGGAGGCGCTCGCCCGCCGGTTCACCTCCGACGTGACGGCCCTGCTGTCACCCGATGCGACCTGGCCGGCGGTCCGTCGTGCGCTCCAGGGCGCGAGCGTGGTCGTCTACATGGGCCACGGCAACGGCTGGCCGAGCCGCTATCGCGACTCGCTGTTCCGGGCCACGCAGAACGGGTTCGGCCTGAACGTGACCGATGGCCCACGCGACGACGACACGCACCGCTACGTCGGCGAGGGCCCCATCGCCCGCGAGGTCCGCCTCGCGCCCGGGGCCGTCGTGCTGCTGCATCACCTGTGCTACGCGTCCGGGCTGAGCGAGCCCGGGCTCCCGGAGGGCTCGATCGACGAGGCGCGCCAGCGCATCGACAACTTCGCCGCCGGATTCATCCGCGCCGGCGCCTCGGCCGTCGCCGCGGAGGCCTACGCCCCACCGGACCATATGCTGCGCGCGATCCTGGACTCGGGTCGCGCTGTCGACCGCTCGGTCGAGGGCGCCTGGCGGACCGCCCCGACCGCCAACGGCCACGTTACGGCGTTCGACAGCTACCGGAGCCCCGGGTTCGTCGCGTTGATGGATCCCGCAGCCGGGACCGCCGGCTTCGAGCGGTCGCTCGTGCTTCGGTCGGGGCTGACCTCGGCGGACGTGCGAGGCGGCGCGGCCCGAGCGCCCCTGCCGCCGACCCTGGTGGACACGGGGGTGGTGTTCGAGGCGCCGGTGCTGCGCGGCACGAGCGTCACCGGCCGCGCCTCGCGGATCCGGATCACGACCTCGACCGGCGCTGCCGACCGGCTGCCGGCGGGGATGGGCGCGACCGTGCGCTGGACCCTGCTCGATCCCACGCCCTCGGCCGCGGTCCCCGCGGACACCGCGGTCCCCGACCTCGGGCTTGTCGTGGCCGAGCGCCCGGGCGGCGTCGTCGAGCCCGTCCCGGTCGGGCTTGCCTCGCAGGCGATCGGCTTCGACGTCACCATGCCGTCGCTGCCCGGTCGCTACCGGCTGACCGTCACGCTGCACGATCCGTCGGGCGTCGCCTATGACGCGGCGACCCAGGCGAGCGTGCCCGCCCTGCTCGTGCGCGTGACCGGGGAGCTCGACGCCGCGCTCCTGCCGGTCGGGTCCCCGACGTTCATGGCCGGCGCGGCCGCGGGCCTCCCGCTGTGGGTCGCGAACCTCGGTGAACAGCCGTGGGGTTCGATCCCAGGCGAGCGGCGGCGCCAGCTCGACGGTGGCCGACCGGCCACCGCGGCCCGGGTCATCGGCCGGTGGCTGCCCGTCGGCGAGGGCGGGCCGGGCCAGGTCGACGCGGCGACCGTGGCATCGGCCGGGACCCTCCTGCCCGCCGGCCAGGCGCCCGGGACCACCGAGCGGGTCGAGCTCGCGCTCGTCGTTCCGACCGTGCCCGGTCCGTACCTGCTCGTCCTCGACATCGTCACGCCGGACGGCGGCTCCCTCCTGGCCGCCGGCCGCGACCCGATCGTGGTCCGGGTGACGGTCAGCGCCCCGGAGCCGCCCGGCCCGCGGCAGTAGCCCGTTCCGTGGCCTCGGCCCGTGCCCTGGCCCGCAGCTCCGCGAGGTAGCTCGAGGCCCACGCGTACGACGGCCAGGTCACGTCGTGCTCGTACCGAGCCACACGGTGGAGCGCTCGGGATGGACGGTTCGCAGCCCGAGCTGCTCCAGCTGATCGATCGCCCCGACGACCCGCAGGCTGGAGAGGCCGTGCCTGCGCATCAGGACATTCGCGATCTCGTACCAGAACAG
>JBKHXL010000094.1:0-18267 GCA_046566045.1 Candidatus Limnocylindria bacterium
CAGGACGGTTCCGCGGCCGGGTCCGGGGCTTTCGCGCCTGTTTCGTGCCTCCGGAGCACGGATCATGGCCGAATGGGCTGCGGACCGGACCCTCGAGCACCCGCTGCAGCCTCTCAGGCACGGAGGACGCAGCGTGGCCCGGAGGACGCCAGTGGCCCGGAGGACGCCAGTGGCCCGGAGGACGCCAGTGGCCCGGAGGTCGCAGCGTGGCCCGGAGGACGCCAGTGGCCCGGAGGACGCTACGTGGCAGGAGGACGCCACGTGGCAGGAGGACGCCAAGGCCCGGAGAACGCCACGTGGGTCGAGCACCTCGCCGCGAGAGCCGCGTTCGCGGAGTCACCTCCGCCACGGTCGTGCCGACGGCACGCTCACCCAGCGTCGGGGGCCGGGTCGATCGGTCCGGTCGGAGCGTCAGCTGCGGGGATGGCCGGGGCGCCGGGTGCGTCCGGGTCCTCGGGCAAGGCCCACGACCACGTCTTGAGCCGGCGCAGCAGGCGACGGCCGGTCAGGTCGAGATGGATCGGGGTCACGGCGATACGGCGGTTGACCACCGCGTGGTAGTCGGTCCCGGGCACCGCCAGGCCGGACGGCGGTGGGCCGCCGATCCAGAAGTAGGGGATGCCGCGCGGGTCCAGCCGCTCGACGAGCTCGTCGGAGTAGATCCGCCGGCCGAGGCGCGTGACCTCCATGCCCTCGCACGCCTCGAGCGTGGTCGCCGGCACGTTGACGTTGATCAGCTCCCCACGGGACAGGCCCTCGGCTAGGATGTTGCGGGCGACCACCGCCGCCGCGTAGCCGGCCAGGGTGAAGTCGGGATGCTCGTAGTACTCCTGCGAGATGGCGAACGCGGGGCAGTTGTTGATGACCGCCTCCATGGCCGCGCTGACCGTGCCCGAGTAGGTGATGTCGTCGCCGAGGTTGGCCCCGTAGTTGATGCCCGCCGCGACGAGGTCGAAGCCGCGCTCGAAGTACCCGAGGAAGGCGAGGCTGACCGCATCGGTCGGGGACCCGTCCACCGAGAAGGCGGGCGATCCGTCGGCCAGGATGCGCTCCCGCACGCGCAGCGGTCGCATCAGCGTCTTCTGGTGCCCGACCGCGCTCTGATTGGTGTCCGGAGCCACGACCGTCACGTCGCCGATGGGCTCGAGCGCCTGCTTGAGGGCCAGCAGCCCGCGCGACTCGACCCCGTCGTCGTTGGTCACCAGGATGCGCGGGCGCGACGTCCACTCCGGGACGGGGTGCGAGGTGGTTCGCAGGGCCCGCGGGCCCACCCGCGCGGCACCACCGGCGAGCGGTTCGCCGCGCTCCATGTCGACGTCGCGCCGCTCCGCGCGCGCTCGCTCGCGGGTCATGTCCGGGATGTCGGCGCGACGCTGGTCGACCGATCGCTCGTCGTCGCTCACGGCGTCTCGATGTCGGTGGCCTGGCCCGGCACGGGCTCGCGCGGGACGCGGACCGTCCGGCCCTCCCGCTCGGACAGGCGACGTGCGGCCCGCCCGGCCACGCTCCGGTCCCCCGAGGTGCGCTGCAGGAAGTGGAAGAAGAACGCCGACAGCACGGCCGCGACCGGGATGCCGAAGATCGCCCCGGGGATGCCGGCGATGCGCGAGCCGATGAGCACGGAGCCGATGACCACGATGGGGTGGATGCCGACGGCGCCCTGCATGATCCGCGGCTGCATGACATTCATGACCACGAACCAGGCGATGGCCATGACGATGGCCACCGGCACGACCGCGTCGGGCACGAAGACCAGGGCCACGAGGACCGGCGGCGCCCACGAGATGAACGGGCCGAAGAACGGGATGGCCTGGAGCAGCCCGGCAGCGACCGAGGTCAGCGGGATGAGCGGGAGGCCGAAGGCGAGGCTGGTCGCCATGGCCACGACGAAGAACACGATGCCCATCAGGGCCTGCCCGCGCAGGAAGCCACCGAACGATCGGGCGACGGCGGTCTGGAGGAGGCGCGCCTCGTCGGCGTAGGCCGGCGGGACGAGGCGGAACAGGAAGGCCATGATGAGATCGCGATCGATGACCATGTAGATCGACAGCAGGAACACGATCAGCATCGTCCCGACGGCCCCGACGCTGGCGGCGGCGATGGCCTGCAGCGGCGCCAGCAGGCCGGCCGCCACCTGGTCGGCATCCTCGAGCACGGCCGCGACGCGCGCCGCCAGGTCGATCTGGCCGAGCCCGAACGAGTCGAGCCAGGCCTGGAAGGGAGCGACGAGGCTGGGCAGGTCGGCCTGGATCTGCGGGATCGAATCGACGAACTGGGTGATCGAGTTGGCCAGCGCCTGGGCCACGTTGATGAGCAGGCCGCCGAGCGCCAGCACGATGGCCGTGTACACCAGCACGGTGGCCAGGATGCGCGGCAGCCGCGGGATCACGTCGACGATCCGGCTGACGACCGGGCTGATGACGAAGGCCAGCAGCCAGGCCAGGAAGAACGCCAGGATGATGTCGGCGAAGATCGCCAGGGCCGTGGCAGCCTGACTGACCGCGACGAAGAAGAGGACGATCGTCGCGAGGATGAGGATCGCGCTGACCAGTCGGCGATCCCTGCCGGACAGGCCGGTGGCGTCGGTCACGTGGCTCCTTTAGCGCAGCCCCATCTTCTCGCGGACCTCGGCCATCGTGGCCGCCGCGATCGGGCGGACGCGCTCGGCGCCCTCCTCCAGGATCCGGTCGATGCGGGTCGGATCGGCCATCAGCTCGGCGTAGCGCTCGCGCGGTTCGGCATAGTGCGTCAGCACCCGTTCGACGAGCAGCCGCTTGGTGTCGACGCAGCCCGTCCGCGCGGTGCGCTCGCCGTCCCAGATCGCCTCGTAGTCGTCGCCGAAGCTGCGGTGCAGCTGGCACACGTTGCACACCTCCGGGCGGCCCGGGTCGGTGCGCAGCACCCGCCTCGTGTCGGTGACCATGCCCATGATCTGCTTCCGGATGTCGTCGGCGGGGGCGAAGATGTCTATGGTGTTGCCGAGCGACTTGCTCATCTTGCGGACGCCGTCGGTGCCCAGCACGATCGGTGCCTCGGTGTGGACCGCGGTCGGCTCCGGGAACGTGTCGCCGTACTTCGCGTTGAACGCGCGCACGATCTCGCGCGACAGCTCGAGGTGCGCCGCCTGGTCCTTGCCGACGGGCACCAGCGACGCCTTGTAGATGACGATGTCGGCGGCCTGCAGGACGGGGTAGGTCAGCAACCCGTGGTTGATGTCGTCGGGCTGGTTGGCCTTCTTCTCCTTGTAGGTCGGGGTCCGCTCCAGCCAGCTCACCGGCGTCACGGTCATGAGCAGCCAGGCGAGCTCGGTGTGCTCCGGGCGGTGGCTCTGCACGAACAGCGTGCAGCGCTCCGGGTCGAGCCCGAGGGCGAGCAGGGCCGCGGCCATCTCGCGCGTCTGGCGGCGCAGCCGCTCGGGGTCGTGGAGGCTCGTCAGTGCGTGGTAGTCGACGATGCAGTAGATCGCCTCGTACTCCCACTGGAGGCGCACGTAGTTGCGGATGGCCCCCAGGTCGTTGCCGACGTGCGGCGCGCCGGACGGCTGGATACCGGAGAAGATGCGTGGCCGCGCGGCGGGTGCCTCGACGGGGCTCGGGGCAGGGGCGATCTCGGTCGTCATCGCGGCCGAGTGTAGCGGACCGCGCTCACCGCCCGGTCGCCTCGGGGCCGACCGCGGACCCGCTCTCGGCTACCATTCGCGGCGATGCGCGCCCACCTCGTTCCGACCCGCCGATGAGCCGTGCCCCGCTGCGCGTCGCCGTGCTCGGCGCGGGTTCCGTCGGGCGTGCCGTCATCGACGGCCTGCTGGCCCGCGGCGAGCGACTGGGCGCCGTGGACGGTGCGCCGCTGCGGCTCGTCGGGGTCGCTGTCCGGGACCTCGGCCGCGAGCGCCCGGGCGTGCCCGCGGAGCTCCTGACCGACGCGCCGGCCCACCTCGTCGCCGACCCCGAGACCGACATCATCGTCGAGGCGCTCGGCGGGGACGAGCCGGCGCGGACGCTCATCGCCGCGGCCCTGGGCGCGGGCAAGGCCGTGGTCACGGCCAACAAGCACGTGGTGGCCCACCACGGTCCGGAGCTCGAGGCGGTCGCTCGGCGGACCGGCACGCACCTGCGCTTCGAGGCCGCGGTCGCCGGCGGCATCCCCGTGCTGGGCCCGCTCGCGCTCGACCTCGCCGGCAACGACATCCGGCGCGTGCGCGGCATCGTCAACGGCACGACCAACTACATCCTGACGGCCATGGCCCACGACGGACGGCCGTACGACGACGTTCTCGTCGACGCCCAGGAGCTGGGCTACGCGGAGGCCGACCCGACCGGCGACGTGGAGGGCGACGACGCGGTCAACAAGCTGGTGATCCTGGCCCGCCTCGCGTTCGGACGCTGGCTCGACCCGGCGACGATCGGTCGTCGTCCGCCGACGGTGCGCGGCGAGGGACGGCCCGGCATCACCGGCGTGACCGACCAGGAGCTCGAGGGGGCCGCCGCCCTGGGGCTGTCGATCAAGCTGCTGGCCACGGCCACGCGAGCCGCCGACGGCGATGCCATCGAGGCCGCCGTCATCCCGACCGCGGTGCCGGCCGACAGCCCGTTCGGGTGGACCGAGGGCGTGGTCAACCGGGTCGAGATCGACGCCGACCCGCTCGGCAGCGTGGGCCTGACCGGTCCGGGCGCCGGTGGTCCGGCGACGAGCAGCGCCGTGCTCGGCGACCTGGTCGCCTGCGCTCGCGGCGTCGGCAGCACGTGGGCCGGCCTGGCGCCCGCCACCGGACCCGCCGGGGCCGCCGCCGACCCGCTCGACCAGCGGCGCCACTGGTACGCGTTCATCCCGGCCATCCGCGGCGACGTCGCCCTGCCGGAAGCGCTCGACGAGGCCGCCGCGGTCGGCTTCGACGACGGGACCGCCATCCGCAGCGAGGCCGTCACCCTCGCCGAGGCACGCGCCGCGTTCGCGGCGATCCTGCCCGACGGCGTGGACGTGACCCTCTACCCGGTCGATGACTGACGCGCGCCCGCGGCTGATGGAGCGCTACCGGCGCTTCCTCCCCGTGACCGACGCGACCCCCGAGCTGACCCTGGGGGAGGGCGCCACCCCGCTCGTCCCGGCGCCGCGGCTCGGGGCGGCCATCGGCGCCCCGCGGCTGCACCTCAAGGTCGAGGGCCAGAACCCGACCGGCTCGTTCAAGGACCGGGGCATGGTCGTGGCCGTGGCCAAGGCGGTCGAGTCGGGCGCCCGGGCCATCGTCTGCGCGTCCACCGGCAACACCTCGGCCAGCGCCGCGGCCTACGGCGCCGCCGCCGGGCTGGAGGTCATCGTCATCCTGCCGAAGGGCCAGATCGCCCTGGGCAAGCTGCTCCAGGCGCTCGTCGCCGGGGCGCGCGTCGTGGCCATCGACGGCAACTTCGACCAGGCGCTCGGCATCGTGCGCTCCCTGGCCGAGCAGGACGAGCATCCGGTCACCGTGGTCAACTCGGTCAACCCGTTCCGGCTCGACGGCCAGCAGACGGCCGCGTTCGAGATCTGCGATGACCTGGGACGCGCGCCGGACATCCTGGCCATCCCGGTCGGCAACGCCGGCAACATCAGCGCGTACTGGGCCGGGTTCCGAGCGTACGCCGCCGAGGGCCGCATCCCCACCACGCCCCGGATGTGGGGCTTCCAGGCCGCGGGCGCGGCGCCGCTCGTGCACGGCCGGCGCGTCGACGAGCCGGAGACGATCGCGACGGCGATCCGCATCGGCGACCCGGCATCGTGGGACAGGGCCGTCGCCGCGCGCGACGACAGCGGCGGCCGGATCGAGGCCGTCACCGACGAGCAGATCCTGGCCGCCTACCGTGACGTGGCCCGGCACGAGGGCATCTTCTGCGAGCCCGCGTCGGCGGCCAGCGTGGCCGGCGTGCGCGCCATGTCCGAGGCCGGCCAGCTCGACCGGGACGCGCTCGTCGTCGCGGTCCTGACCGGGCACGGCCTCAAGGACCCGAGGACGGCCGAGGCCCAGGTGCCGGGCATGCTCGAGGCGGCGCCGACCCTCGGCGCCGTCGCCGTCGCCCTGGGCTGGAGCTGACCGGTGGTCGCCCACTGGCTTGCCGAGCTCGACGGCCGTCGCGTCGCGGTCGAGGTGCCGGCGTCGTCGGCCAACCTCGGAGCCGGGTACGACTGCCTTGGCCTCGCGCTCGACCTGGTCAACCAGGTGGAGGTCGAGGTGCGCGGCTGGAGCCGCGGCCAGATCGAGCTGACCGTGGACGGCGAGGGCGCCGGCGAGCTGACCGGGGACCGCGAGAACCGGTTCGTGCAGGGGCTCGAGACCGCGCTCCGCCAGGTCCGCGGCGAGCTGCCCGACGGTGTCGGCTGGCGGATCGAGATGCGCAACCGGATCCCGCTGTCGCGCGGGCTCGGCTCGTCCGCCGCGGCCACGGTGGCCGGCATCCTGGCCGCCGACGCGCTGCTCGACGGGGTGCTCGACGCGCCGGCCATGCTGCGCATCGCGACCGCCGTGGAGGGCCATCCCGACAACGCCGCCGCGGCGCTGCTGGGCGGGTTCGTCGCCTCCGCCGACGGGGAGCAGGGGGTCGAGGCGGTCCGCTTCGACGCGACCCGCGACCTGCGCGCGGTGCTGTTCATCCCGGTGCTGCGCCTGTCGACCTCGGACATGCGTCGCGCGCTGCCGACGACCGTGCCGCTCGCCGACGCGGTGGCCAACCTCGGGGCGGTCGCGGTCGGGGTCGCCGGGCTGGCCGCCGGCCGGACGGACGTGCTCCGCCGGCTCACGGCGGACCGGCTTCATGAGCCGTACCGCGCGGCCGCCTACCCGCAGCTGCCGCTGCTGGTGGCCGCCGCCCGGGAGGCCGGCGCGCTCGGCGCGTCGCTGTCCGGCGCGGGCTCCACGATCATCGCCTTCACCGACCGGGTGGCCACGGCCTCCCGCATCAAGGCCGCCCTCCTCGCGGTCGCCGCCCAGGAGGACCTGCCCGGGCGCGTGGTCATCGCCCGGCCGCGCAACCACGGCGCCCAGGTGCTGCGCCGGTCCTAGCACGTGGCGGGGCGCTCGAGGCGGGCCCCGACGGTCCCGGGCCTTGACGGGACCGTCCAGACTCCGGGCATGGGTGGATTCGTGGACGCCGTCGGTGATGGGATCAGCGGCCTCGTCGCCGGGGCGTTCGATGCCATCGGCGGGGCGTTGCGAGGCATCGTCCAGGCCGGCAACCAGGCGCTCCCGGGCGGGCTGTTCTGGGCCGTGATCTTCGTGCTCCTCGTCGCCGCCGGCTGGACCCTGGCCAAGCGCTAGTGGGTTGGACCCGGACGGCGGACGGCCCTTCGACCCACCGCCACGCGGCCGTGTTGACGGCGGCTGCCCACGCGGTTAGGGTCCCACCGAACGGTCCAGCGCCCACGGCGATCGCGTACCCGTCGGGTTCGGGGGACCGACCGCGTACCTCCTCACAGGGCGGCTGTAAGGCGCACGACGCGACACGGAGGAGACGGTATGAAGCCACGGCCTGCCACTCGAGCATTCGCGATCGGGGTTTCCCTGGCACTGCTGCTCACGACCGGGGGTCTCGCCGTTGAGCCCATCGATGAGGGCGGCATCGAGCTCCCCCGCGACGATGAAGCGAACCACGACCACGCGCAGCACGACGGCCCCGGCGGCCACCTCGCGGCGACTCGTTCCAACGTCGACCTGGTCGGCCGGATGCGGATCAACCAGGACCAGGAGGGGCGCGTCGCGGATGTCGGCGTCCTCGGCAACTACGCCTACCTCGCCGCCTGGAGCGCTCCGAACTGCCAGAAGGGTGGCGTGTATGTCTTCGACATCAGCAAGCCGTCGGCGCCAAAGCAGATCAACTTCATCCGGACCGCCAATGACTCGTACTCGGGCGAGGGGATCCAGGCGATCCACCTGAGCACGCCGGCCTTCACGGGCGACCTGCTGGCCTTCAACAACGAGACCTGCACCGACAACGCCGGCAACACGAGCAAGCACGCGGTCGGTGGTGCGTCGTTCGTCGACGTCACGAATCCGAAGGTGCACAAGTACTTGGCGGAGGGCGTCGGCGATCGCTCGGCTGGAGGCTTCGGCTCCCCGAACACAAGCGCGGATGCGCACGAGATCCACAGCGTATTCGTGTGGGAGGACGAACAGGGCACGCCCGAGATCGCCGACGACAAGGCCTACGCCGTCATCGTCGACAATGAGGAGCAGTGGGATGTCGACATCCTCGACATCACCGACCCACGCAACCCGGTATTGATCGCCGAGCACGACCTCAACGCCCTGTTCCCGCAGATCATCCAGCCCGACCTGGGATCCGGATCGTCGTTCCTGCACGACATGGTCGTGAAGGAGATCGATGGGGACCAGATCATGCTGGCGTCGTACTGGGATGGCGGCTATGTCGCCCTGAACGTGAACGATCCCGCATCACCCACGTACATCGCCGATTCCGATTTCACCAACCCGGACCCGCTGCTGTTCGAGCGAACGGGAGCCACCCTGCCGCCGGAGGGCAACGGCCACCAGGCCGAGTTCTCGATGGATAACGACTTCGTCGTTGCCGCCGACGAGGACTTCGGTCCGTTCGCGCCGTTCATCTCGATCAACGGCGGCGCACCCAAGCCGTTCAACGCCGGCACGGCCACCGGCCCCAGTCTGGGTGTCGGTGACACGCTGGCGGGACCCACGCGCTTCGTCGGACAAGCCTGCGGATCCGTCCCGGCTCCTGGCGGTACCGACGTGATCGCCGTGATGGAGCGCGGGACGTGTTCGTTCCAGGCCAAGTTCGACAACGTCACGGCGGCCGGCTACTCGGCAGGGATCGTCTTCAACAGCAACGACCCGGCCGCGAGTCCCAACTGCGAGGGGCTCGTCGGCATGCTGGCAACGGTCACGATCCCATCGTTCTTCGTCGCCCGATCCGCGGGCTTCGAGATCCTCGGTGTCGCGGGCTACGATCCGGACGCGTGCCTCAGCGGCCCGAATCCACCGCTCCCGGCGGTCGGCACCGCCGGCCTGCCCATCTCCATCAGCGTCTCCTTCGACGGCTGGGGCTACGTCCACCTGTACAGCTATCCCTCGATGACCGAGCTCGACACGTACGCGATCCCCGAGGCGCACGACGTCACCATGGCATCCGGCTTCGGTGACCTCTCGGTCCATGAAGTCGCGATGTCGCACCAGAAGAACGATCTCGCCTACTTCTCCTACTACTCCGGTGGCTTCCGGGTCGCCCGGATCGTGGACGACGAGCTCGTCGAGGTGGGTCGCTTCATCGACGAGGGCGGCAACAACTTCTGGGGCGTCCAGGTCTGGGAGCACGAGGGCAAGGAGTACGTCCTGGCCAGCGACCGCGACTACGGCGTCTACATCCTCGAGTACACCGGCCCCGGCACCCCGAACGACTGAACCCCGACGGGTCCCGATCCCTTACGACGAGGCCGGTGGAGTGATCCGCCGGCCTCGCGATCCCTCACCCGCCTGACCGTCGAGCGGCTTGATCGGTCTGGGACCGCTCGATCTGCCGATACGACCCGCAGCGCCTCATCCCCACGCTCGGATCCACGCGTCCTCGTGCCGTAGGCAGCGGCGTTCGAGGCTTGCGGCGTGCCCGCGACGACGTCGCGGCCCGGCGCGACTTCCACGGGCCCCAACAGCTGCGGCCGCGTGGCGGACCCGGCAGGCGCCCTCTCTGCGCCCTCGCCGCGCCAGGGCGGGCATCGGGGCCACGGCAGAATGCGCGGGCCATGCCCGCCCCCCTCGTCGTCCAGAAGTTCGGTGGCTCGTCCGTCGCCGGCGCCGACCGCATCAAGCGCGTCGCCCGGCGCATCTCGCGCGAGCGCGCGGCCGGCAACGACCTGGTGGTCGTCGTGTCGGCCATGGGCGACACCACCGACGAGCTGCTCGGCCTGGCCGCCGCCATCACCGAGGACCCGGACCCGCGCGAGCTGGACGTCCTGCTCGCCACCGGCGAGCACCAGAGCGCGACCCTCGTGTCGATGGCGCTCCACGCGATCGGCGTCGCGGCCATCAGCCTGACCGGGCCGCAGGCCGGCATCACCACCGACGGCACCTATGGCCGCGCGCGCATCGCCGGGATCGACCCGGCTCGCGTCCGCGACGAGCTGGCGGCCGGGCGCGTGGTCATCGTGGCCGGCTTCCAGGGCCAGAGCGCGACCGCGATCGGCCGCCAGGAGATCACGACCCTCGGCCGCGGCGGCAGCGACACCACCGCCGTCGCGCTGGCCGCCTCGCTCGGCGCCGATCGCTGCCAGATCTTCACCGACGTCCGGGGCATCTACACGGCCGACCCGCGGCTCGTCCCCGACGCCCGCCAGCTCGACGTCATCGGCTACGAGGAGATGCTCGAACTCGCCCACCAGGGCGCCCAGGTCATGCAGGTCCGGGCGGTCGAGCTCGGCTGGGTGAACGGCGTCGTCATCGAGGTCCTGAGCTCGTTCGAGGACGCGCCCGGGACCCGCATCAAGGAGGACCCGCTCGTGGAGCAGCGCAACAAGGTCCGCGGACTCGCCCACGACCGGAACGTGGCCAAGGTCACGCTCGTCGCGGTCCCGGACCGGCCGGGCATCGCCCGCTCGATCTTCGATCCGCTGGCCGAGGCCGGCGTCAACGTCGACATGATCGTCCAGAACGTCGGCCACGGCGGCGAGACCGACCTGTCGTTCACGGTCCCGCGGGTCGAGCTCGGCAAGGCCAAGAAGACGCTCGAGCCGATCGTCCGCGACCTCGGCGCCCGCGAGCTGACGACCGATGCGAGCGTGGCCAAGGTGAGCATCGTGGGGGCCGGCCTGCACAACGCGCCGGGTTACGCGGCGCGCATGTTCGGCACGCTGGCGGACCACGGCGTGAACATCGAGATGATCTCGACGTCGGAGGTCCGCATCACCTGCATGATCGCCGAGGACGAGCTCGAGACCGCGCTGCGCGCCCTGCACGACGCCTTCGAGCTCGAGCGCCCCGAGCCGGTCGAGGTCGCGGCGGCCGGCTGAGCCGCTGCCCACCGTGCCCGACCTCATCAGCCGCCAGGAGCGCTTCCCGACCGTCGGTTCGACCAACGACGTCGTGCGCACTTGGCTCGACGAGGGGACCCCGGAGGTCTGCCTCGCGGTGGCCGACGAGCAGACCGCCGGGCGGGGCCGCGACGGGCGACGCTGGGTGGCGCCACCGGGCGCCGCGCTGCTCCTGTCACTCGGGTTCCGGCCGACCTGGCTCGCACCGGACCAGGTCTGGCGCCTGGCGGCCACCGTCTCGCTGGCGATGGCCGACGCCGCCGAGGAGGCGGCCGGGCTGCCCGACGGGGCCATCCGCCTGAAGTGGCCCAACGACCTGGTCGTCGAGACCCACGACGGCCCGGCCGTCCCGGTCGCGCCCCAGCGGGCCACGCAGGTCCGCAAGCTGGCCGGGGTCCTGGGCGAGACCACCGGCCTGGGCGGCGACGACCCGCGCGTCGTCGTCGGCCTCGGGATCGACACCGACTGGCCCGCCACGACCTTCCCGCCCGAGCTGGCCGACACGATGACGTCGCTGCGCGAGGCGGCCCACGGCCGACCGATCGATCACGCCGCGCTGCTCGACGGGTTCCTGGGCCGGCTGGAGGTGCGCATCGCGGCGCTGCACGACGGCCGCTTCGACGTGGCCGACTGGACGGCGCGCCAGCTGACCACCGGCCGCGCCGTGGACCTCGTCGCCCCGGACGGCTCGGTCAGCACGGTCCACGCCGTCGGGGTCGATGTCGGCAGCGGCGCCCTCGTCGTGGCCGACGACGACGCGCCGTCCGGCGAGCGCCCGGTCCTCGTCGGCGAGATCCGCCACGCCCGCGTGGGGGTGTAACGCGATGGCTCGGCCGGCATTCTGGAAGGTGGGCCATACGGAGGGGCCCCAGCGGTCGCGGGTCGTCCCCCTCGATCGCGACCGGGCGCTCGTGGAGGCCGCCCGGCGGGATCCCGCCGCATTCGAGCCCCTGTACCGGAAGTACGTCGCCCAGGTGTACAACCTCGCGGTCTACGAGCTGCACGACCCGCACGAGGCGGAGGACGCCACCGAGCGCACGTTCCTGTCGGCGCTCGCCGCGCTGCCGACCTTCCGCGAGCGGGCCACCGCGAGCGACGGCGACGATGCGTCCACGTTCAAGGTCTGGCTGTTCCGCATCGCCCGCAATGCGATCGCCGAGCGGCGGCGCGCGCTGCGACGCCACCCGGAGACGACGCTCGACGCGGTCCTGGACGCGCGGGCCACGACCGACGTCGAGGCCATCGCCGTGCGCAACGAGGCGGCCGCTGCCGCCTGGACCGCCATCGCCGAGCTGCCCGACGACCGCCGCCAGGCCGTCGTGCTGCGCTTCGTCCATGAGCTGACCACGGCCGAGATCGCCACCATCCTCGGCCGCTCGGAGGGGGCCGTGCGCGTGCTCATCCACCGCGGCCTGCGCCGCGTCGCCGAGCGGCTGGGGGAGCGCCCGTGAGCGACCCGTCGGGGGAGCGCGAGATCGATGCCCTCGTCGTCGATCGCTACCTGGAGGCGCTCCTGTCGCGCCGTCCGGCCGACCTGACCGACCTGCCGGCTGGCATGCGCGCGTCGGCCGTTGCGCTGTACGGCGAGCTGCCGCGATTCCATCCATCGTTCCGCTTCGAGGACGCGCTGGCCTCGCGCCTGGCCGCGGCCGCCCGAGCAGAGGCCCTGGCCGCGGCCGCCCGGGCCGAGGCCGCCGGGGCCGAGGCCGCCCCTCCCGTCGACCGGTCCGTCGTCGAGCTCGCCTCGCACCCCGCGACCGGCGCCGCGCCGGCCGTTCGGCCGGTGCTCATCGGCGGCGTGCTGACGTCGGCCGTGCTGTCCATCGCCGGGGCCCTGTACATGGCCTGGCGCTGGACCCACCCCTCGGCTCGCACCACCATGGCCCGAGCGGTCCGCGCCGCGGCCCGGGCGAGGACCGCCTGATGCCGCTCAAGCTGCCGTCGTTCCGGGCGAAGCGCGACGTCTACCCGCCTGACCTGTGGACCAAGTGCCCGCGCTGCTCGACGATGCTGTTCAACAGGCAGCTCGACAAGGCGCTCCGCATCTGCTCGAGTTGCGGGCATCACTTCCGGCTGTCGGCGTGGGCCCGCCTCGACCATCTCCTCGATCACGACACGTGGGTCGAGCACGACGCCGGGCTGCAGTCCGTCGATGCGCTCCGCTTCGTGGACCAGAAGGGCTACCCCGATCGGCTCGCTTCGGCCCAGCAGGCGACCGGGCTGCGCGACGCGGCCGTGTGGGGCACGGGCGCGATCGGGGGCGTGCCGGTCAGCATCTGCGTGATGGACTTCGGGTTCATGGGCGGCTCGATGGGCGCGGTCGTGGGCGAGAAGGTGACCCGGGCGGCGGAGGCGTCGCTGGCCGCCCGCCGCCCGCTCGTCGTGGTCAGTGCGTCGGGCGGCGCCCGGATGCAGGAGGGCACCCTCGCCCTGATGCAGCTGGCCAAGACGCTGGCCGCGATCGAGCGCCTGGGCGCGGCCGGCGTGCCGTTCATCTCGGTCCTGTCGGACCCGACGACCGGCGGGGTGTTCGCCTCGTTCGCCGCCGTCGGCGACGTGAACATCGCGGAACCGGATGCGCTGATCGGCTTCGCCGGGGCGCGCGTGTCGGCCGGGACCATCGCGACCGAGCTGCCGCCCGGGTTCCAGCGTGCCGAGTTCCTCTTCTCGCACGGCTTCGTCGACCGGGTCGTCGCCCGGCCGGACCTGCACGCCGAGCTGGCGGTGCTGCTGCGCGCCCTGCCCGTCCGCGGGGTCCGTCCGTCGATCGTGGACGCCGACGACGGCGCGCCCGCCTTTCGGCCGCTGTCCTTCCTGACGAGCATCGCCGATCGCGTCGGGGACATGGCCCTCGGGCCGGTCGACGATCCCGCGACGCGAGCCTCGGCGGCCGCGGCCGAGACCAACGGCGGCGAGGGCCCGGCCGGCCTGTCGCCGGTCATGCCGCCGATCCCGGCGCCCGTCCCGGCCGCGCCCCTCGAGCCGCTCGAGGGCGACGCCAGGGCCGAGGTCTGGCCGAGGGTCCAGCTGGCCCGCTCGCTCCAGCGCCCGCGCACGCTCGAGTTCCTCGAACGCCTGGCCGACGAGGTCGTCGAACTGCACGGTGACCGGCTGTTCGGCGACGACGCCGCGCTGGTCACGGCCCTCGCCCGCATCGACGGGCGGCGGGTCGTGGTGGTCGGCCAGCAGAAGGGCGCCGACACCGATGAGAACATCCGGCGCAGCTTCGGGATGCCCCACCCGGAGGGCTACCGCAAGGCGATGCGGGCGATGAGCCTGGCCGAACGCTTCGGCCTCCCGGTCGTCACGTTCGTGGACGTGCCGGGGGCGCACCCCGGACCCGAATCCGAGGAGCGCGGGATCGCCGAGGCGATCGCCCGCTCGATCGGACTGATGAGCCGGCTGCGCACGCCGATCGTGACCGTCATCACCGGCGAGGGCGGCTCGGGCGGAGCCCTGGCCATCGCCGTCGGCGACGTCGTCATCGCGCTGGAGAACGCGGTCTACTCGGTCATCAGCCCGGAGGGCTGCGCCTCGATCCTGTGGCGCACCTCGGACGAGGCCGCCACGGCAGCCGCCGCGATGCGCATGACGGCGGCCGACCAGCTCGCCCTGGGCGTGGTGGACATCGTCGTGCCCGAACCGGACGGCGGCGCGCACGAGGACCCCGACGCCGTCGCGCGCAGCCTGCGGGCGATCATCACCGACCGGCTGTCGGCGCTCGAGGCGCTGACCCTCGACGAGCTGGTCGAGGCGCGCTATCGACGCTACCGGGCCCTCGGCGCCTACACTGAGACGAGCGAGGCGCCGGTGCCCATGCCGGTCGACCGCAGCCTGGCCGATCGCCTGCGCGATCTGCTCGACCCGGGGCGCCGGGGCGTCGGGCCGCGGCCCGGCAGCTGGTCGCGGGACGAGCCGCCCGCCCGTGAGGAGGTCTGAACGCGTTGCCCGAGCAAGGTCCGCCCGACGCTCGCCGCCCGCACCGGAGCGCCGTCGAGCGCGCCGCCGATCATGCCGCCATCGATCGCCTGACGACCGAGCTGCTGCCGGCCCTCATCGCCAAGCTCGGGGCCACCGGTCTGGGCGAGCTCGAGGTCCAGGAGGGCCCCTGGCGGGTGCGCCTGCGCCGCCCGGCCGGGGCGCGGCCGGCGGCGTCCAGTCCGGGTCCGGGCCGCGAGCGCAGCGGCCGGTCGACGGACCGCGCGGATCGCCCGGACCGCGGCGAGCGGGCCGAGCGTCCCGAGCGCGGCGAGCACGGCGGCGAGCGCCCGCGCACCGATGACGGCCACGTCACCGCGACCTCCCCCGCGGTCGGCGTCTACCGGCCGCGCACCGACCTGAACGCCGGCGACCGGGTCCAGGCCGGCGACGCCCTCGGCGCGGTCGAGATGCTGGGGATCCCGCAGGAGATCGTGGCGCCCGCCGACGGCGTCCTCGGGGCGAGCCTCGTCGACGCCGGCGATGCCGTCGAGTACGGCCAGGCGCTCCTGGTCATCGAGCGCATCGGCAGCGCCTCCGCCCTCGCCTCGCTCGAGTCGTCCACCAACGGGACCGGGGCCTGATGTTCCGCAAGATCCTCATCGCCAACCGCGGCGAGATCGCCCTGCGGGTCCTGCGCGCGTGCCGCACCCTCGGCATCGAATCGGTGGTGGCCTACAGCGAGGCCGACCGGACCTCGCTGCCGGTCCAGCTGGCGGACGAGGCGATCTGCATCGGCCCGGCCGACGCGCGGCGCTCGTACCTGTCGGCCCCGGCGGTCATCTCCGCGGCGCTGATGACCGGCTGCGACGCCATCCACCCGGGCTACGGGTTCCTGTCCGAGGACGAGAGCTTCGCCGAGGTCGTCGGCGCGCACGACCTGGTCTTCATCGGCCCGCCCGCGTCGGTCCTGGAGCGCTTCGCCAGCAAGGCCGGCACGCGCCAGCTGCTGGGCGGCCACGGCCTGCCGACCATCCCGGGATCCGACGGCATGCTGCGCGACGACCTGCACGCGCTGAGCGAGGCGGAGCGCATCGGCTACCCGGTGCTCATCAAGCCGAGCGCCGGCGGCGGCGGCAAGGGCATGCGCATGGCGCGCACCCCGCGCGAGCTCGAGGCCGCCCTGCGGATGTGCCGGAGCGAGGCCAAGGCCGCCTTCGGCGACGACGCGTTGTATCTCGAGGCGTGGCTGGACGAGAACCGCCACGTCGAGGTCCAGGTGGCGGTCGATCGGTTCGGGCACGGCGTCCACCTGGGCGAGCGCGACTGCTCGGTCCAGCGTCGCCACCAGAAGATCATCGAGGAGGCGCCCACGCCGGCGCTCAGCGACGCGGCCCGGGCGAACCTCGCCGAGACCGCGGTCCGCGCCGTCGTGGCGGCGGGCTACGAGAACGTCGGCACGCTCGAGTTCCTGGTCGATCGCGACGACAACGTCTACTTCATCGAGATCAACTGCCGGATCCAGGTCGAGCACCCGGTGACCGAGATGCTGACCGGCATCGACCTGGTGGCGACCCAGATCCGGATCGCCGCGGGCGAGCCCCTCGGCTTCGCCCAGGCCGACGTCGCGATGCGCGGCCACGCCATCGAGTTCCGCATCAACGCGGAGGACCCAGAGCACGACTTCCGGCCGAGCGCCGGGATCGTCGAGCGCTTCCACGCCCCGGGTGGACCGGGCGTGCGGATGGACTCGCACCTGTACGAGGGCTACGAGGTGCCGCCCTACTACGACTCGCTGCTGGGCAAGCTCATCGTGTGGGGCCCCGATCGGGCGGCCGCCATCGCGCGCAGCCGGGTCGCGCTCGACGAGCTCGTCGTGGACGGCCTCGTCACCAACACCTCGATCCACCAGGCGCTGCTCCTGTCCGACACGTTCATCGACGGCTCGTTCACCACGAACCTGCTCGATCGGGTCGGTAGCGCGTCGTTCATGGCCGCCGCCGCCCGGGCGTCCTGAACGGGCGTCCCGTGATGCAGACCTGCATGCGAACCCGCCGCTCCACCGCCCGGACCGGCGACACTCCCCCCGACACCCGCTGGAGATGCTCGTGACCGACGCCCCACCGACGACGCTGACCACCGCCGAGATCGAACGGCTCATCCCGCACCGCTGGCCGTTCCTGCTCGTCGACCGGATCGACGAGTACGACCCGGAGGCCAGGCGCATCGTCGGGCGCAAGGCGGTGACCGCCACCGAATGGTTCTTCCAGGGGCACTTCCCGGGCCTGCCGGTGCTGCCGGGCGTCATCCAGGTCGAGGCGCTCGCCCAGACGATGGCCGTCTACGTGGCGCGCCAGGAGGGTTTCGGCGACCGCATCGGGCTGTTCGCCGGCATCGACGAGGTGCGCTTCAAGCGCGTCGTGGTCCCCGGCGACACGCTCCGCCTCGAGGTCACCATGGAGAAGCTGGGCAGCCGCTTCGGCAAGGGCCGGGGCGTCGCCAGCGTGGACGGCGAGGTCGCCTGCGAGGGCCTCCTGTCGTTCATCATCCCGCCGGCCGGGGTGCTCCGATGACCCGCATCGCCGCCCTCTCGGACGTGCACGGCAACGCCGTCGCGCTCGAGGCGGTCCTGCAGGACATCGACCGCGCCCGGCCCGATGCGGTGATGGTCGCGGGCGACCTCGTGCTCAACGGGCCGGACCCGGCGATGGTCGTCGACGTGCTGCGCCGGCTGGCCGACGACGGCGCCCTGGTCCTCGCCGGCAACACCGACATCGCCGTCGCCGACTTCGACTACGCGGCCGCGTTCCCGTGGCTCCAGGACGGCGTGCCGGACGCGATGATCGCCGCGGCCGAGTGGGCCCACGACGCCCTCGGCCCCGAGCGGGTCGACTGGCTGCGGCGTCTCCCCTCGGAGCGGCGCTTCCGGACCGACGACGACACCCTCGTCCTGGCCTGTCATGCCTCGCCCGGCTCACAGACGGCCGGGCTCGACCGGGACCTCGACCCGAGCGTCACCATCGAGCGCGTCGTGCGCACCGACGCCCGGGTCATCGTGTGCGGTCACACGCATCTGCCCGAGGTGCGCGACCTCGGCTGGAAGGTCATCGTCAACACGGGCTCCGCCGGCTACGTCTTCGACGGCGATCCGACCGCGTCGTGGGCGCTCATCGACCTGGTCGACGGCGAGGTCGCGGCCGAGATCCGCCGGACCGAGTTCGACACGATCGCCGCCGCGAACGCCATCTCGTCGCGCGGCCTGCCGGGCGACGTCTACCGCGCCGCGACGGTCCGCACCGGGAAGCTCGTCCGATGACGCGGCGCATC
>JBKHXL010000095.1:0-7482 GCA_046566045.1 Candidatus Limnocylindria bacterium
CGGGTCAGGGTGCCCCTGGGCCCCTTGACCGTGAGCCGTCGCCCGTCGATCGTCACGTCGACGGTCGAGGGCACGGCGATGGGAAGTCGTCCGATGCGTGACATGTCGACCTACCAGACGTACGCGAGGACTTCGCCGCCCAGCTGCGCCTGACGCGCCTGCTGGCCGGTCATGATCCCCTGGCTGGTGCTGACGATGACGATGCCCAGGCCGCCCAGGACCCGAGGGATCTCCGTCTTGCGCGCATAGACGCGCAGGCCGGGCTTGCTGATCCGCTTCAGGCCGGACACGACCGGGACCTTCCCGTCGACGTACTTCAGGGTGATGCGCAGGACGGCCGTCGGGCCGTCCTGCTCCTCCTGGACGTCGGCGATGAAGCCCTCGTCCTTGAGGATGCGGGCGATCTCGCGCTTCGTCCGCGAGGCCGGGACGACGACCTCGGTGTGCCGGGCCCGAGACGCGTTCCGGACGCGGGTCAGCATGTCGGCGATGGGGTCGGAAATGTTCATCTCGATTACCAGCTCGACTTCGTCACGCCCGGCAGCTCGCCCTGGAGGGCGCGCTCCCGGAAGCAGATCCGGCACAGCGCGAACCGCCGGATGTAGCCGCGCGGCCGGCCGCAGACGATGCAGCGGTGATAGGCCTGGACAGGGTGGCGCGGCTGGCGCTTCGCCTTGGCGATCATGGACTTCTTGGCCATTGGTCTCCCTCCCCGCGCCTACGAGGCGAAGGGCATGCCGAGGAGCTCGAGCAGACGCTTGCTCTCCTCGTCGGTCTTCGCCGTCGTCACGATGCTGATCTCCAGCCCGCGGAGACGGTCCACCTTGTCGTAGTCGATCTCGGGAAAGGCGAGTTGCTCGCGCATCCCGAGGGTGTAGTTGCCGCGCCCGTCGAACGACTTGCCGGGCACGCCGCGGAAGTCGCGGATGCGCGGCAGGGCGAGGGTGGTCAGGCGATCGAGGAAGTCCCACATCCGCTCGCCGCGGAGGGTCACCTTGCCGCCGATCGAGTTGCCCGTCCGCAGCCGGAACTGGGCGATCGACTTCTTCGCCTTGGTCACGATCGGCTTCTGGCCGGTGATCATGGTGATGTCACCGAGGGCCGCGTCGAGCGCCTTGGCGTTCGACAGGGCCTCGCCGAGGCCGATGTTGACGACGATCTTGGTGAGCTTGGGGACCTGGTTCGGGTTCCCGTACTCGAACTGCTTCTGGAGCGCCGGCACGATCTCGGTCGTGTAGCGCTCGTGCAGTCGGCTGGTCACGACTTCACCTCCAGCTGCTCGCCGCAGTGGCGGCAGACGCGGACCCGGCGGCCGTTGTCCAGCGTGGTGTGGACGATGCGCGTGGGCTTGTCACAGCTGGCGCACACGACCATGACCTTGGCGACCGGCATCGGCTGGGCGACCTCGAGGATCCCGCCCGGCTCGATGCGCGGGGCGCCGCCGACGCCGGACGTCGAGCCCTGGCGCGGCTTGGTGTGGCGCTTGGCGATGTTGAGGCCCTCGACGACGACGCTCACGCCACCGGCCGAGGAGCCGCGGCGGAACGCGCTGCGGCCGCCGCGGGGGGCGGCCGCACGGCGCACCACGCGCTCGACCACGCCGCGCTTGCCGGCGTCCCTGCCGGCCAGCACCACGACGGTGTCGCCCTTGCGGATCTCGGGCACCTTGGGGGAACGGGTCACGGCGGTCCGGGCGGGCATCACAGCACCTCCGGGGCGAGCGACACGATCTTCATGTAGTTGCGGTCGCGCAGCTCGCGCGCCACCGGGCCGAAGATGCGCGTGCCGCGCGGGTTGCCCTGGTTGTTGATGAGCACGGCGGCGTTCTCGTCGAAGCGGATGTAGCTGCCGTCCGGCCGGCCGTACTCCTTGGACGTGCGCACGATGACCGCCCGCACGACGTCGCCCTTCTTGACGGCGGCGTTCGGGATGGCCTGCTTGACGCTGGCGATGATCACGTCACCGACACCGGCGGTCGTCTTGAGCGAACGACCCATCACCCGGATGCACTGGATGCTCCGGGCGCCCGTGTTGTCGGCGACCTTGAGGCGCGTCTGGGGCTGGATCACGAGGCGGTCCCCTGCGCCGGGGCGTCGGCCTCGGTCGCGGCGTCCGCGTCGGTCGCCTCGGCCGCGTCGTCGTCGCGATGGCGACCGGGATGGGCCGCGGCATGGATCGCCTCGGTCACCTCGGCCTCCTCGGCCACGACCGCCTCGCCGGGCAGCCCGTGGTCACCGGCGCGCGCCACCACGCTGACGAGGCGCCAGCGCTTGGTCGCCGACAGCGGCCGCGACTCCTCGATGAGGACCGTGTCGCCGATGCGGGCGTCGTTGGCCTCGTCATGGGCCTTGAACTTCGTGCTCAAGCGGATGACCCGCTTGTACAGCCGGTGGCGCGCCAGCCGCTCGACGGACACGACGATCGTCTTGTCCATCCTGTCGCTGACGACGCGGCCCGTCTTGGTCTTCCGCTTGCCGTGCACCTGGGTGTCTGCTCCTGTCATCGCGTGATCTCCCTCAGGCCGTCTGGCCGAGCTTGCGCTCTCGCTGGACGGTCAGGATCCGCGCGATCGTTCGCCGCGTCTGCGGGATCGTGCTGTAGTCCTTCAGCTGGCGGGTGGACAGCGCGAAGCGCGCTCCCCACAGGTCCTGCTTGGCGTCGCGCAGGGCCGTCTCGAGCTCGGCGTCCGACAGCGCGCGGACCTTGTCGATGTCCATCGTCAAGCCTCCTTCGCGCCTTCGCGGACGACCACCCGGGTCGCCACCGGCAGCTTGTGGCTGGCGAGGCGCATGGCCTCGACCGCCGAGTCATGGTCGACGCCGGCCATCTCGAACAGGATGCGGCCGGGCTTGACCACCGCGACCCAATGGTCGGGTGCGCCCTTGCCGGAACCCATCCGGGTCTCGGCCGGCTTCTTGGTGGCGGGCTTGTCCGGGAAGATCCGGATCCAGATCTTGCCGCCGCGCTTGACCGAGCGGGTCATGGCGCGTCGGGCGGCCTCGATCTGGCGGCTGGTGATCCAGGCGGGCTCCTGGGTGGCCAGGCCGTACTCGCCGAAGGCGACCGTGTGGCCGCCCTTGGCCAGCCCGGACATGCGCCCGCGCATGACCTTGCGGTGCTTGACCCGTCGCGGCATCAGCATGTCAGACCCCCTGCCCGGCGCCGGCCGACAGGCTCGGCTCGCGCTGCATGGTCGGCTCCGGCACGATCTCGCCGCGGTAGATCCAGACCTTGACGCCGATGCGGCCGTAGGTCGTGTGCGCGTGCACCTGGCCGTAGCTGATGTCCGCGCGCAGGGTACCGAGCGGGATGCGACCCTCGCGGTCCCACTCCCGGCGACCCATCTCGGAGCCGCCGAGGCGGCCCGCGACGGCGATCTTGACGCCCTTGGCCCCGGCCTTCATCGAGCGCTGGATGGCCTGCTTCATCGCCTTCTTGAAGGCGATGCGGCGGGTCAGCTGCCCGGCGATGTTCATGGCCACGAGGTGGGCGTCGAGCTCGGGCTGGCGGATCTCCTTGATCTCCAGCTTGACCTTGCGGTTCGACAGCGCGCCGATCTGCTGGCGCAGGACCTCGACGTTGGCCCCGCCCTTGCCGATGACGATGCCGGGCTTGGCGGTGTGGATGGTGACCGTCACGTGGTTGATGCCGCGCTCGATCTCCACGCCGCTGACGCTGGCGTTCGACAGGCGCCGCTCGATGAGGCGGCGGATGCCGATGTCCTCCTTGAGGGCGGTGGTGTACTCCTTGTCCGCATACCACTTCGCGGTCCAGGTGCGCGAGACACCCAGGCGGAAGCCGTACGGATGGACCTTGTGTCCCATGTCAGGCCTCCTGGTCCGCGACGACGATGGTGATGTGGGTCATCGGCTTGTGGATCGGGAACGCCCGACCCTGGGCACGCGGCCGGAAGCGCTTGATCGACGGACCCTCGTTGGCGATCGCGTCGGCGACGATCAGGTCGTCGGCCGACAGGTTGTGGTTGTTCTCGGCGTTGGCGGTGGCGCTCTTCAGCACGCGCGCGACATCGGCCGCGGCCCGCTGCGGCATGAAACGCAGCAGGGCGGCGGCTTCCTCGACCGGCTTGCCCTTGATCGCCTGGGTGACGAGCCGGGTCTTGCGGGTCGAGCCGCGAAGGTACTTGGCGGTAGCTGAGACTCGCATGTCGCCTACTTCAGGGACGTCGATCGGTCGGTGTGCTTGCCGTGCCCGCGGTAGGTGCGGGTCGGGCTGAACTCACCGAGTCGATGGCCGACCATGTTCTCGGTCACGTAGACCGGGATGTGCTTCTTGCCGTTGTAGACGGCGATGGTGTGACCGATGAAGGTCGGGAAGATGACCGACGCCCGGGACCAGGTCTTGACGACCTTCTTCTCGTTGCGCTTGTTCATCTCCTCGACCCGGCCGAGGAGTCGGGCCTCGACGAACGGGCCCTTCTTGATGGAACGGGACATCTGCTCCTACCTCCCCGCCTACCGACGGTGCCGCGAACGGACGATCAGGCGTCCGGTCGTCTTGGATCGCCGGGTGCGATAGCCCATGGCGGGCTTGCCCCACGGGGTCTTGGGCGGCATGCCGGTCGGGGACTTGCCCTCACCGCCGCCGTGCGGATGGTCGCGCGGGTTCATGACGACGCCTCGGACCTCGGGCCGCTGGCCCATGTGCCGGGCGCGGCCGGCCTTGCCGAGGTTCTGGTTCTCGTGATCGAGGTTGCTGACCTGGCCGACGGTCGCCACGCAGCGCAACGGCACGCGGCGCATCTCGCCCGACGGCAGGCGGACGGTGGCGTAGTCGCCTTCCTTCGCCAGGAGCTGGGCGGACGTGCCGGCCGAGCGTACGATCTGGCCGCCCTTGCCGGGCGTCAGCTCGATGTTGTGGATGGTCGTGCCGAGCGGGATGTTGGCCAGGGGCAGGGCGTTCCCCACGCGCGCCTCGGCATCCGGACCGGCGACCACGATGTCGCCGACCTTCAGGCCGTGGGGCAGCAGGATGTAGCGCTTCTCACCGTCGCGGTAGTGGAGCAGGCCGATCCGCGCCGAGCGGTTCGGGTCGTACTCGACCGTCGCGACGCGGGCCGGCACCCCGACCTTGTCGCGCTTGAAGTCGATGCGGCGGTAGTGCTGCTTCTCGCCGCCGCCGCGATGGCGGACCGTCAGGCGGCCCTGGTTGTTCCGGCCGGAGCCGCGCTTCTGCGGCTCGAGCAGGGGCTTGTGCGGCTCCCTGGTCGTGACCTCCTCGAAGGTCGATCGCGACATCTGGCGCAGGCCGGGCGAGGTGGGCTTATAGGTGCGAAGCGGCATGGCTAGACCCCCTCGAAGAATTCGATCTTCTGGCCGGGGGCCAGGGTGACGATGGCCTTGCGCCAGGGCGTGGTGTGGCCGACGATGCGGCCCCGCCGCGTCCCGCGACGCTTCTCCTTGGGCTTCGTGGTCAGGACGTTGACCGCCACGACGGTCACCTTCTCCTGCTTGTAGAGCTCCTCGACGGCGGCCTTGATCTGGATCTTGTTGGCCTCGCCGTGGACCGCGAAGGTGTACTTGCCGCGGGTCGACTCGTCGATGGTCTTCTCGCTGATGACCGGGCGGATGATGATCTCGGGGGCAGTCAGGACGCTCACGCGTAGACCTCCTGCATCCGGGCCAGGGCCGGCTGCTCGATGAGCACCAGGTCGGCGTTGATCAGGTCCACCACGTTGAGCGAGTCGGCCAGGATGACGTCCACGGTCGGCAGGTTCCGGGCGGACAGCTCGAGGGTCTGGTCGCGACCCGGCGCGACGACGAGGACGCGACCGGTCGCCTCCAGCGCGCGCAGCACGGCGGCCAGCTCGCTGGTCTTGATCGCCCCGAGGCCGAACGTATCGATGACCTTGAGCTGGTCGTCGCCGAACTTGGCCGTCAGCGCGCCACGCAGGGCGAGGCGCTTCATCTTGCGCGGCAGCCGCTGCTCGTACGAGCGGGGATGCGGCCCGAAGACGGTGCCGCCGCCGCGGTAGTGCGGGGCCGTGACCGTGCCCTGGCGGGCCCGGCCGGTGCCCTTCTGGCGGTACGGCTTGCGCCCGCCGCCGCGGATCTCGCCGCGGGTCCGGGTGTCGTGCGTGCCGGTCCGGCGACCGGCCAGCTGGGCGGTCACGACCTGGTGCAGCACGGCGGCGTTGATCGGGGCGGCGAAGAGCGCATCGCTGAGCTCGACGTCGCCGACGGTCTTGCCGGTGCGGTCGTACAGGGGGGTGGAGGGCATCGTCAGGCCTTCTTCACGAGGATCAGCGACCCGCGCGCGCCGGGGAGGCTCCCCTTGACGAGCAGCAGGTTGCGGTCGGGGTCGGTCCGCACGACGCGGACCTTCTTGATGGTCACGCGCTCGTCGCCCATGTGGCCGGCCATCTTGAGGCCGCGGTAGACGCGGCCCGGCGTGGTGCCGGGGCCGATCGAGCCGGGCTCGCGATGGTGGTCCGACCCGTGGGTCTTGGGACCGCGATGGAAGTTGTGGCGCTTGATGTGGCCGGCGAAGCCCTTGCCCTTGGACACGCCCGTCACGTCGACGTCGTCGCCCTCGGCGAACAGGTCGGCGATCGTGACGGTCTGCCCGAGCTCGAACCCGTCGACGTCGTCGACCCGGAACTCGCGCTTGGTCTTGATGGCCTGGGCCGCCTTGGGCAGGTCCTTGAGCTGGCCGGCGTCCGGCTTGTTCAGCCGGCGCGCGGTCTCCGCACCGAGCTGGACGGCCGTGTAGCCGTCCCGCTCCGCGGTGCGCAGGCGCGTCACGGTGTTCGGTTCGATGGACAGGACGCTGACCGCCACCATCGTGCCGTCGTCCTGGAAGACCTGGGTCATGCCGACCTTGCGGCCGATGAGTCCGATGCTCATGCCACGACCTCCAGCGCCCGCCGAGCCGGTCCGAGGGCAAGGCGGATCCGAGCACCGGAGCGAGCGCACGCCGAGGTGCGTGAGCGAGGAGCGCAGGCGACAACACGGCCATCGGGCCGGATCAGGGGGTGCGTCATCACATCTTGATCTCGACGTCGACACCGGCGGCCAGCGACAGCCGGCCGAGTGCGTCGATCGTCTTGGCGGACGGATCGAGGATGTCCACGAGCCGCTTGTGGGTGCGGATCTCGAACTGCTCCCGCGAGTCCTTGTCGATGAACGGGGAACGCAGGACGGTGAACTTCTCGATGCGCGTGGGCAGCGGCACCGGACCGACGACATCCGCGCCGGTCCGCTGGGCCGTCTCGACGATCTGGGCCGCCGACTGATCCAGCAGCCGGTGGTCGTAAGCCTTGAGGCGGATCCTGATCCGCTGCTTCGCCATGTCGCCTCTATTCCGTGATGGTGACGATGGCGCCGGCGCCGACGGTGCGGCCGCCCTCGCGGATGGCGAAGCGCTGGCCGACCTCGAGGGCGATCGGGGTGATCAGCTCGACCGACATCTCGACGTTGTCGCCGGGCATGATCATCTCGGCGCCGTCGGGCAGGCCGATGGCCC
>JBKHXL010000096.1:0-47965 GCA_046566045.1 Candidatus Limnocylindria bacterium
GGCGGGATTCGAACCCGCGACGGGTTGCCCCGAACCGCATTTCCAGTGCGGCGCCATAGTCCACTAGGCGACCTCTCCCCGGACACATGCGGACCGGCCGGAAAGACCGACCGGTCCGTGCGATCGAGGTTGTGGCGGAGAGGGCGGGATTCGAACCCGCGGTGCTTTCGCACACCGCTTTTCGAGAGCGGCACCATCAACCACTCGGACACCTCTCCGTGGAAGAGGATACCAAACGCGGTCCCGGACCCCCGCCGTCGCGTCGGGTCAGCTGCCGACCGGCGTCCGCATGAGCGCCTCGGCCTCGTCGCGGCGGATGCCGCTGACCACGGCCAGCCGGCGCGGCAGCGCGGGGTGCTGCGCGAGCTGGATGACCGTGCCCGCGGCTCCGTCGACCGGGTCGGGCATGGCGTAGACCAGGGCGCCGATATCGGACTCGAGCAGCGCCCCGACGCACATCGAGCACGGCTCGTGGGTGGTGAAGATGGTCGCGTCGGCGAGCCTCGTCCGCCCGAGTCGCTTCGCGGTCTCGCGAAGCGCCAGGACCACCGCGTGGGCGGTCGGGTCGTTCGTCTGCTCGACCCGGTCATGGGCTCGCGCGACCATCGCCTCGTCCACGACGGCGACTGCCGCGACCGGTCGCTCGCCGCGCTCGGCGGCCAGTTGCGCCTCGGCCAGGGCCTCGCCCATGAACAGCTCGTAGTGCATGGGCCGATGCTAGCAGACCGCTTCCGCGGCCCCGTGGCGGGCTCGTCGCAACCGTCCCGCCACCGAGCCGGTCCCGCGACGCGGAGTAGGATTCGGGACCATGACCACCACGAAGCGGATCGCGATCCTGACCGGCGGCGGCGACGTCCCGGGCCTCAATGCCGTCATCAAGAGCGTCGTCTATCGAGCCACGGAGGCGGGCTACGACGTCGTCGGCCTGCGGCGCGGCTGGGAGGCGCTGACCCACGTCCAGCCGTCCCTCCCGGACGGCGGGCCGGGCGGCTACCTGCGGCGGCTCGACCGCGTCAACACGCGGACCATCGACCGGACCGGCGGGACCATCCTGCACACGTCGCGCACCAATGCGCGGAAGATGCGCACGGCCGGGCTCCCGGACCACCTCTCCGAGGCCGACCGGAAGCGGATGGAGGTGGCCGAGGGCGTCCACGACCTGACCCCGCTCGTGCTCGACAACCTTGCCGCGCTCAGGATCGACACCCTGGTCGCGATCGGCGGCGACGACACGCTGTCGTACTCGCAGGTCCTGGCCGACGCCGGCGTGGCCCTGATGGCCATCCCCAAGACGATGGACAACGACGTCCAGGGCACCGAGTACTGCATCGGCTTCTCGACGGCGATCACGCGGGCCAAGGAGGCGATCAACCGGCAGCGCACGACGCTCGGCTCGCACGAGCGCATCGGCGTGTTCCGGATCTTCGGCCGGGACGCGGGCTTCTCGGCGCTGTACACGGCCTACGTCACGTCGGCGCGCTGCGTCATCCCGGAGGCGCCGTACGACCTCGACGCGCTGGCCAGCCTGCTCGCCGCCGACCACACCGCCAATCCGTCGCGTTACGCCTTCGTGATCACGGCCGAGGGGGCGATCTGGCAGGGCGCGAAGATGGTCGATGTCGGGGAGCCCGACGCCTTCGGCCACCGCCACAAGGCGAACGTCGGGGAGGCGCTGGCCGAGGAGCTGCGCCGGCGGACCGGGATCGAGACGCTGGCCTCGGAGCTGACCTACGACCTGCGCTCGGGCGAGCCGGACTCCATCGACTCGCTCGTCGCGACGACGTTCGCGAACGTGGCCATGGACCTCGTCCAGGACGGGGTCACCGGCCGCATGGTGGCGATCCAGGACGGCAAGTACGCGGTCGCAGCGCTACCCGACCCCGATCTCGGGCCACGCAAGGTGGACGTCCCGGTGATGTACAACGCCGAGCGCTTCCGGCCGCGCTACGAGGGCAAGCTCGGCGACCCGATGCTGCTGGTCGGTCTCGACTGAACCGCGCCCGGCGACCTAGTCGTCGAGGCCGGACAGGCTGCGGATCGCGCGCGCGAGCGCGCTGATGTCGTCGTCGCCATGGCCCCGGGTGACGAGGCCCGTCTCCAGCTGTGCGGCGAGGGCGCTGACGGGCAGGACGGCCCCGAGCTGCGCCGCGAGGTCGAGGGCGATGGCCAGGTCCTTGCGGTGCAGGGCGACCTTGAACCCGAGTGGGTAGGCGTTGTCGAGCATCCGGCCGCTGCGATTGGCCAGGACCCAGCTCTGGGCCGCTCCCCCGCCGAGCGCCTCGACCACCTGCTCGACGTCGAGTCCGGCCTTGATGGCCAGGACGATGCCCTCCGCCACGCCGAGATAGGTGCCGGCGAGGATGACCTGGTTGACGGCCTTGACCGCCTGGCCCGCCCCGATCGGGCCGACGTGGGTGATCGTCCGGCCGAGCGCCGCGAGGACCGGCCGGGCGTGCTCGACGTCCCGCTCGTCGCCGCCGACGAAGATCGTCAGGGTGGCGTTGCGCGCGCCCTCGGAGCCACCCGACACCGGGGCGTCGATCATGCGCAGGTCGTGCTCGCGCAGGCGCGCGGCGAAGTCCCAGCTGCCGGATGGCGCGATGGTCGAGCAGTCGATGATGAGCGTGCCCGGCTGGGCGCCTTCCACGACGCCATCCGGGCCGAACAGCACGGACTCGACATCCGGCGTGTCCGAGACGCACAGCACGACCAGCTCCGCCCCGCTGGCCGCAGCGGCCGGCGACGCCGCCTCCTGGACGCCGAGATCGGCCAGCTCCGGAGCCCGGCCGGGCGTGCGGTTCCAGGCCGTGACCGCGAAGCCGGCTCGAGCCAGGTTGGCGGCCATGGCCGCGCCCATGGTCCCGAGCCCGAGGAACGCGACGCGACGACCAGCCTGCATGGCGCCATCGTAGACTGCCGGCCATGCCCGGACCCGACCGCGCCGTGGATCGCGGCCTTCGCCTCGCCGACCATGGGGTATGCGTGCCGTGGGACGCCATGGCGGCGATCGAGCGGGCACAGGCCGATGCCGAGGCGCGGCACCTGCTCACCGGGGCGGGGATCGACCGCGGCGGCGTGCGCGAGCGGATCCGCCGCCTGCCGGCCATCCGGCACCTCCTCGGCGGCCGCCGTCGGGGCTAGCGAGGCGGCCGAGGGCGCGCTCGGACAGGTCGAGATGGTGGTTCTGGCGCGCCCGGCGAGACTCGAACTCACCGCCACTACAAGCTGGGACCCGCTCGAGTATTACGCGGCGGCCGGCTAACGCCTGCAGCAGCGCCCTACTTCCGCCGGCTCCTCGCATAAATTGCGCGGCTCACTCCTGTGGCCTGGAGTGAGGCGACGAGATTGAAGACTCCGAGGGCCGTCCACACGAGCAACCCGATCACCGCGGCGAAGAGCACACGTAGCGCCAGTTCCGGAGCAGTCTCGCGCACAAGGATCAGGATCACCGCGCACAGGGTAGCCCCGACTCCGGTTGCGGTCACGAACCAGAACGGAAAGAGCTGACCCTCGACTCCCCCGTACCGCTTCGTTGCCTCATCTATCAAAGCCAAGAAGTCGTCGTCGAGGAACGCAACGACGACTGCGAGCCCCGCGACAACAACGCCGATGAGCGCGGTGGCCACACCGACCGCTATGGGGCCGAGTTGCTCACTCATGGTTCTCAACTGAGCTTCGGTCGGGAAGTACCACGCGAGAATCGTTGCTACGAGCGCCCAGGCGAAGTCCCAGGAGAACACGATCTTGCTCCGAAATAGCCAGCAAGTCGCAAAGAACCCCGAGACCCTACGCGGGCGTTCAGCGGCCATAGAAGTCTCGAATCTTGTTCGCAAGCCAACCCCACACACCCTCCGGCGAATCGGCGTCCTCATCCCTGATCGTGGCGGTGCGGACCACCTGACCAGTCTTCCACCGGACACGAAGCTCGCCCTCGACGCCAATAGCACTCAGTTGGCCTTGGCCGTGCTCGGCAATCTGGTCGAGCGCGCCCTCGATCCAGGGCGCTCGAGCGTTCAGCGAGCCATCGTCTGGAGCAACCGCGACCACCTCCGCCCTCTCCGCCTCGGCTTGCTCAACGACCTCACGAAGGGCACCAGCGTCTTCGCTCCAGCCCGGGTTTGGGTTGTAGACCACAGCGCGGACCCTGACCACCCGGTCCACGGTAGCCACCCATTGGGCGTAGTCACGGGGGTCCGTGAGGAGTTCCACGGTGGCGGGGAAACCGGCCTCCTCGAGAAGCCGGCGGAAGGCGCCCAAGAACGCTTGCTGATTGATGTCCGGGGGCCGTTCCTCAAAGGAAAGAATCTCACGCTCACCATCAATGACGAACATTGAGAAGGACCCCTCGTTCGCAACGCCGACCGTGGTCACGAAGTCTTCTCGCTCCTCGTCATACGTCGTTTCGGCCGCCGGCGCGGTTCGAACAAACCCCAATTTGCCTAGAACAAAACGATCCTCCAGCGTCGCTGGTCGTGAGAAGCGCCACGTCTTGTTGTATCGCGTGACCTGCTTGTGTGGGTCGATCGCCGTGACGATGTCTCCGAGAAGCGACCGGTCGAACAGGCCGACCTGCGGCCCGCGGGTGATCTTGGCGAAATAGACGGTCCGATCCGCCACGATGGTCCCCTCCCCGGTGGTGAGAACAACAACTAAATCTTGCCAGTGACACCTAGCATGACATTGGCCTGATCGCCGGCGTCGGTGGCTCGAGTCTTTTCCGAGCTGTTTCGCCGAGCGCCGGACTGATATCGCCGGATGTTGGTCACATTCGACGGATGTGTCCGGCAATCACCGGACTCGTGCTGCTGGTAAGCGGCAGATGAGGCGGCCTGGCTAGTGTTGGGCTCGCCCCGCCCGCGCTCGCTATGTCACTGGTGCAATGCGGTACTGTTGCCAAGCGATCCCGATCCCGGCCGTGTATGATGATCCGCATGCATGAGCCGTCACGCAACCGCGAAATCCGGCCCGATCCGGTCTGGCCAGACCTCGCGAACCCTGACGAGGGTGATGCCGATGACCAGAATAAGGACCCGCTCGCCGTGGAGTTCGGTCGTCGCGGCGGACTCAAGGGCGGTCGGGCTCGCGCGGACAAGCTGACGGCCGACGAGCGAAGCGACATCGCGCGGAAGGCCGCCGAGGCGCGCTGGGGGAATCGCAGCGACACCGCAGTTGGGCTTCCGAGCAAGGTGATCGCGGCCACGTCCGCCGATCTCCGCGAGGCCATCGAGGGTCAGCGGTTCGGCACCATCCTCGCGGACCCGCCGTGGCGCTTCCAGAACCGGACGGGAAAGGTCGCGCCCGAGCACAAGCGTCTGGCGCGCTACGAGACAATGACGACGGCCGAGATCGCCGCCCTCCCCATCGCCGATCTCGCGGCCGACAAGTCTCACCTGTACCTGTGGTCGCCGAACATCCTCGTGCCCGAAGCCTTCAAGGTCATGGAGGCGTGGGGCTTCACGTACAAGTCGATGATCGTCTGGCACAAGGTCCGGAAAGACGGCGGTAGCGACGGGCGCGGTGTCGGCTTCTACTTCCGGAATGTCACGGAGGTCGTGCTCTTCGGGGTGCGTGGCGGGCTGCGGACGTTCCAGCCTGGACGCCGCCAAGTCAACCTGATCGCCACCCGGAAGCGCGAGCACTCACGTAAACCGGACGAGCTCTATCCGATCATCGAGGCATGCAGCCCGGGACCGTTTCTCGAGTTGTTCGCGCGTTACCCGCAGCCAGGATGGTCAGCGTGGGGCAATGAGGCCGATCCTGAAGTCGTGCCGCAGGGCAAGCCGCAGCGAGGTTACGGCGCGGCGTAGGTCCGATCGGTGATCGCAACTGCGAGGATGGGACAGCCGCCGCCATCTCCGCGGGACATGCGCTCGGTCAACTTCTCGATGGTCGTGGTCGTCGTCGTGGTGAAGCCGCCCGCCCGGCCGAGGCGGATCGACAGCGCGCGAATGCTCGCGAAGCTCCGGCAGATGATGATCCCGCCGTCGATGACGCCCGCGTCATAGAACGAGCGGTAGGCGCCGACGTCTCGGTCGAGGTTCCCGTCCTTGGCGTGCCACTCGACATCGACTGCCATCCGCCGCTTCACGTTGTCGATCTTGTAGCCGAGACTCTTGCTCTCGGTCTCCTGCTCGACTGCTTTCTTCTCGCCGACCGCCTTGTACGGCATCACGCGGAGGACCGAACGGATGTAGGTGTCGTAGGCGGCCTCGCGCCAACCCGTCTCGCGGAACTCGCGGTCGAGGCGGCCCGCCACGGTGGACTTGTTGCCGCCGGGCTCGACGATGTCGGCGGTCGACAGGCTGAAGCCCGCGAGGACGTCCAGGACCTCCGCGAAGGCGTCGGGGTCCGTCGATGCCAGGACGGCTGCCGCGTTGCGCGTCTCCGCGAAGTCATACCGCGCTCGGACCTCGGCCGGGATGACGCGCTCGTAGCTGGTGGTCAACTCCATCCGAGGAGCATAGAGGAGCCGCGGCGCGGAGATGGTCGGGCGACCCCGATGAGTCCGGAGTGGGCTGGGCTCATGAACCAACGGCGAGCGTTTGACGTGGGACAGATGTCTGTCCTATTGTCTCCGCTGCCGCATCTAGCGGACTTCTCCAGCGCAGGTGACCCATATGCCAGACCAGCCCGTCACCGATCGGATCGTCGCCCTCCTCGAGTCCGAAGGCCCACTCACGATGTCGAAAATCGCCTCGAAGCTCGCCCGCAACCCGGGCGGCATCCGGCAACGATTGCTCCGGATGGCCGACACCGGGCGGGTCATCCCCGAGGAAGGCCCGGACGGTTGGACGGTCTATAGCGCCCCAAAGCCACGTCGGGATGGCGCGCCCGGCGAGACTCGAACTCACGACCTTTAGGTCCGCAACCTAACGCTCTATCCACTGAGCTACGGGCGCCTGTGCCTGCCGGGACCTCGGAGAGAGATCTGGCGGAGAGGGAGGGATTCGAACCCTCGATGCAGGTTACCCCACATGGCGGTTTAGCAAACCGCTGCACTAGACCTCTATGCGACCTCTCCGACGCGTCGGCGGGCGACATCCTATCACGCGTCCCGGCGTGTCGGCGGCCAGTGAATCTGTCCGGCCAAGCGGCCAGTGAAAATGTCACCGGCCACGAGCAGAGTATCCCCTTCGCCAAGGGTGATCGGGTCCGGGCTTCGCTGGCGCCGGTCGGCTCGGCGAGGAGGGCGGGGGATCTGCCGGCGGGAGGCCGAGGTCGAGATCCTCACGGCCCTCGGCCCACCGCGACAGGTCACGGGCGCGGAGCGTGCGCGGGTCGGCTGGGGCGGCCGTGAGCGGCAGGCACAGGCCATCGTGGCTGACCCACAGACTGCCATCGAGGCGCTCCTGCAGGACGACCGAGCGGCCGGCCCAGCTCCGACCATCAGGCCGGCGCGGCAGCGCGAGCGGGCCACCCGGCCAGCTGATGGTCGCGTCCCGGGCGACCCGGCGCGGATAGTGGAAGCAGAACACCGACGCCGCGTCGAGGCCGTCGGGCCACGGCCGCCAGGCCGGCTCGGGCTCGCGCGCCGGCACCGTGAACCGGGTGTTGTAGCGGACGAGGAAGCGGGGCAGGAAGGCGTTGGCGTCCTCGATGGTCGTGATCGTCTCGAGGCGCAGCTCGACGACGAGGCGATCCTGAAGCGTGCCCCAGGTCCGCTCGACCCGGCCCTTGGCGGGCGCGGAGTGGGCGCCGATCCAGGCGATCGCGGCCTGATCGAGGGCCCGCCCGACCTGGGTGAAGCTCTGCTTGCCGCTGAGCTGCTCGGCGAGCGTCGGCGCCCGGTTCTTCTCGGCGATGAAGATCCCGTGGCGATCGGAGTAGATCGCCCCCGGCAGGCCATAGCCGGTGGCCGTCTGGGCGAAGGCGGTGAGGTAGCCGGCGGCGTCCTCGGCCGCCCGGAACGTCGCGCCGGTCAACCGGCTCGTCGCGTCGTCGACGACACCGATGAGGGTGGCGTACGGGTGATCGGGCCCGAACCACTGATGGCGGCTGCCGTCGGTCTGGACCATCTGCCCCTCGTGGGCCATCCGCTCGCGCCGGCGTCGATGCCGGGCCGGGCGCCGTGTCCGGACCGGAGCGACCGACCCCTCGGCGAGGACCCGGCGCAGGGTCCGCGCGGGCACGACCAGCCCCTCGCGCTCGACCAGGAGCTCGGCGAGGTGAGCCCGGTTGACCCCGGCGTACGTCGTCGTCGCGAGCTCGACCAGACGGTCGCGCAGCTCGTCACCCGTCCGGTGGGCCGGTGACCGGCCGCGGTTGCCGTGGACGAGACCGGCGGCACCGTCAGCCCGGTAGCGATCGAGCAGCCGGCGGACCTGGCGGGCCGACAGCTTCAGGACCCGACCCGCCTCATCGGCGGTCAGCTCACCCGCGAGGATGTGGTTGAGGACGTAGAGGCGCTGCTGCGTGCGGCTATCCAAAACGATCGTCTCCCTCTTCTCCATGAGATCGAGGGTGACAAAATCACTGGCCGCTTAGCGGGTGACACTTTCACTGGCCGTCCACACTATCACGCGTCCCGGCGTTGACATGGACGCCCGTCCGCTGCGACACTCCACGGACGCATGAGCCGCTTCTTCTACTTTCGATGCCCGGCATGAACGTCTCCGGTCGCTAGACCGGGGGCACAGGTCGTGCCGGGCGAAGCAAGCAGAGGCAAGACCTCTGCTTTTTTGTTTGGCCCGACCGATCGACGAGGAGACCGCACCAGGATGTTCGTCGTGATGACCGTCGGCGCCAGCGAGGCCGAGGTCCTTGGCGTCAAGAGCCAGATCCTGTCCGAGGGCCTGACCCCGTTCGAGCACGTCGGCTCGGACCACACCGTCATCGCCGTCGTGGGCGAGATCGGCGCACGCAAGCCCGTGCTCATCGATCGCCTCGCGGCGATGCCCGGCGTGGACCGCGTCACGCCGATCTCGCGGCCGTACAAGCTGACGTCGCGCGAGTACCACGCCGAGGACACCGTCGTCCGCGTCATGGACGCCGTCATCGGCGACGGGTCGCTCACGATGATGGCCGGGCCGTGCTCGGTCGAGAGCCGCGACCAGCTGTTCGAGACCGCCGACGCGGTCAAGGCCGCCGGCGCCACGGTGCTGCGCGGCGGCGCGTTCAAGCCGCGCACCAGTCCGTACGCGTTCCAGGGGCTCGGCGTCGAGGCGCTGCGCTACCTGGCCGAGGCGCGCGAGCGAACGGGCCTGCCGATCATCACCGAGGTCATGGAGGCCGCGCAGGTGGACATCGTGGCGGAGTACGCCGACATCCTCCAGGTCGGGGCGCGCAACATGCAGAACTACTCGCTCCTGCGCGACGTCGGACGGGTCGCCCGTCCGGTCATGCTCAAGCGCGGCTTCGGGGCGACCATCGAGGAGCTCCTGATGGCGGCCGAGTACATCGTCAGCTCGGGCAACCCGAACGTGATCCTGTGCGAGCGCGGCATCCGGACGTTCGAGACGTACACCCGCAACACGATGGACCTGGCCGCCGTGCCGCTCCTCCATCACCTCACCCACCTGCCGGTCATCGTCGATCCGAGCCACGCCACCGGCAAGCGCTGGCTGGTCAAGCCGCTCGCCATCGGCGGCGTCGCGGTCGGGGCCGACGGGGTGATGGTCGAGGTCCACCCGACGCCCGACACGGCCCTGTCGGACGCGGAGCAACAGCTGACGCTCGACCAGTTCCGCGACCTCATGGCGACGCTGACCCCCGTCCACGAGCACGTCCGCGGGCTGCACGGCGATGCGGCCGATCGCGCAGCGGCCCTGGGCAGCGCCGGTTCGGGCGGGCTGAGCAAGCATTGAGCGTCGGCGTCACGGGCGACCCGGTCGCCACGGTCCGGTCGGCCGCGCGCCTGCGCGGCGGGTTGACCCTGCCCGGCGACAAGTCGATCAGCCATCGCGCGCTGATGCTCGCCGCGCTCGCCATGGGCGAGAGCCGGATCTCGGCCGCCGGCGACGGGGCCGACGTCCGCTCGACGGCGGGCGTCCTGCGTGCCCTCGGCGCGACCGTCGAACGCATCGCCGAGGACGGCCGCACGGTCGATTACCGGATCGCCTCGCCCGGCGCCGACGGCCTGGCCGAGCCCGCCGGCATCCTCGACTGCGGGAACTCGGGCACGAGCCTGCGGCTGCTCACCGGGATCCTCGCCGGACTGCCCATGACGTGCGTCCTGAGCGGTGACGATTCGTTGCGTCGACGCCCGGTCGCTCGTATCATCGAGCCACTGCGCCGGATGGGCGCGGTGCTGCACGCGCGCCACGACGACTCCCTTCCTCCCCTGACCGTGGTCGGCCACACCCCGCTCCGGTCCATCGACTTCGCCACACCCGTGCCGTCGGCCCAGGTGAAGTCGGCGGTCCTGCTGGCGGGGCTCCGGGCGGAGGGGCGAACGACCGTCCGCGAGCGTGTCGCGACGCGCGACCACACGGAACGGATGCTCCGCGCCCGCGGCGTGACGGTGGAGCGCGAGGACGAGCCAGGCGGTGGGGCGGCCTGGACGGTAGACGGAGGGGCGACGGTGCGG
This sequence comes from Candidatus Limnocylindria bacterium, assembly GCA_046566045.1. Lineage (GTDB taxonomy): Bacteria > Chloroflexota > Limnocylindria > Limnocylindrales > CSP1-4 > SPCO01. The sequence goes on from JBKHXL010000096.1 coordinate 10,526, forward strand.
CCGATCGACGAGCGAGTCCCGGGGGACGTGTCGGCGGCCGCCTTCTGGCTCGTGGCCGGCGCGCTGCACCCGGATGCCGAGCTCGTCCTCCACGGCGTCGGTGTCAATCCGACCCGCCGCGCGATCATCGACCTCCTGCGCCGCATGGGCGCCGCGATCGACGAACGGCCGATCGACGACGGGTCCGGCGCGGCCGACAGCGGCGAGCCGCGGGCCGATCTCACGGTCCGGACGTCCATGCTGCGTGCCATCGACCTCGGGCCTCGGGACGTGGCCGAGGCCATCGACGAGATCCCGATCCTGTGCCTCGCCGCGACGCAGGCGGACGGCACGACGACGATCCGCGGGGCCGGGGAGCTGCGCCACAAGGAGTCGGACCGGATCGGCGGGACGACCGCCGGCCTGCGGGCCCTTGGCGCCCGCATCGACATCGACGGCGACGACCTCCACATCCACGGCCCGACGCGCCTCGCCGGCGCGGCCACCGACAGCCTCGACGATCACCGGCTGGCGATGACGTTCGCCATCGCCGGCCTCCTCGCCACGGGCACGACGACGATCGAGCGACCGGGCTCGGCGTCGGTCTCCTATCCCGGTTTCTTTGACGACCTCGAAGGGGTGCGAGCATGACGAAGCGCGTCGTCCTCATCGGCCATCCGGTGGCCCATTCGCTGTCCGGGGCGATGCAGCAGGCGGCCTTCGATGCGCTCGGCATCGACGCGACGTACGAGCTGTGGGACCGGGCCCCGATCGCCCTGGCCGACGCCATCACGGAACTCCACGGCGACGGCTTCCTCGGCGCCAACGTGACGATCCCGCACAAGGAGCGGGTGGTCCCACTGGTCGATCGCCTCACGGAGGAGGCCAGCGCGACCGGCGCGGTCAACACGATCACGCGCGAGGGCAAGCGCCTTATCGGGCACAACACCGACGTGCCCGGCTTCCGGGTCGCCCTCGACGCCCTGGTCGGCAAGCAGAAGATGCCGCGCGCGGCCGTGGTCCTGGGCGCCGGCGGTGGGGCGCGGGCCGTGGTCCACGGGCTCATCACCGAGGGCTTCACCCGGATCGTCGTGTTCAACCGCCACCTCCACCGCGCCGAGGGTCTGGTCAAGCACTTCGGGCGGAGTGCCGCGCACATGGAACTGCGCGCGATGCCGTGGCACGAGTCGATCATCGAGGCCGAGCTGGCCAAGACGAAGGTGCTCGTCAACGCGACGTCGATCGGCCTGACCGCCGACGTGAGCCCGATCCCGGCGTCGACCCTGCACGGCGACCTGCTCGTGCTCGACCTGATCTACTCGACCACGCGTCTGCTGCAGGACGCGGCGGCCGCCGGCTGCTCGACCGCCGACGGCGAGCTCATGCTGCTCCACCAGGGGGCGGCGGCGTTCACGCTGTGGACCGGCCAGCCGGCCCCGCTCGAGCTGATGCGGACCAAGCTGGCCGAGGCGCGGGCCGGCGGGCTGCGCTCCGCCGAAGGCGAGCCGACCGGGGAGCCGGTCGCCAGCACGGCCGAGTGACGGCGTTCCGCTTCCTCACCGCCGGGGAATCGCACGGGCCCGCGCTCGGCGCGACGGTCGAGGGCGTGCCGGCGGGCCTCGCCCTCGGTGAGGACGACATCGCCGTCGACCTGGCTCGACGCCAGAAGGGCTACGGCCGCGGCGCGCGCCAGGCCATCGAGCAGGACCGGGCGGAGATCCTCGGCGGGGTGCGCCACGGCGTGACCCTCGGGTCGCCGATCCTGCTCCTCGTGCGCAACCGTGACTGGGAGAACTGGACCCGGGTGATGCAGGTCGCTGCGCTCGACAGTGAGGCGGCCGCCGAGCTGGCTGCCGCGGCCGAGTCCGGCAACAAGCGAGCGATGCCGGTGACCCGCGTGCGACCCGGCCACGCCGACCTGGCGGGTGCCCTGAAGTACGGCTTCAGCGATGTCCGCAACGTGCTCGAGCGCGCCTCGGCGCGCGAGACGGCGGCTCGCGTCGCCGCCGGTGCCGTCGCCCGGGCCTACCTGCGCGCCCTCGGCATCGAGGTCTGGTCGTTCACGGCCGAGGTCGGCGGGGTGGCCGTCGACCCGGCCCGCTCGACGCGGTCGCGCGAGGAGGCGGAGACCTCGCCGCTGCGCTGCCCGGACCCCGAGGCGGAGGCCGCGATGATCGCCCGCATCGACGAGGCCCGCTCGAACGGCGACACGGTCGGCGGCGTGTTCGAGGTGGTCGCCCACGGGCTGCCCATCGGGCTCGGCTCGTACGTCCACTGGGATCGGCGCCTCGACGCGGCCCTGGCCGCGGCGGTCATGAGCATCAACATCGTCAAGGGCGTCGAGTTCGGGCTCGGTTTCGAGCAGACCCGCCGGTTCGGCTCGGTCGTCCACGATGTGATCGAGGGCCGGGGCGAGGCCGGGCGCTGGATCCACCGCTCGAACAACGCCGGCGGCCTGACCGGCGGCGTGACCAACGGCGAGCCGCTCGTCGTGCGTGGTGCGGTCAAGCCCATCTCCACCCTCGCCCGGCCCCTGCCGTCGGCCGACCTGATCACCGGCGACCCCGTGGACAAGGCGCACTACGAGCGCAGCGACATCAGCGTGGTCCCCGCGGCCGGCGTCGTCGGGGAGGCGATGGTCATGCTCACCCTGGCCGCGTTCGTCGCCCAGAAGTTCGGGGGCGACACGATCGACGACACGCGGGCCGCCCTGGCCGCCTACCGGGCGCGCATCGCGGAGGCGCCGGAAACGCCGGTCGCGGGCGGCCGCCGGGCGGGCGACCACGCCGCCGACGCCGCCGCGACGGCGCACGGGCTGACCGGGACGGACGAAGCCGGCTCCGGCGGCGACGACTAGGCGCCCCGGACCATGGACGTCGTCCTCGTCGGGCTGCCGGGCAGCGGCAAGAGCGTCATCGGCAAGCGCCTGGCAAGTCGCCACGGCGCGACCTTCATCGACCTCGACGACCGGATCGAGCGCGAGGCCGGGCGGACCATCCCGGAGATCTTCGAGGAGGATGGCGAGGCCGCGTTCCGGGCCATGGAGCGCGCCACCATCGCGAGCCTCGGCGGCCCGTCGGAGGCGGACCGGCTCGAGCGGGTCATCGCCACGGGCGGCGGCGCGGTGGTCGATCCGCGCAATCGCTGGGCGCTCTACCGCGGTCGCCTCGTGGTCTGGCTGGACGGTCGGCCGGAGGTCCTCGCCCAGCGGCTGCGTCGCTCCCCCCACGTGCGTCCGCTGGTGGCCGGCCGCGATCCCATCCGGGCCATCCGCGACCTGGCCGCGAAGCGCGAGCGCTACTACGCCGCGGCCGACGTCCGGATCAGCGGCGTGGCCGAGATCGGGGCGGTCCTGGGCGTCCTCGAGGCCCACCTCGCGGATGCGACCGCGGTCGCCTCGGACCGCGCGACGACGACCCTCGTCCGCCTCGCCACGCCGATCGGACAGGTCGACATCGGCGAGGGCACGGCGGCCACCGGCGTGGCCGCTGCGCTGACCGGCCTCGGGGCACGGCGGGCCATCCTGGTCAGCGAGCCCGGCGCCTGGGGCTCGGTCGGCGAGCGCCTCGGGGCGACGCTGGCCGACCATGGCTGGGCGGTCCATCCCATCCTGCTGCCCGAGGGCGAGGCCGCCAAGCAGCTGCCCGTGGTCGGATCGACGGCCAGCCAGCTGGCGCGGCTCCGGGTCGAGCGCGACGAGCCGATCGTGGCCATCGGCGGAGGCGCCCTCGGCGACGCGGCCGGGTTCGTCGCCGCCACCTACCTGCGCGGCATCCCGGTCGTGCACGTGCCGACCACCCTGGTCGCCCAGATCGATTCGTCGATCGGGGGCAAGACCGCCGTGGACCTGCCCGAGGGCAAGAACCTCGTCGGCGCCTTCCACCAGCCGGCCGCCATCGTCATCGACGTCGCGATCCTGGCCACCCTCCCCGAGCGCCAGCGCCGGGCCGCCCTGGGCGAGGCGGTCAAGATGGCCGCGCTGGGCGACGAGCGCCTGTTCGAGCTGCTGGAGGAGCACGGCGACGCCATCGCGCGCGGGAGCGCCGTCGCGGAGCGGACCGGGGCAACGGCCGAGCTGGTCGAGCGCAGCGCGCTGGCCAAGGTCGCGGTGGTCACCGCCGACGAGCGCGAGCGCGGCCCCGACGGCGGGCGGATCGCCCTCAACCTCGGCCACTCCCTGGGCCATGCCGTCGAGGCGGCGGCGGGCTACGGCGATCTGCTCCACGGCGAGGCGGTCGCCTACGGCCTGCGCGCCGCCTGTCGGATCGGGCTGGCGATGGGCGTGACCCCGGCCGGTCGAGCGGAGCGGATCGGGGCCCTGCTCGACGCGCTGGAGCTCGGGACGACGCCGCTCCCCTACTCGCTCGAGGCCGTGCTGGCGCACCTCGCGACCGACAAGAAGCACGCCGGCGGTCGGCTGCGCTGGGTCCTCCCCAGCGCCGACGGCGTGGTGGTGCGCGATGATGTCCCGGCCGAGGTGGTCGCCTCGGCCGCCACGTCGCTGCTCGCCGTCGGGAGTGCCGCATGATCCGCGTCCTCGTCCTCCAGGGGCCCAACCTCAACCTCGTCGGCACGCGTGAACCCGAGATCTACGGGTACGAGACGCTCGACGAGATCCACGAGGGCATCGCGGCGCGGGCCCGGGACCTGGGTCTCCAGGTGGCGTTCTTCCAGTCGAACCACGAGGGCGTGCTGATCGATCGGCTGCACCAGCGCGACTTCGACGTCGCGGTCGTCAACGCCGGCGGCCTGACCCACACGAGCGTCGCGCTGCGCGACGCCCTGCTGGCCATCAGCCGGCCGTTCATCGAGGTCCACCTGTCCGATCCGTCCCGGCGCGAGCCGTTCCGGCAGGTCAACTTCCTGCACGACGTCGCGCTCGAGTCGATCGTCGGCCAGGGCGCCCGCGGCTACCACCTCGCGCTCGATTCGATCGCTCGACGATTCGGTGGCGTCCGTGGCTGATGGACCGGCCCGCGCCGACCTGCCCGAGTCGGCCGAGCTTCGCCGCCTGCGCCGGCGGATCGACGCGCTCGACCGGCGGATCGTCGCCCTGCTGAACGAGCGGGCGGTCCTGGCCCGCGACGCCGGGCGAGCCAAGGCGGCCGTCGGGCGGCGGACCATCCGCGACGCGGAGCGCGAGCGGGAGATCCTGCTGCGCGTCTCGATGGCCAACGAGGGCCCGCTCCCGCAGGCCGACCTGCTGGCCGTGTACCGGCGCCTGTTCACGGCCACCCGCGCCGTCGAGGCCCGCGACCGCGAGCGGCGCCACGGGGATCGCGACGACGACTGAGGCGTTCGATCCCGGCGTCCTGCCAGCCGTCGGCCTGACCCGGTTCGCGCCCGCCCCGACCGGCTACCTGCACCTCGGCCACGTCGCCAACGCGCTGTGGGTGTGGGGCGTCGCCGCGGCCGTCCGGGCCCGCGTCCTGCTGCGCATCGAGGACCACGACGCCACGCGCAGCCGCGCGGCCTACGAGGCGGCCATCCTCGAGGACCTGGCCTGGCTCGGGTTCGTGCCGGATGCGGGGCCCGTCCGCCAGTCGGCGCCCGACGCGCAGGCGGCGTACGTCGAGGCGGCGCGGCGGCTGCGCGCCGACGGGCTGGTGTACGGCTGCGACTGCAGCCGCACCACGTTCTCGCGCTGGCAGGCGGAGCACGGGACGGCATGGCCGGGCATCGGCTGCCCCGGCGGGTGCCGCGAGCGCGGTCTCGACGGTCCGGTCCTGCGCGCCGCGCTCGGAGCGGGGCCCGAGGCCTGGATGGACGGCCTGCTGGGCCCGTGCACGGGCGAGGTGCCCGTCGCCGGCGACCTGCCCATCCGCGACCGGCACGGCCACTGGACGTACGGCTTCTGCGTGGTGGTGGACGACCACCGCCAGGGCGTGGACCTCGTCGTCCGCGGCCGCGACCTGCTCCACGCCACGCCGGCGCAGATCCGCCTGGGCCGGCTCCTCGGCCGAGCGACGCCACCGGCCTTCCTCCACCACCGGCTGATCCGCCGGCCCGACGGCTCGAAGCTGTCGAAGTCCTCGGGCGACACGGGCGTCCGCGAGCTGCGCGCGGCCGGGGCGTCGCCGGCCGAGGTCCGCGCGACCGCCGCGGCTCGTGTCGGGTGGGTACCGCGCGCCTGAGCGGACCTGCGGTCAGCGAGCGGTGGCGGCTCGCAGGTCGGTGACGAGGGTCGCCAGGGCGTCGACATCCCGGCCGTCCTCACCGAGCGAATCGACCAGCGCCGAGGCGACGATGACGCCGGCCGCCCCAGCGTCGGCGATGGCCCGGACATGGGCCGGGCGGCTGACCCCGAACCCGACCGCCACGGGCACCGGCGAATCGGCGGTCACATCGCGGACCAGGCGCCCGACGCTGTCGGGGAGCTCGCTCCGGGCGCCGGTCACGCCGACCAGCGAGACGCAGTACAGGAAGCCGCCCGACCGGCGGGCGATGGTCCGCCGACGCTCGGGCGCCGTCGTCGGCGCGACGAGGTAGACGACGGCCAGGCCGACGCCGCGCGCGACCGCCTCGAAGGCGGCTCCCTCGTCGGGGGTCAGGTCGGCGACGATGACCCCGGCGGCTCCGGCATCGGCCAGACGCCGGGCCACGACCTCGCCGTCGCCGCCGCCGAGGACCTGGTTGGCGTACGCCATCGGGACCAGCGGCAGGGCCGGCCGCGCCGCCGCGATGCGCTCGATGAGCCGGAGCGAGCCCTCCAGGGTGGCGCCCGCGCGGAGCGCGGTCTGCGACGCCCGCTGGAGCGTGGCCCCGTCGGCCAGTGGATCGGAGTACGGCAGCCCGACCTCGAGCAGGTCGGCCCCGCCATCGGCCGCCGCGAGGGCGATGGTCACGCTCGTGTCAGCGTCCGGGTAGCCGGCCACGACGTACGGGATGAGGGCGATCCGCCCCGCCGCGGCCGCTCCGGCGAAGGCCGCCGCGATCCGCCGCGCGCCGGCCGTCCCGTTCGTGCCCTCGAGCGCGGGCGCGGCGCCGGCACTCATCGGGCGCTCGGCCACGGCTCGACGTCGTCGAAGCGGACGAGCGCGGCGAGGTCCTTGTCGCCCCGACCGGAGAAGCCGAGCAGGACGACGAGCTCGCGCGACGCGTCGAAGCCGCCCGGCAGGCCCTCCACCCCGGCCAGGATCTTGGGCAGGGCCGCGATGGCGTGGCTCGTCTCGAGCGCGGGCAGGATGCCCTCGAGGCGGGTGGTCGCCTTCATCGCGGCGACCGCCTCGCGGTCCGTCGCGGCGGCCACCTCGAGCCGGCCGCCCTCGGCCAGCGCCGCCAGCTGCGGGCCGATGCCGGGGTAGTCGAGGCCGGCCGACGCGCTGTGGGCCTCGACGACCTGGCCGTCGCGGTCCTGGAGCATGAGCGAGCGCGAGCCGTGCAGGATGCCGGGCGTGCCGCCCAGGATGGCGGCCGCGTGGCGACCGGTCGTGAGGCCGTCGCCGGCGGCTTCGGCAACCGCCAGCCGGACGGTCGGCTCGCCGATGAAGCGGGCCAGCAGCCCGATGGCGTTCGAGCCGCCCCCGACGCAGGCCAGGGCGAGGTCCGGGAGCCGGCCCTCCACCGCCACGACCTGGGCCGCCGCCTCGTCGCCGATCCGGCGCTGCAGGTCGCGCACGATCGTCGGGTACGGGTGCGGGCCCATCGCCGAGCCGAGCACGTAGTGGGTCGTCTCGACGTTCGTCACCCAGTCGCGCATCGCCTCGTTGACGGCGTCCTTGAGCGTGGCGGTGCCGCTCGTCACGGCCCGCACCTCCGCGCCGAGGGCGCGCATGCGCAGGACATTGGGGCCCTGGCGCTCGATGTCCTCGGCACCCATGTACACGACGCACGGGAGGTCCAGGAGCGCGCAGGCGGTGGCGGTGGCGACCCCATGCTGGCCCGCGCCGGTCTCGGCGATGACCCGGGCCTTGCCCAGGCGCCGGGTCAGGAGCGCCTGGCCGAGGGCGTTGTTGATCTTGTGCGCCCCGGTGTGGGCCAGGTCCTCGCGCTTGAGGTAGAGGCGCAGCCGCGGGATCGTGGCCGCGCGGTCCGGGCCGGCCAGGCCGGCCGCCTCGCAGGCCACCGCCCCGGCCAGCCGATCGGCGCGGTAGAGGGCGGTGGCGCGCCCCGCGAACCGTTCGAGCAGCTCGCGCAGGTCGGCCCAGAAGGCCGGATCGTGGCGCAGGGCGGCGTACGCCGTCTCGAGCTGGGCGAGCGCGGCCATCAGCGTCTCCGGGACGTAGCGCCCACCGAAGTCGCGCTCCATGCCCCACCGCCCGGCGGCGTCGGCGTCGAGCAGCCCGGGATGGACGGGCGTCGGACCGAAGGGCAGGTTCGGACGGTCGTCGCGGGCAGCCCGGGCGCGCTTCACGAACAGGGCCACGCGGAGGGGATCCTTGGTCGGCCGCTCCCCGCTCGCCCGCGGACGCTCGACGCCGCTGGCGACGTCCACGCCGACCGCGGGGATGTCGCGCAGGGCCTGCGCCACGTCGGCCGGACGCAGGCCGCCGGCCAGCGTGACGGGCACCGCCCGGGCGATCGCCGCGACCGCGCCGACGTCGGCCCGCACGCCCGTGCCGCCCGGATGGGTCCCGCCCGCCGTGTCGAGCAGGAGGCGCTCGACCCCACCACCCAGGACGGCCCGCGCCGACGCGACGGCCGCATCGCGCTCGGCGGCATCGGCCGACGAGGCGACATGGACGGCCTTCCAGGCGGTCCGGCCGGCAGCGACGACCGCGGCCCCATCGCCGGTACCGCTGTCCTGGATGGCATCGGGGTCGAGGGCGGCCACGATCGCGGCCACCCGCTCGGGATCGGGATCGGCGGTCACCGCCACGATGTGCGGCCGCCGCCCGGACGGCGCCGACCGGCGCACGAGCTCGGCGAGGTCCGCCGCCGCATCCAGGCTGAGTTCCCGGGGCGTGCCCGGCACCACGTTCAGCCCGATGGCGTCGGCACCGGCCCGCACCGCCGCCAGCGCCCCGGCGGCGTCGGTCACGCCGCAGATCTTCACGTACGGGCGACGGGCGACGTTCGCCGGATCGTCGGGCTGGCGTCCGGCGGCGACGAACGAGCGGGCCGCGGCCGCGGGGTCCGCGCTGCGCATGAGCGCCTCGCCGACCAGCGCGCCGTCGAACCCGAGGGCCCGCCAGCGGGCGACGATCGACGGGTCGCGGACGCCCGACTCGGCGATGACCAGGCGGTCATCGGGGACGCGCTCGCGCAGTCGCTCGGCCCGGCCCGTGTCCACCGCCAGCGTGCGCAGGTCGCGGTTGTTGATGCCGATGAGCCGGGCGTCCGTCGCCAGCGCGACCTCCAGCTCCGCCTCGTCGTGGACCTCGACCAGCGGCTCCAGGCCGACGTCGACCGCCGCCCGCACGAAGCGCGCGAGCGCCTCGCCCGGATGCAGGACCGCCAGGAGCAGGACGAGGTCGGCTCCGGCGGCGCGCAGCTGGGCGAGCTGCCGCTCGTCCACCACGAACTCCTTGGCCAGGACCGGGATGGCCACCGCGGCGCGGACCCGGCCCACGTCGTCGACCGAGCCGCCGAACCAGTGCGGCTCGCACAGGACCGAGATGGCCGCCGCTCCGCCCGCTTCGTAGGCGCGTGCCCGGGCGACGATGTCGGTGCCGTCGGCGACGATCGAGCCGGCCGAGGGCGAGGCGCGCTTGATCTCGGCGATGAGATGCAGGCCCGGCGCGGCGAGCCGCTCGGCGATGGGTCGGGCGGCCGGGGCCGCGGCGAGGTCGACCGCGACATCGAGCGTGGCGGCAACGTCCGCGCGGCGTCGCTCGGCGATGTCGTGCACGACGCTGCGCGCCTCGACCGTCATGCCGATGCTCCCCCGGCCGGGCTCGCCACGCGCTCGGCCCGCAGCTTGGTCAGCAGCGCGTCGGCGAGGCCGGCGTCGATGGTCAGGGCCGCCCGGTCGATGCCGCCCTCGAGATCCGCCACGACGCCGGCGACGAGCAACCCGGCGGCCGCGTTGAGCAGGACCACCTCGCGCCGGATGCCCGGCTCGCCGCGCAGGACGCCCTCGATGGCGCGCGCGTTGTCATCGGCGCTGCCGCCGGCCAGCCGGGCGGTCGGCCGAGCCGTCAGACCGAGCGCGGTGGCGCGGACCTCGCGCCGCTCGATGCCTTCCGGCCCGACGTCGTACAGGACGCCGCTGTCGTCGAGTGGCAGCTCGTCGACGCCATCGCCGTGGATGACGAACGTGCGCTCGGTGCCAAGCCGCGCGACGACCTCGGCGAAGCGACCGGCGGCCCGCGCGTCGGCGACGCCGAGGACCTGGCGGGTCGTCCCGGCCGGGTTGGTCAGCGGGCCGAGCAGGTTGAACGCGGTGCGCACGCCGATCTCGCGCCGGGTCGGGCCGGCGTGGCGCATCGCCGGATGGAAGTACGGGGCGAACAGGAACGCGAAGCCGATGTCGAGCAGGGCCGCCGACGCGGAGGCCGCGTCGTGGTCGATCCGGACACCGAGCGCGTCGAGCACGTCGGCCGAACCCGAGCGCGAGGTGATGGCCCGGTTGCCGTGCTTGGCCACCGGGACGCCGGCGGCCGCCACCACGAGCGCCGCCGCGGTCGAGATGTTGAACGTGCCGCTGCCGTCGCCCCCGGTGCCGACGAGGTCGATGGTGCCCTCCGGTGCCTCGACGGCCACGACGCGCTCGCGCATCGCCGCCGCGAAGCCGGCCAGCTCGTCCACCGTCTCGCCGCGCATGCGCAGGCCCATCAGCATGGCCGCCAGCTGGGCCGGGGTGGCCTCGCCGTCCATCACCGCGCCCATCGCCAGGCGCGCCTCGTCGAAGGCCAGCGTGCCGCCGTCGACGATGGTCGCCAGGGCGCGCCGGACGAGGTCGCTCATCGCCCGGCCTCGGACGCCGTCGTCAGCCCGGCGGTGGCGAACGATCCCGTGGCGTCGTCGAGGCGCGAGGCCTCCCCTTCCCCGGCCTGGCGCAGGAAGTTCGCCAGCAGGTGCGGGCCGTCCGGCGTGAGCACCGACTCGGGGTGGAACTGGACGCCCTCGAGCGGGAGGCCGACGTGGCGGATGCCCATCACGACGCGATCGACCTCGCTCATGGCGGTCACGCGCAGCTCCGGGGGGAGGGTCGCCGGGTCGACCGACAGCGAGTGGTAGCGGGCGGCCATGAACGACGACGGCATCCCGGCGAGCAGTCCCTGGCCGTCGTGGGTGATCTCGGACGCCTCGCCGTGGACGAGCGTCGGGGCGCGCACGACGGCGGCCCCGAACGCGGCTGCCATCGACTGCATCCCGAGGCACACGCCCAGGAGCGGGATGCCGCGGTCGGCCGCCACCTCGATGGTCGCCACGCTGACCCCGGCGGAGTCCGGGTCGCCCGGCCCGGGCGAGATGACGATGCCGCGCAGGTCCGCCTCGGGGTCGTCGGCCAGCGCCTCGACCCCGGCGCGGTCGATGGCGTCGTTGCGCACGACGCGGACCTCCGCGCCGGCGGCCTGGAGGGCCTGCACGAGGTTGAACGTGAAGCTGTCGTAGTTGTCGACGACGAGGATCATGCCGGCGTCCCCGCGGGCTCGGCCGGCTCGGCTGGCTTGCCCGGCTCGCCGTCCCGTCCGCCCGCGCCGGGGCGCGGCGCCTCGGGGATGCCGGCGGCCAGCTCGATGGCGCGCCGCATGGCGGCGGCCTTGTGCTCGGTCTCCTCGAACTCGCGCTCGGGCACGGAGCCCGCGACGATGCCGGCCCCGGTGTGGATGTGGGCGTGCCCGTCGCGCAGGACGGCGCTGCGGATGGTGATCGCGGTATCGAGGTTGCCGTCGTAGCCGAGGTAGCCGGCGGCCCCGCCGTACAGCCCGCGGCGCTCGCCCTCGGCCGCCGCGATGAGCTGCATGGCCCGGACCTTGGGCGCCCCGGACAGGGTCCCGGCAGGGAAGACCGAACGCAGCGCGTCGAGCACGTCGAGCCCCGGCAGGAGCCGGCCCTCGACGTGCGACACCAGGTGGAGGACGTGGCTGTACTTCTCGACCTCCATGTACTTGCTCACGGTCACGGTCCCCGGGCGCGAGACGCGACCGAGGTCGTTCCGGCCGAGGTCGACGAGCATCACGTGCTCGGCGCGCTCCTTCGGGTCGCGCTGCAGCCGCTCGGCCAGGAGCTGGTCCTCGCGGTCGTCGGCCCCGCGCGGCAGCGTACCCGCGATGGGGTGCGTGGTCAGGCGGTCGCCCTGGACCTGGAGGAGCAACTCGGGCGACGCCCCGACGACCTCGTAGTGCGGGGTGCGCACGAAGAACAGGTACGGGCTCGGGTTGACCCGGCGCAGGGCCCGGTACAGCCCGATGCCGTCGAGCTGCCGGCCGGTCGAGGCGTCGAGCGGCAGCCCGAACGACTGGCGCCGCGCCAGCACGACCTGGATGGCCTCGCCGCTGGCGATGGCGTCCTTGGCGGCCTCGACGGCGCGGATGTACTGCTCGCGGCCCAGCGACGTCTCGATCGGTCCGGCCAGGGGCGGCCGGTCGGCGGACCGCGCCGGCGTCCCGCGCGACTCGGCGGCGCTCGGTCGCTGCGTCCGCTCGAGCGCCTCGAAGATGGCCGCCTCGGCGATCCGATAGCGGCCCTCGAGGTCCGGCGTCTCGGTGTGGAGCGAGGCGATGGCCGACAGGGTGTGGGTGAGGTGGTCGAAGACGAGGACGAGGTCGGTCTCGATGAACGCGGCCGTGGGCACGCCCACCGGGTCGCTGTCGGGCAGTGGGACGCGCGGCTCGAACGTGCTGACGGCGTCGTACGCCAGCGCCCCGACGGCGCCGCCGGTGAAGCGCGGCATGCCGTCGGTCGGCTGGACGCGGCGCTTCGGCAGGAAGGTCCGGATGGCGGCCAGCGGGTCGGACGCCACGAACGTCTCGATGGGCAGATCCGGGGCGTACTCCGGGACGGTGACCGGTCGGGTCTGGACCCGGGCCCGCCCGTCGCGCACCTCGAGCAGCCGCCGCGGCCCGATGCCGAGGAACGAGTAGCGGCCGGTCCGCTCGCCCCCCTCGACGGACTCGAGCAGGTAGGCCGGCCCGCCGTCGTCCAGGCGCAGGAAGGCGCCGATCGGGGTCTCGAGATCAGCTGGACGGGTCGCACGCAGGAGAATGGTGTCGGCGTCGCCCGCCAGGCGCCTGGCCTGGGCGAGGCTGATCGGGTCGGCGGTGGTCATCGCGGTGGCTGCCTCAGGAATCACAGAACGACCGTTTCGTCCCGGGACGAAAGGTCGTACCTTCCGCGGTGCCACCCTCATTCGGCGTGTGCCGCACTCATCTTGACCGACGGCGTCGGTGGTCACCCACCTCGGCGATCGGCGCTGCCCGGTATCGCTGGCGCTCTGCGCCGGAGCCTACTGGTCGCGGTCCATCGTGTCCCGCGTCGTTCGGTCCGGAGGCTCCCGGGTCCATTCCCTGTCGTCGTCGCCCCGGTTTCCACCAGCCACCGGGTCTCTGTGCCGACGTGCGACGGGTACTCGTCCCGTTCACGGCCCTGTCTTCGATCGTGGTCGCGTTCGCGGATGGTCGCAGGCCGACGCCGGGTCGTCAAGCGACGGGCCCGGGATCCGGCGCGGACGCGCCCGGCTCGAAGCCGGGACAGGCCAGCACGGGCAGGGCCGGGTAGCGTGGGAAGCGCGGATCGGTGGCGGAGCGACGACACAGGCGGAACCGGCTGCCGCGGTCGGACGTGACGATCCGCGAGTGCCGGCATCCGCCGCACAGGCCCGGCGGCGGGCCGCCGCCTCCGGGGTTCCGGGTGCCATCCACCAGGCGAGCCTACCAGCGCGACGAGGTGGCGGCCCCCTGCCGGTCGCGCCGACCGGATGCACCGATCATCCGGCGGACGGCCATGCCGGGCGACCGTCGGGACCCCGCCCCGCGAGGATCATGCGACCTGCCGGAACGGCGTCCAGATGCGTGCGCCGACGTCGGCGCCGGGCAGGGGCGCGTCGGCGGCGGTCTCGATGCCCTCGATGAACGCCGTCACCAGGCGTTCGTCGAGCTGGGTGCCGGCCGCGTCTCCGAGTCGGCGCAGCGCCTCCTGGACGTCGAGGGCCTTGCGGTACGGGCGGGTCGTGGTCATCGCCGAGAACGCATCGCCGACGGCGAGGAGGCGCGCGACGAGCGGGATCGCCTCGCCCTCGAGACGGTGCAGATAGCCCGTCCCGTCCCAGCGCTCGTGGTGATGGCGGACGCCGGCGCGGATGGTCTCGATCTCCGGCAGGTCGCGGACGATCATGTCGCCGAGGGCCACGTGCTGCTGGACCGCGCGGTATTCGTCCTCGGTCAGCTTGCCCGGCTTGCGCAGGACGTGATCCGGCACGCCGATCTTTCCGACATCGTGGAGCAGACCCGCGACCCGGACGGTCTGGAGCGTCTCCTCGTCGAGGCCGAGGCGCTGGCCGAGGAAGACGGCGTAGCGGGCGACATCCTCGGAGTGGCGCCTGGTGTAGCGGTCCTTCGTGTCGACGGCCAGGATGAGGCCCTGGAAGACGTCGAAGGTGCGGGTCTCGCCGTCATGCTCCGTCCCGTTGGCGTGCGCGGCGCGGATGGCGTCACCACCGCTCGACTTGGCCTCCTGCACCGTGACGGCGGCGATCGTCAGCAGGTCGGTCACCGACCCCGCGTGCTCGGGATAGGTGCAGATGCCGGCGCTGAACGTCAGCGGCAGGCGCTCCGAGGTGTCGAACTGGAGGGCCGCATCGGCGAGCCGGGCGCGCAGCGCCTCGAGGAGCTCCCCGAGGCGGGCGACGTGCGCGGCCGGGGCGATGAGCAGGAACTCGTCGGGCCCGTAGCGGCCGAAGGTGATCTCCGGCGGCACGCTGTCGGTCAGCTGCTGCACGACCGTCGCCAGCGCCCGGTCGCCCGCGGCGTGCCCGTACGTCTCGTTGAGCAGTCGGAACCCGTCGATGTCCACGAGGGCGACACCGATGGCGATCTCGTCCGTGCGCGCCTGCTCGACCGACACGGCCAGGGCGGACACGAGGGAACCATGGTTGAGCAGGCCGGTCAGCGGGTCGCGCCGGGTGGCCTCCACGAGGGCCTGCGCCTGGCGCGTGATGCGGCCCTGGGCGGAGCGGAAGACGAGCGACAGGACGAGGGCCGCGACGAGGGCTGCGGACAGCGTCGCGGCGACGATGTCGCGGCGGACGCTGTCGAGCTTCTGGAGGATCGGCACGGCGTCGCGCCAGACGCCGATGACCGCCTGGACGCGACCGTCGGCCTGGAGCGGGAAGTACGCGCGCAGGACGTCGGTCGTGGGCAGCGCCGGACCGACCGCCTCGCTGGCGTCGACCCCGTCGATGCCGGCAGCGGCCGTTCGAGCCTCGACCGCCGCGCGAAAGTCCTCGGACGGCGTCGCCTGGGACCCGGCAAGGCCGGGCTTGTCGGCGACGACGAGCCGGCCGTCGGGGAGACGGATCTCGATGTGCAGGATCTCCGCCCGCTCGGTCAGCACGGCCAGCCCGCGCTCGAGCTCGGCGATGCGCGCCGCGGCCATCCCCTCGGCGGCAAGGTCGTCCGGGGACAGGCTGCTGTTGACGAAACTGCGAACGAGGGCGGCGTCGGTCGCGACCACGGACTGCAGGGTGGTCGCCGAGAAGTGGGCCGACACCATCACCGTCTGGGCCGTCGCCGTCACGCCGACGATGACCAGGAAGATCCCGTAGACGAGCAGGATCAGGACGGGGCGCGGGACTCGGGTCGTGGCGCCGAACAAGGGCCTGGCCACCTCACAGCAGGCGTCGAGGACGCGTGACCCGCATCGTGGTCCGTCGTGCGGCCGCACACCACACACCCGAAGTCCCGGTCGGCGGTAGGACGGACCGCACCCCACCCACCCGTCCGGACCTACCGGGCCCCGTCAGCGACCCACGGGCTGTGTCAGCCGTCGGCGCCGTCCATCCCCCGCCAGGTGGCGGCGCACGAGCGGCAACCACACGAGCCCGCTGATCCACTGTCCGATCAGGACGGCGAGGATGATGACGAGCCCGGGCACGGTGAAGACCGCCGTCGGCACGAGCCACTCCATGGTCGTGTCGAACGCCCCGAAACCGGCCACGGTCACCGTGCCCCCGGAGGGTGCCACGACATCGAACGCATGGGGGGCCGCCGCCGGGGCATCCGGGCTGCCGACGTGATCCGGGCTCGGACCGGCTCCTGGCGGAGCGCCCCCGCCGGCGACCCCTCCGGGCTCCGGGCCGTCGAGTCGTGGCGATGCGCTCGGGGCCGGGGTGGTGCCGGGCTCCGTGGTGCCGGGGTCCCGGGACGCGCCCGGGCCGGGCATCGGCGTCGGCGTCGGCGTGGGCGTGGGCGTGGGCGTGGGGGACCGCAGCGGACCGCCGCTGCCGGTCGGTGTCGGGGTGGGCGCCGGAGTGGGGGTCGCCGTCGGCGCCGGCGTGGGCGTCGGCGCGGGCGTGGGCGTCGCCGTCGGCGTCGGACTCGGGGTCGGGGTGGCGGGTGGCGGCGCACCCACCGTGATCGTCACCAGCGTCGCCAGCGAGCTCGCCTGACCGTCGTCGGCCAGGTAGCTGAACGTGTCGATCCCGCTCGAGCCGGCGTCGGGCACGTAGCGGAAGCCGCCGCTCGCGTCGAGCGACAGCGTGCCTCGGCCGGGAGCGGTGACCAGGCTGGCGGTCAGCGCGTCCCCGTCGAGGTCGATGTCGTTGGCCAGCACACCCGGCGCGGCCACCACGAGGTCGGTCTCGTACGGCGTGGCGTACAGGTCCACCGTCCCGACCGGCGCCGTATTGATCAGCGGGAGCCGGGGCGCGACCAGCGGGCCCGCGGCCACGCCGGCCGCGCCGGCGAGGCTGGCCGAAAGCAGCACCGTGCCGGCAACGGCGATGCGAGCGAGACGCCAGATGACGGACATGCGCTGGGAGGACCCGTGCGAGGCGAGACAGGATCGAGTGTGCGCATGCCTCGCGGCCCGCACGAGCCGGACCATCGTCACCCGGCCTGCCGCCGTCCGGGTCAGTGCGAGGGCGCACCGCCGCCGGGGGCCGTGGCGGAGAGGGTGGGATTCGAACCCACGGGATCTTGCGACCCTGCGCTTTTCAAGAGCGCCGCCATCGACCGCTCGGCCACCTCTCCGTGGGGCGGAGGATACATCGGGCTCCGAGACGACTCCTGTTCACGTCTACGGCTTCGACGCGTTCGCCGAGCACGGCATCGCCGTACCGCCCATGCATGACCCCGGCCCGCCGCGTCCGACCGGTGAACTGACGCCGACGACGACGACTGGATCGTCCTGAGGCACGCTCTCCCCGATCGGGTTCCACCCACCACGCGATCCTGTTGCAGGTCCACCGAACGAGATTCCGCCATAGGCCTCCTCGCCGGTCGGATCAGCGGGCATGCACGACGACGGTGATCGAGGTACCGCCGAGCTCGACCGCTACTCGGAGCGACTTGACCGGGTCGGGATCAAGGCCGGCCGACGTCATTTCGTGCAGCGTGACCTCGAACTGCACAGTCGGCAGGTCATCGATGACACAGACGCCATCGTTGTCTGTCCCCCACACCGCGTCTGGTCCCGGATCCACCGTTGGATCAACGGGCGTCGCCTGACAACGAAGCTCCGCGACAGGGTCTCCATCGAGATCGACAACCTTGATCGTCAGGTCAGCACGCGGTCCCTCCCACGGAAGCGGCCCAAGCCAACGTGCCCGGAGCCACGTTGGATTACCGAAGTGCTCTTCGATGAGCGCAGCGGCCGCCTCCGGGCCCTGGTAGCGCAGATGGACGGCGTTGTCGGCGATGTCTTCGCCGGCCTTGGCAATGACACCAACCGATTCGAACCACGCTTGCTCCGTCAGCACCGCTTCCTTGAAGTGGATGAGCTCGACGAGGCTCCACTCCACGTTTCGGACCTCCACCTTCGAGCCAAGCGGGGTCAGGTTTGACAGCGCGGCTCGATGACGATCGACGCGGTCAGCAAAGTAGATGACCACGCCGCTCCCCTCGACATTGATGCGGGCACCGCCGTAGTCGTCAGGGAACAGGAGGCCATACTGCCTGACTTGCTGGAACAGGTCCGGGTCCCAGGTTCGGGACTGGAGATCGTTCAACTCTTCGGGCAAGAGTGGCAACCCGAACTCGCGGACACCGATCTGCGCATCCGGATCGGCCGCAACGGCCCTCACCCAGGTTTCATCAGCCCGGAGCCCGAAGCGCTGCCGGAAGGCGATGGCTTCGGACAACTCCCGTTGCGAAAGGATAGGAGCCGTTCCGCCGATGCTCGGAGCGTCAGATACGACTGCCCCATGGTTTGACGGTAGCGCTTGACCGCATCCAGTCGCGACAAGCACAAGCAGCAGGCTGATGCGGGTTCGGAGCCTCTTGTCCGACCTCATGACATACGCCCTCGTCGCCTCGTTAGCTCGACGGGGCACCGATCGCATCGCGGCCGAGATAGGACCGCAGCACATCCGGGACGGTGACGCTGCCGTCCGGCTGCTGGTACGTCTCGAGCAGGGCGGCCACGACGCGGGCAAGGGCGAGGCCGCTGCCGTTGAGCGTGTGCAGCAGCTCGGGCCGGGCGCCCGGCTCGGGCCGGTAGCGGATGGCCATCCGGCGGGCCTGGAAGTCACGGAAGTTGGAGCACGAGCTGACCTCCAGCCAGCGCTCCACGCCCGGCGCCCAGACCTCCAGGTCGTACTTGCGGGCCTGGGTGAAGCCCATCTCGCGCGTGCTCATGAGCAGGACGCGATACGCGAGGCCGAGGCGCTGGAGCAGGATCTCGGCCCGCTCGGTCATCCACTCGAGGGCGGCCGGCGAGTCCTCCGGGCGCTCGAACAGGACCATCTCGACCTTGTCGAACTGATGGACCCGCAGGATCCCGCGGGTGTCCTTGCCAGCGGCGCCGGCCTCTCGGCGGAAGCACGGCGAGTACGCCGCGTAGCGGATCGGCAGGTCGGCGGACTCGATGATCTCGTCGCGATGCAGGTTGGTGACGGGCACCTCGGCGGTCGGGACCAGGTACAGCTCGTCGCGGGTGACGACGTACATCTGGTCTTCCTTGTCCGGGATCTGTCCCGTGCCGGTCGCGCTGGCCGCGTTGACCACCGCCGGCGGCCAGACCTCGGTGAAGCCGTGCTCCCGGGTATGGACGTCGAGGAACCAGCTGATGAGCGCTCGCTGCAGCGCCGAGCCCGCGCCCTTGTAGACGGGGAAGCCGGAGCCGGCGATCTTGGCCCCCCGGGCGTTGTCGATGATGTCGAGCGTCTCGCCGAGCTCCCAGTGCGGGCGGCGCTCCCAGGTCGCGCCGCCGGCCGGCGCATCCGCCCCGACCTCGCCCTCGAGCGGCTGCTCGCGCGGGAGCAGTTCGCCCCAGGTGCGGACGGTGACGTTGGCCTCCTCGCCCCCGACCGGGACGTCCGGATCGGCCGGGTTGGGGATGCGCAGGAGCACGTCGTCGAGCTCCGCCTCGACCGCGGCCAGCTCGGCATCCAGGGTCGTGATCCGCTCCCCAGCGGCGACCGAGGCGGCCTTCAGCTCGGCCACCTCCGGGCCGTCGGGCGTGGCGCCGGCCTTGAGCGCCTCGCCGATGCGCTTGCTGGCGGCGTTGCGCTCGGCCTTGAGCGCGTCGCCCTCGCCCAGCAGCCGGCGGCGGCGGGCGTCGAGCTCCAGCGCGGCATCGACGAGCCCCGGGTCCTCGCCCTTGTCGATGGCGCCCTGGCGGATCCGCTCCGGCTCGTCGCGCAGCCGCTGCGCACCGACGCTCATGCGGCACCCCCGACGGGTGCGCCTGCCGCAGCCTCGCGCAGGCGCTGGAGCACGAACCGCGGGTCGAGGCCGGCCAGCAGCCAGCCGGCGCGTGGACCGTTGGGCCGCCCGAGGAACGCGCGATAGATGGCGTCGAAGG
Organism: Candidatus Limnocylindria bacterium; assembly: GCA_046566045.1. GTDB lineage: Bacteria > Chloroflexota > Limnocylindria > Limnocylindrales > CSP1-4 > SPCO01. The sequence goes on from JBKHXL010000096.1 coordinate 30,353, forward strand.
CCCGTCCCGCCGGGATCCCGACGGATCCGGCCGTCGTGAAGATGGCGTCCTGCCACGCGTCGCCCGCGGGCGGCGTCCGGACGGCCACGGCGGCGGCCAGGGCGTCGAGATAGGTGCGCTGGGCGGCGTCGAGGTCGGCCGCGGCCTCGGGCAGGTCCGCCTGGATGCGGATCACCGACCGATCCGGTGCGTAGGCACCCAGCCAGGCACGGGCGGCGGCGGCACGCTCGGCCAGGGCCGCGGCCTCGCGCGGGGTCAGGGCACTGCCCTTCTCCGCGGCGGCGCGGTCGGCGAGGTCGACACCCGGGATCTGGACGAGCATCGCCAGGTGGTTGAAGGCGGGCCGGAAGGCCGCCGCCTCGGCGGCGACGTCGGCCGCGGGGTCGAGCAGCGAGTAGCGGAACGTGGCATCGAAGCCCGGCGCCAGCTCGCCCTTGACCTCGCGACCGGCCGTGGCCGCGGCGAACTTGTCGAACTCGTCGAACAGGCGCGGGATCTGGTCGGTGCCGTCGGGATCGAAGTCGATGGCGTGATTGGGCCGATGGCGCAGGAACAGGAAGCGCAGCTGCTCGGGCGGCACGACCTCGGCCATCGTGTGGGCCGCCGCCCCGCGACCCTTGGACGTGGACATCTTCTTGCCGCCGATGTTGAGGAACTCGTAGGGGACGTTGAGCGGCGGCTCGCGCTCGAACACCTCGCGCGCGATGGCATCGCTTCGATCGCGCGACCCGCCGGCGGTCGACAGATCCTTGCCGCACGGCTCGATGGTCACGCCGAAGAGCGACCACTGGGCCGCCCACTCCAGGTTCCATGGCAGCTTCGCGGCGCCCCCGAACGGCGACATCCAGCCCGCGAAGCCACAGCCGGTCGCCCACGTCACGAGGCGCTCACGGCACTCGACCCGGACCCGCTCCCCGTCCCACGCCGTGACGATCGTCGTCCCGACCTTGCCGCACACGGGGCAGATGGCGCTCAGCGGATGCCACGTCTCGGGGTGCTGGACGTTGGCCACCCGGCGGTAGATGTCGCGGACCACGGCCGCCCGGTCCAGCGCGGTCCGGATGAACGGGTCCATCGCCCCGGTCGGGTAGATGTCGCTCATCCAGTAGTAGCGGTCCGGATGGATGCCGAGGCCCGCGAACGTGTCGATGAAGATGCCCGCGAAGTGGCGCGCGTACGAGACGTGGCAATCCCCCACCGGGTCGGGCACGTGGGCCAGCGGCCGGCCCATCTCGCGGTCGATGGCGTCCGGCGTCAGGAGCGCCTGGGCGTCCATCGGGTCGAGGTCGTCCACCCCGTACAGGAGCGTCGTCTCGATCCCGTTCGCGCGCAGGGCGCGGGTGATGGCATCGAGGATGACCGGGCCGCGCAGGCTTCCGACGTGGACGGTCCCCGACGGCGTCTTCGAGTCGTTGACGACCTGCGGCCCGCCATCCCGGACCCGTGCTGCGAGTTCGTCCGCCCAGTCCACGGTCCGGGGCGCCTCCGCGCGGGGCGTCAGCTGATGCCGACGACGGTGTAGGTGAAGTCCCCCGCCGGAACCTTGACAACGACCTTGTCGCCCTTCTTCTTGCCGAGCAGGGCGCGACCGACCGGGCTCTCGTTCGAGATCCGGCCCTCAGCCGGCTTGGCCTCGGCGGAGCCGACGATCTGGAAGGTCTCCTTGCCGTCGGCGCTCGACACCGACACCGTCGAGCCGATCTGGACGTGGTCGGTCGAGTGGTTCTCGTCGATGATCGTCGCGTTCTTGATGATCGCCTCGAGTGTCTGGATGCGCCCTTCCACGAACGCCTGCTCGTTCTTGGCGTCCTCGTACTCGGCGTTCTCCGACAGGTCGCCGTGCTCCTTCGCGTCGTGGATCCGCTGGGCGACCTCGGGCCGCTTCACGGAGATCATGTCGTCCAGCTCCGCCCGAAGCTTGGTGAAGCCGTCCTTGGACAGGTAGGTCGGTTTGTTGTTCATGTGTGTCGGCCCCCGCGATGCAGGTGGGTCGGGTTCGGACGAGGCTGCGTGGCCTCCCGGATACAAGGACAGGACCCCAGGGCCGCAGCGGTCACCCGCGCGCCTGAAGTCCCGACCGGACGCGAATGGTAGAGCCGCCCTCGGCGGGTGTCAAAGCCCCGAGCCGACGGTCAGGCCCGGCCGGCGAGCCGGAGGAGCCGACGCTTGACCCGCTGCAGCGAGCCGCGGTCCGGCAAGGCCACGAACAGCGTGTCGTCGCCGGCGATGGACCCGGCCACCTCCGGCCAGCGCGCCCGGTCGAGCGCGGCCGCGATGGCATGCGCCGACCCCGGCAGGGTGCGCAGCACCAGCAGCAGGCCGGCCTCGTGGACCTCGAGGGGCAGGTCCGACAGGAGCTTGCGCAAGCGGTCCTCGCCGGAGGTCTCGGCCTCGATGAGGCGCGGCGGCAGCGCGTACGCGACGATGCCGTCGCGACTGACCTTGATCAGGCCGAGGTCGGCGACGTCCCGGCTGATGGTCGCCTGGGTGGTCCGGAAGCCGCGCTCGCGCAGGGCCGCCGCAAGCTCCTGCTGGGTCCGGAGCGGCCGCTGGTCGACCAGGTCGCGGATGGCCCGCTGGCGCAGCTGCTTCATGACCTCCACGCCGGTCCCCGCTCAGCCCGTTCGGACGACGAGCACGGCCGTGACCGCCGCGGCGAGGATGAGGCGATAGACCACGAACACGTCGAGCGAGCGCGTGCGCAGGTAGCGCAGCATGAAGTGGATGGCCAGCAGGCCGGCCACAAGGGACGCGATCAGGCCGGCCACGAGCGGCCCCGGGTCGGCCACGGGCCCGCCGTCGAGGGTGATGACCTGGTAGGTCTCGTACAGGCCCGCGCCGAGCGTGATGGGCGTGGCCATCAGGAAGCTGAAACGGGCCGCCGCCTCCCGGTCGAGGCCGGCCAGGCGGCCGGCCGAGAGCGAGATCCCGGAGCGCGACAGCCCGGGGATGAGGGCCAGCGCCTGCGCGGCGCCGATGGCCAGGGCGATCGGGAACGTCACGCCCTCGATGGTCCGCGTGCGCTTCCCGACCCGATCGGCCACGGCCAGGATGAACGCGCCGACGACGAGCATGACCACGACGAGACCCACCCCGCGCAGGCTCGCCTCGATGACGTCGTTGAAGAGCATGCCGGCGAGGGCGGCCGGGATGGTGCTCGCGGCCAGCAGCCAGGCCAGGCGCCGGTCCGGGTCGCCCCGGAACGACCGGTCTCGCAGCACGGCCAGGCCGGCGGGCACGAGACGCAGCCAATCGGCCCGGAAGTACGCGAGAAGGGCGACCAGCGTCCCGAAGTGGAGCATGACCGAGAAGGCCAGCGAGGTGATGAACGCGTCGTCCCAGCCGAACAGGTACGGCAGGAGCACGAGGTGCCCGGACGAGGACACCGGCAGGAACTCGGTGAGTCCCTGCACGAGGCCCATGAGCAGCGCCTGGAGGAGCGTATCGATGCGAACGCCTCCGTGGGGGCCGGGGCGGGACGGCCGTCAGCCGGCCCGCTCCGATGCGATCAGCGGATGAACAGCGGTGCGAGCACCAGGGTGATCGTGGCCAGCAGCTTGACCAGGACGTGCAGCGACGGACCGGCCGTGTCCTTGAACGGATCGCCGACCGTGTCGCCGACGACGGCCGCGGCGTGGGCCTCGGAGCCCTTGCCGAGGACGTTGCCATGCTCATCCTTGAGCTGGCCCGACTCGATGTACTTCTTGGCGTTGTCCCACGCCCCGCCGCCGTTGTTGAGGACCGTGGCGAGCAGGACGCCGGCGATGGTCCCGACCATCAGCATGCCCGCCACCGCCTCGTAGCCGAGCAGCACGCCGACGATGATCGGGGTCGCCACGGCCACGAGGCCCGGGGCGACCATCTGGCGCAGCGCGGCCTTGGTCGTGATGTCCACGACGCGGGCGTAGTCCGGGCGCTGGGTGTAGTCCATGATCCCGGGCATCTCGCGGAACTGGCGCCGGACCTCGACGATGATCGCCTGGGCGGTCGTGCCGACGGCCCGGATGGCCAGGCTGCTGAAGAAGTACACGAGCATGGCCGCGATGAGCGCCGCGATGAACACGTTGATGTTGGCCAGGTTGACCGACTCGAGGAGCTGGGCGCCGGGGACGCCCGCCTCGATGCGCCGGCTCTGGATGACGTTGACCTTGTCGATGTAGGCGGAGAACAGCAGGAACGCGGCCAGCGACGCCGAGGCGATGGCATAGCCCTTGGTCAGCGCCTTGGTCGTGTTGCCCACGGCGTCGAGCCGGTCGGTGATCTGCCGGGCGCCAGCTTCCGCGCGGCTGAACTCGGCGATGCCCCCGGCGTTGTCGGTGATCGGGCCGAACGTGTCCATGGCCAGGATGAAGGCCGTGGTCATGAGCATGCCCATGGTCGCCACCGCGGTGCCGAAGATGCCGCCCACGTTGCGGCCGTCCGCGGCCACGAGGCCGGCCTGGTCGCCCAGCCAGAAGCTGGCGAACAGCGCGATGGAGATCGTCACCGCGGTGACGAGCGTGGTCTCGAAGCCGACGGCGGTGCCGCTGATGATGTTCGTGGCGGGGCCGGTCCGGGAGGCCTCGGCGATCTCGCGCACCGGCCGGTACGAGCCGGCGGTGTAGAACTGGGTGATGTAGACGAACGCGACACTGGTCGCCAGGCCGACGATGCCCGCGGCGAAGAAGTAGACCCAGGTGGGCAGGCCGAAGGCCTCGCCGGTGGACCCGTTGGTGTCCATCATCACGGCGGTGGTGATGCCCAGGCCGACCACGGACAACAGGGTCGTGACCCAGTAGCCGCGGTTGAGCATGTTCATCGGGTCCTCGGTCTCCTTGCCGCGGACGAAGAAGATCGCCACGATCGTGGCCAGCAGCCCGAAGGCCCGGACGACGAGCGGGAAGAAGATCCAGGCCTCGGGGTTCGGCCAGCCGGCGCTCTCGGCGATGGCGAAGGCCGCCACGCCCAGGATCATCGCGCCGATGTTCTCGGCGGCGGTGGACTCGAACAGGTCCGCGCCACGACCGGCGCAGTCGCCCACGTTGTCGCCGACGAGGTCGGCCACGACGCCCGCGTTGCGGGGGTCGTCCTCGGGGATGCCCTTCTCGACCTTGCCGACGAGGTCGGACCCGACATCGGCGGCCTTCGTGTAGATACCGCCGCCGAGCTGGGCGAAGAGAGCGACGAACGAGGCCCCGAAGCCGAACCCGACGATGAGGAACGGCGCCTCGCGGACCGTGACCTCGGCGACCACGGCGTCATACAGGGTGAAGATGCCCCACACGCCCAGGAGCGACAGGGCGACGACGAGGAAGCCGGAGACCGCCCCGCCGCGCATCGCGACCTGCACCGCCTCGACCAGGCTGCGCCGTGCCGCCGAGGCCGTCCGGACGTTCGCCTTGACGCTGATGTACATGCCGATGATCCCGGAGGCCATCGAGCACGCGGCGCCGACCAGGAAGGAGAACGCGGTCATGATCGCGATCGGGAACCCGGCGAGCTCGGGCACGTCGGCGACCTCGGCGGTCTCGACCACGTAGATGACCACGAAGATCACCACGGAGCCGGCCAGGGCCAGGACGCCGATCGTCGTGTACTGGCGGCGGATGAACGCGACGGCGCCCTCGAAGATGGTGCCGGCGACCGCCTGCATCTCGGGGGTCCCGGTATCGCGAGCCAGCACGTCCCGTGCCAGGTAGATCGCGAACAGCACGGCGATGAGACCGGCCGGCAGGATGATCAGCTGGAGCGTGCTCGCATCCATCAGGGTCGTCGGGTCCTCCACGATGGGTCAGGTGGGCGGTCCCGTCCATGGCGCACGCGCGCCCTCTGGACGGGTTTCCGGGGAGCTGGCCGGGGTCCAGGCGGTACGCACCGTGGGCTGGGACCTTGCAGGGCCGGCGCGAGTGTACTGCCGTGCCGTTTCGCGGGTCAAACCGGATCCGGGTGCCGGATATGCAGCCGATGACGCCTTCCGCCGGGTGGCCGATCGGTGGGTGCCGGCGCCCCGGCGGCGGGGGCCCCTATACTGCCGGACTTGTGAGCCAACGACCTGCGTTCGGGTGTCTCCTCGAGATCGTCGAGACCCTCGTCCTCACGCTGATCATCTTCTTCGTCATCCAGAACTTCGTGGCCCAGCCCTACAAGGTCCAGCAACAGTCGATGGAGCGGACCCTGGAACCTGAGCAGTACGTCCTGGTCGACAAACTGACGCCGCGCTTCGACACGTACGAGCGGGGCGACATCGTCGTGTTCACCCCGCCCGCCGAGTGGGGCGATGGCGGGACCCCGTTCATCAAGCGGGTCATCGGCGAGGGCGGCGACACGGTCGAGATCCGCGACGACGGCCTCGTCTACATCGACGGCGAAGCCCTCGACGAGACGTACCTGTACACGACCATGCCCGACGGGCAGCGCCAGCCCACGACCACCAACGGCGACCAGACCCGCTGGGTCGTCCCGGCCGATCAGCTGTTCCTGATGGGCGACCACCGCTCCAACTCCGCCGACTCGCGCACGTTCGGGCCGGTCCCGCTGGAGCAGGTCATCGGCCGGGCATGGTTGCGCTACTGGCCGTTCGACACCTTCGGCATCCTGCCGACACCGACCTATCCGGAACTGACCCTCAGCACGCCGTGAGCGCGACCGTGGGTGACGCGTCCCTCGGGCCGGGCGGGTCGTCCACGCGGCGCCGACCGTGAACCCGATCCTGCTCGCCGCCGCCGTCGCGGTCATCGGCGCCGCCGTGGTCGCGGTCAGTGCCCGCGAGGCACGCACGGTCATCCTGGCCCTCGCCGTCGCACTCCTCGTCTCCCCGGTCATCACCGACCCGGTCGCGGCCCCGCTCGGCCTGGCGGCCCGCCTCGTCGGCGCGATCCTGGGCGCCTACCTGCTGTGGATCGCCGCGCGCGACGACGCGTCCCTCCGGCTCGCGCACGCGACCACCGCCGGGTCCCGCATCGGCTGGCCGGCCGAGCTCCTGGTCGCGGCCGCAGCCGGCGTGGTCGGCGTCGGGGCGCACGGACTCGGCGCACCGGCCGGCGGCTCCGACATCGCCAGCGCGGCCGGCTTCGCCCTGGCCGCCCTGGCGGTCCTGCCGGTCCTGACCGGCCGGGACCTGCTGCGCATCGGCATCGGCTGCCTCCTGCTCGTGGACGCGGGCCTGCTGGTTCGGACCGGCCTGGGCGGCACGCCGGGCGACCTCGAGCACCTGCTGGCGTCGACGCTGCTGGTCGCCATCGCCGCCTGCGCCGCGGCGCTCGGGCGAGCGGCCCGGCTCGATCCGCCCGGCGGCTTCGACCTGGCCGGCGAGGGCCCGACGCGGTCGCGCCGCCAGCCGGACGCCCACCCGATGGACCCGGACGAGCGGGCGGCACGGCCGTGAGCCTCCTGCCCTTCCTCGTCGTGACCGCGGGCGGGGCCGTACTCGTCCTGCTCCTGCGCCGGGTCGAGCGCCTCGCCTCGGCCGTCGGCATCGTCGCCCTGCTCGCCGCGGTGGTGGCCGCGACGCGGATCCGGCCCGACGAGGTCCTGGCCGTGGGCGGGGACGGTCTGGCCACCACCGCGTTCCTGGGCCTGTTCCTGCTGCTGGGGGCCGCGTGCGGCGCGGTCCTCGCCATCGTCGGGGCGGCCACGGACACCCGCCGCGATGCCTCGGCCGTGACCCTCGGTCTCCTCGCCACCTCCGGCCTCGCCCTGGCCCTGCCCGACGCGCGCCTGGCCGTCCTGGCCGCCACCGCGGGCGGGGTCGCCGGAGCGCTGCTGGCCATCGGTCCGGCCAGCGGCCGGGCGGGCGCCACGGTCGGGATCCGCGTCCTCCGGGCGACGGCCGTGGCCGGGACCATGGGGATCGCGGCCAGCGCCTGGATCGGCCGCGACCTGACCGAGCTCGCCGCGCAGCCGGTCGTGTTCGGGCTGGCGTACCTCGCCATGGCCCTCGCCGTCGCCATCCGCTCGGGGGCCATCCCCTTCCACGCGTGGGCCGCGCGCCTGACCGACAGCGTCCCGGAAGCGACCCTGCCGCTCCTGACGGCGTGGGCGCCGGCCGCCTTCGCGGTGGTCGCGCTGGCGTGGGCCGACCAGTCGATCGCGCCGCTGCTGGTCGACGTCGGGCCGGCTCGCCCGGTCGTCATCGCCATCGCCCTGAGCTCGATCCTGCTGGGCACGCTCGCCGCACTCATCCAGGACGACATCGAGCACGTCGTCGGCTACTCGATCATCGGCGACGCGGGCGTGATCCTGCTGGCGGTCGCGGTCCTGGACCCGGCGGCCTGGGAGCCGGCGCGGACCTATGTCCTCGTGTTCGTGGTGGCGCGCAGCGCGTTCGCCGCGTGGGCGGCGGCAGCCCGGGCCACGTTCGGGACCGGGCGCGTGGCCGAGCTGCGCGGCTGGATGCTGCGCTCCCCCGCCCTGGCCCTGGCGTTCGCCGTCATCGTCGTGGCGACCATCGGCCTGCCCGGCGTGGCGGTCTACGAGGCGCGCGCCACGGTCGTCGGCCTGGCGCTCGGCGGGATCGTCGAGCGGGTGGTCCTGGTCGGCGTCCTCGGCCCGGTCCTGTACTACGGCCGCCTGGTCCTCGTCGGCGTGCAGCGCCCACGCTCGGGGGAGCGAGGAGTGGTCCTCGGCACGCGAGTCTCCGTCACGCCCGTGGACCTCGCCGCGCTGCGCCCATGGCTGGCCCGGACGTGGGACGCCAACCGGCCGGTCACCGCGACCGGCGGGACGCTGCTCCTGGCGGTCATCGCGCTGGTCCTGGCCCTCGGCGGCCTGGGAGGGCCCGCGGCCGCGGCCGGCCAGCCGCCGAGTCTCGAGGGCGCGACCGAGTCGTTCGACCCGAACCAGCCGCCGGAGCCGCCTGCCTCGGGCGATCCCGGCGAGCCGACGGTCCAGCCCACGGTCCAGCCCACGCTCGTACCGACGGACGGGCCCTCGTTCGAGCCGATCCCGACCCCCTGACGGGGATCCGTCAGTCGGCCTGGGCGAGCACCCAGCGGTCGATGTCACGCTCGTAGTCGAACAGCTCGTCGGCCTCGAACCAGAGCGCCAGCTCGGTCGCCGCGGCCTCCGGACCATCGGAGGCGTGGACGATGTTCTGCGCGGTCTCGAGGGCGAGATCGCCCCGGATGGTGCCGGGCGCCGCCTCGTGCGGACGGGTCGCGCCGTTGATCGCCCGGACCACCGCGATGGCGTTGGGGCCCTCCAGCGCGAGGGCGACGAGCGGCGACGAGGTGATGAAGTCCACGAGCCCGCCGAAGAACGGCTTCTCGCGGTGGGTGGCGTAGTGCGCTTCGGCGATCGGGCGCGAGACGTGGACCAGCTTCAGGCCGACGATCTTCAGGCCGCGGTCCTCGTAGCGGGCAAGGATGCGGCCGGTCAGCTGCCGCTGCACGCCATCGGGCTTGACGAGGACGAGGGTTCGTTCGGTCACGCGGAAGTCTCCTTGGTCGGTCGATCGGGGCCGGGTCGGGGTCGGTCAGGGTCAGGACGTGCGGTCGAGGTCGGCGGGGCCGTCGTCGTCGCCGGTCGGGTCGGCGCCCCGGGCATCCTGGACGTCGGGGGCGGACGAGGGCCCCTCGGTCTCGGTCGGGGGCCACGCCCGGGCGTAGGCGCGTCGCGCCTCCCGCTCGTGCCCGACGAGACGATACGCGTCTCCACGCAGCAGCGCCAGTCCGGGATCGTCGTCCTCCCCGAGGGCGTCGAGAACGGCCGGCGCGAGGGCCGGGGCGAGGCGCAGGGCGAGGGCCAGCTGGAGGGCGGCGTCCGCGCGGCGGCCGGCGCGCAGGGCGGCCAGGCCGCTCGCCAGGACGGCGTCCGGCGACGGGAGGTCGACGGCCCCGGCATCCTCGACGACCTCGGCGTCTGCATCGCCCTCCACCGAGTGCGCCTCGTCGAGCCCGCCGGCGACCACCTGGACGTCGGGCTCGGTGGCCGCGATCGCCTCGGCGACGGCCGCCAGCTCCGGGTCGATCTCGGCCGGCTCGGTGTCCCACAGGCCCGACATCCCGGCCGGCTCGGGTGCCGCCGACGGACCCTTGGCGGTCCCGCCACCGACGGTCGGATCGGCGCCGCCGTGCTCGGCCGCCAGCAGGGAGGCGGTCGCGGCCGGTTCGTCCGTACCGCCCGGGAAGAGTGTGCCCGACGTGGGCGCCGGGGCCAGCGGGTCGGGCGGCCAGACCGACGAGCGGAGCTGTCCGGCGAACACGCCGTCCACCTCGTCCCGCCTCGCGCGCAGTCGATCGGCGTGCCCGCGCGCCTCGGTCGGACGGCCGCGCGCCGCGGCCGCCTCGGCCGCGATGACCCAGGCGACCGGGACGTCGAGCACGCCGCCGGGCTCCGTGGCGTCGGGGGCCGCCTCGAGCAGGGCGGCGATGGCCGCGCCGGCCCCATCCACGTCGCCGGTGCGCCAGCGGACCTCGGCCAGGTCGAGGATGCCCCGGTCGTCGAGCAGGTCGCGGCCGGCCATCGTCTCGAGCTCGGTCCGCGCGAGGGCGAGGGCGCCGGTGCGCAGGTGCAGGCGCGCGAGGGCGAGGGCCGCCGGGCGGACCGCGTCGCCGGCGACCGCGTCGTCCGGGACCGCCCCGCTCGGCTCGTGCACGTCCATGGTCAGGACGGCAGCCGGAGATGGCGCTCGAGGCCGCGCGTGACGCGGGCCGGGCCGACGACCGCCATGCGCAGTCCGTCGTGGGTGAACAGCTCGCCGGCGACCCGCTGGACGGCGTCGGCATCCACGGCGGCGATCGCGTCGAGCGCCTGCTCGAGGGTCAGCACCCGGTCGTGGAGCGCCTCCTGGCCGCCGATCCACGACGCCAGGTGACGGGTCTCGTCCATGCGCAGCTCGAGGCCGCCGGACAGGTAGCGGCGCGCCTTGTCGAGCTCGGCCGCCGGCACCGGCTCGTCGCGCAGGCGCTCGAGCTCGGCCAGGATGGCCGCCAGGGCCTCGCGCAGGCCGGCCGGATCGACCCCGGCCGAGACCTCGAGGGCGCCGGCGTCCGCGTAGTCGACCAGGCCCGAGCCGATGTCGTAGGCCAGACCGCGCTCCTCGCGGACGGACAGGAACAGCCGGCTGCTCATGCCGTCGCCGAGCACCGCGTTGAGGACGGCGAGGGTCCAGGCGTCGGGGTGGTCGCGGGGCAGCGCCGGCACGCCGACCACGAGCTGGGCCTGGGTCGTCGTGCGTCGCCCGAACCGGACGCGGTCGCCGGCGGGCAGGGTCGGGGCGGGCGCGTACGACGCCGCGGTCCCGTTGCCGGTCCCGAAGGCCGCGGCCACGAGCTCGACGGCCACGTCGTGGGCCAGGTCGCCGGCGACCGCCACGACGGTGTTGGCCGGCCGGTACATCGCCTGCCAGAAGGCGCGGATGGTGACGTCGGGCAGGGCGCGGATCCCGGCCTCGTCGCCGCAGATCTCGCGACCGAGCGGACCGTCGCCGAACATCGCCACCTGGAACAGGGTCTGGGCGTACTCGGCCGGGTCGTCCTGGTAGGAGCGGATCTCCTCGACGATGACGGTCCGCTCGCCCTCGATCTCGGCGGCGTCCAGGCGTGGCCGGACGATCAGCTCACCGAGGACGTCCACCGCACGGCGCGCCTCGCGGCCGGGGACGCGCACCCAGTACACGGTCGACTCCCGGTCGGTGGCGGCGTTGAACGAGCCGCCGACCCCCTCGATCGCCTCGCTGATGGCGCGCGTCGTCGGATACGCGGCCGTGCCCTTGAAGGTGAGGTGCTCCATGAAGTGGGCCACGCCGGCCTCCTCGGCCGACTCCAGGCGCGAACCGGCCAGGACGTACGCCGCCATGGAGACCGAACGGGCCCCCGGGAGCCGGGCGCTGATGACGCGTGGCCCCTCGGGCAGCGTCGTCCGTTCGAACATCGCGGCCGATGGTACAGGAACGAGCACGGCGCCCCGGTCGCGAGACCGGGGCGCCGCATCGAGCCGTGGACCGGCGAGGTCGGTCAGATGACTGCGCCGATCCAGTTCTGCATGAAGTACACGACGAAGGCGATGGCCACCCCCCACAGGAGCGGGTGGACCTCGGTCAGCTTGCCCTTGACCACCTTGAGCACGACGTACGCCACGAAGGCGGCACCGATGCCCACGGTGATGCTGAAGGTCAGCGGCATCAGGATGATGCCGAGCAGGGCCGGGAACCCGTCCTCGACATCACTGAAGTCGATGTCGCGGACCATGCCCACCATCAGGAAGCCGATGAACACGAGGACCGGACCGGTCGCCACATACGGGACCACGCCGGCCAGCGGTGAGAGCAGGATCGCGATCAGGAACAGCACGCCGGTCACGACCGACGCGAAGCCCGTCCGTCCGCCCTCGGCCACGCCCGCCGAGCTCTCGATGTAGCTCGTGTTCGAGCTGATGCCGGCGGCGCCCCGATGGCCGCGCCGACCGAGTCGACCAGCAGGATGCGGCCGACGTTCTCGGGATCACCCTTCTCGTCGACCAGGCCGGCCTGCTCGCTGATCGCGGTCGCCGTGCCCATCGTGTCGAAGAAGTCGGTCAGCATGAAGCTGAAGATCGTCAGCACGGCAGCCAGCAGGCCGAGCTGGTTGAACACGTTGCCCAGGTCGAACGCCCCGAGGGTCGAGAAGTCGGGGGTCGCGGTGAACGACGACGGCAGGGCCTGGACCCCGACCGCGATCGCGACCAGGGTCGTGATCAGGATGCTGAGGAGCAGGGCCGCCGGGACCTTGCGGGCCCACAGGGCGACCGTGATGAGCAGGCCCAGCCAGAACACGAAGTGCGCCGGCTCGGTCGGGAAGACGAAGGTCACCGGCACCGGGTTCTCGGCCGACGAACCGCCCGTCTTGATGATGATCCCGGCATCGATGAACCCGATGAACAGGATGAACAGGCCGATGCCCACGCCGATCGCCCGCTTCAGGGCGAGCGGCACGGCGCGCATGATCGACTCGCGCAGGCCGACGAGCACGAGGATCGTGACGACGATGCCCTCGAGCACGATGACGCCCATCGCGCCGGCGGGCGTGAGGCCCTGGGTCAGGACGAGGCCGAACGCGACCGCGCCGTTGATCCCGAGCCCCGCCGCCATGGCGATCGGGGTGTTGGCCACGAGGCCCATGGCGATGGTCAGGATGCCGGCGATGAGCGCCGTGGCTGCGGCGGCCGCCGGGACCGGGATCCCGGCCGCGGCCAGGATGCTCGGGTTGACGACGATGATGTAGGCCATGACGAGGAACGTCGTCACGCCCGCCTTGGTCTCCGTCGCGAGGGTGGTCCCTCGCTCGGCGAACTTGAAGTAGCTGGCGATTCCCTCCACCGGTTTCCAGACCCTCCTTGCCCGCGGGCGCGCCGAGCCATCTTGGGCGGGCTCGGGCCGCGCCGGTCGCTTTCCCTCCACCGGCCGCCGAGGCGGCCGGCCTCCGGATCGTCGCTACTCGTCCTCGTGGGCGTCGAGGCCGAGCAGCTCCATCTGGACGAAATCGGACGTGTCGAACTCGAGCTGACGGGGTGCGAACGGTGACCTGTCCTCACCGCCCGGACCGATCGGCGCGAACTCGACGACGACGCGCTCGTCCCCCTGCACGAGCGCATAGACCAGCAGCTGGTCGGGGCGCGTCTCGAACTCGAGATGCTCGAACGAATCGATGTTCAGGGTGATCGCCAGCGGCGTGAAGTAGGTCGACGTGTCCGGCGCGTCGGTCACGATGCGCTCGACCCAGCCGGTGCCGTGGGCGACGACGTCGCGGCCTCGGACGTACCGGTAGGTGACGGTCTGCTTGAGCAGCGGCCGCAGCAGGTGGAGCATGTCCGTGCGGCTCGACACGACGCCGTGGTTCACGAAGAACTTGGCCGTCGGGGGCATCGACACGAAACGGGTCTCCTCGGGCACGGGGGCCGCGGCGCGACTGATGGCCGGGATGGTACCGCACCGGGTCCCCCGCGCGACCCGTGTTTTTCCGGGTCGGCGGCGGGCGTGCGGCGGGCGTGCGGCGGCCGGGCGGGCGCCGATCCGCCCGGACCGTGGGGTCGGGCCGCGTATCATCGCGGCCATGCTCCTCGCCATCGACATCGGGAACACGAACGTGACCATCGGTCGCATGCGCGGTGCGACGCTGCTCGCCTCGCGCCGCGCGGCGACGGACGCCCGCGCCACGACCGACCAGGTGGACCTGCTGCTCGACGGCCTGCTGCGCCTCGACGACGCCGGCTGGGAGGACGTCGGGGCCATCGCCTGCGCCTCCGTGGTGCCGGCCCTGACCGCCGCGATCGAGGCCATCGCCGCCCGGCGCGATCGGCCGCTGACCCTGGCCACGCCGGGCACCGTCCCCATCCCGATCCGGATCGACCGGCCCGGCGAGGTCGGTGCGGACCGGCTGGTGAACGCGCTGGCGGTCGCCCGCCTGTACGGCACGCCGGCCGTCGTCGTGGACTTCGGCACGGCCACGACGTTCGACTGCGTCGCGCCGGACGGGGCGTACGTCGGCGGCGCCATCGCCCCCGGCCTCGAGCTCGGGCTCGAGGCGCTCGCGGCACGGACCGCCAAGCTGCCGCGCATCGAGCTGCGCGCCCCGGACCGGGCGATCGGTCGGGACACGGTGTCGGCGATGCAGGCGGGCGCGGTGATCGGCTACCAGTCCCTCACGGTCGGCCTGCTCGAGCGCCTCCGGCGCGAGCTCGCGGACAGTGCGGGCGTCCCGCCGTCCGAGGTCCGGGCCATCCTGACCGGTGGCCTGTCGGCGGCGCCGTGGGCCGCCAGCCTGGCCGGCATCGACGCGATCGATCCCGACCTCACCCTGCGCGGCCTCGCCATCCTGCACGCCGAGGTGACCGGCGGCGAGCGCCTCGGACTCGGCCTGCCGTGAGTGCGGCGGGCGGGGACGCGGCGGGTAGGGATGCCGGGGCGCGGCTCGAGGGGCGGCTCATCGGGCTCGGCGTGACCGGGTCCATCGCCGCGTACAAGGCGGTCGAACTGCTCCGACTGCTGCGCGCCGAGGGCGCCGACGTGGTCGCCATGCTCACCCCCTCGGCCACGCGCTTCGTCGGCCCGCTGTCGTTCGCCGCGCTGTCGCGGCACGCGGTCGAGACCGACGTCCTGTCGCTCCTGCCCGACGGTCGGATCGGGCACATCGTCGTCGCCGACAGCGTGGACGCGATCGTGGTCGCCCCGGCCACGGCCCACTGGATGGCGGCGATGGCCGGAGGCCTGGCCGGCGACACGGTGACCGCCACGGTCCTGGCCAGCGCCGCGCCGGTCGTGGTCGCGCCGGCGATGGACGGCGACATGTGGTCGCATCCGGCGACCCAGGCCAACGTGGCCCGGCTGCGCGACGACTTCGGGTACCACCTGGTCGAGCCCGAGGCGGGTCCGCTCGCGTCCGGACAGTCGGGCATCGGGCGCCTGGCCGAGCTCGAGGCGATCGTCGACACGGTGGTCGCGGCCGTGGCCGGGCGACCGATCCGGACCGCCGACGCGGCCGCCAGGCCGCCGCACACGGCCCCCGTCCGCGAGCCCGACCTGGACGGCCGCCACCTGGTCGTGACGGCCGGCGGGACCCGCGAGGCGATCGACCCGGTGCGCTACATCGGCAACCGCTCGACGGGCCGGATGGGCGTCGCCATCGCCGAGGCGGCCCTCGACCGCGGCGCCCGGGTGACGCTCGTGGCGGCCGCCATCGAGGTCGCGCCACCGGCCGGCGCCGCGGTCGTGCGGATCGAGTCGACGGCCGAGCTGCAGGCCGCGCTGGACGACCTGCTGGCCGCGGCCGATGGACCGGCCCGGGTCGACGCGCTGGTCATGGCCGCCGCCGTGGCCGATTTCCGGCCGACCACCCGGGCCGATCGCAAGCTGGAGCGCGGCGCCGGCCTGCGCCTGGACCTCGAGCCCACGCCCGACGTGCTGGCCGCCATCGCCTCGAACGTGCACCGGCGCGCCGCCGGGTCGGCGGGGGGCCGCGGCGACCGCCCGGTCCTGGTCGGCTTCGCGGCCGAGACCGGATCGCTCGATCGGGCGGCCGACAAGCTGCGCCGCAAGGGCGTGGACCTGCTCGTCGCCAACGACGTCGCGGAGGCCGGTTCGGGGTTCGGGACCGACACGAACAGGGTCAGCATCCTGGCCGCCGACGGGACGCGCGACGACCTCCCGCTCCAGTCCAAGCGGGACGTCGGCGACGCGATCCTCGACCGGGTCGCGGCGCTGCTCCGGGCGCGTCGCTCGTGAGCCGACGCGTGCGCCGTCGCGGGGGCGCGCTGGACGGCCACGCCGCCGACGGTCAGACTTCCCCCGTCCGATGAGTGCCTCGTCCGCCACCCCGCGCCGCCTGACCGTCAACGACATCGCCCGCCGCCATGCCGACGGCCAGCGCCTGGCCACGATCACCGCCTACGACTACCCGACCGCGCGCATCCTCGACGCGGCCGGCGTCCCGCTCATCCTCGTCGGCGATTCGCTCGGCCAGGTCGCCCTCGGCTACGACACCACGGTGCGGGTGACGATGGCCGAGATGCTCCATCACACGAAGGCCGTCGTGCGCGGCACGGAGCGGGCGCTGATCGTCGGCGACATGCCGTTCCTGTCCTACTCGACCGTCGATGACGCGCTCGAGAACGCCGGGCGCTTCCTCCAGGAGGCCGGCGCCCAGGCGGTCAAGGTCGAGGGCGGCGTCCGCTCGGCCCGGATCATCGAGGCGCTGGTCAAGGCCGGCATCCCGGTCATGGGCCACATCGGCTGGACGCCCCAGGCCCAGCACGGCATGGGCGGCACGGTCAAGGTCCAGGGCAGGGACCGCGCCGCCGCGCGCGCCCTGCTGGCCGACGCGCTCGCGGTCCAGGAGGCGGGCGCCTTCGCGATCGTGCTCGAGCTCATGCCGACCCAGCTCGCGGCCGCCGTGACCGAGCGGCTGCGCATCCCGACCATCGGCATCGGCGCCGGGGCCGGCTGCGACGGGCAGATCCAGGTGGTCACCGACGTGCTCGGCCTGGGCGAGTTCGTGCCGCGCCACGCGTCCCCGTTCGCCGACCTGCGCACGGTCATCGCCGACGCGGTGGCGCGCTACATCGCCGACGTCGAGGCCGGGACCTTCCCGGGCGAGGCGCAGTCGGTGCGCATGGACGACGCGGTGCTCGACGAGGTCCTCGGGCGGGGTGACCACGACCGGGTCGCCGGCGACATGCCCGCGGGCGGGATCCCGCTCGACCGCGACCTGTAGTCGCGCCACCCGTCCCGTCATGACCCAGGTCGTCCGGACCCGCGCCGAGCTGCGCGCCGCGCTCGACGCGGCGCCGCGCCCGATCGGTCTCGTGCCCACGATGGGCTGGCTGCACGACGGGCACGGGTCGCTCATCCGCCGGGCGCGGGCCGAGAGTGCGACGGTGGTCGTGTCGATCTTCGTCAACCCGCGCCAGTTCGGTGAGACCGCCGACTTCACCCAGTACCCGCGCAACGAGGCCCGCGACCTCGCGGCCTGCGAGGCCGCCGGCGTGGACATCGTCTTCGCGCCGGACGTGGACGAGGTCTACCCGGCCGGGTTCGACACGACCGTGACCGTCGGCGCCATCGCGCAGCCGCTCGAGGGTGCGGCGCGACCCGGGCACTTCGAGGGGGTCGCGACGGTCGTCGCCATCCTCTTCGCCCAGATCGGAAGAGCGTCGTGTAGGGAA
>JBKHXL010000097.1:0-12017 GCA_046566045.1 Candidatus Limnocylindria bacterium
GGCCCACCCGCCGCAGGGGCGTGGTGGGCAGGTGGATACGCGGACATCGAGCCTCCTTCGCCGGCCTCACGGGACCGATACGCCAGCCTCACAGGACCGGCCTGGAAAGGACGAGCGAAGCGTAGCACCCGTGCGCCACGGACGTGGCCCCGACCACCCGCGGGGCTGGTCCGAACCCGGGCTCGATCGCCTCATGGGAGGCCCGAGCGGTCCACGATGGTCCTGCCCTACCGACGGATCGGCCGATGGTGCGACCCCTCTACGGCGAGAGGGCCTCCATGATGCTCAGCCTCGTCGCCACGTCACGGCTCGCCTGGCGGGTCTGGTCCGGCACGCTCCGACCGACGCGCCCGGGCGCCGCGTCATCCGGCGCCAGCCACCGCGTCGGCGAAGCGGATGCGCAGGAGCGTCCCGCGCTCGAATCCGAACACGCTGGCGACGAGCGTCCGGGGGGCGACCCCGACGATATCCGTGACGCAGCCGTCGGCCGCCACGACCTCCTCGACATGCGGCTTCGGCCCCTCCTGGTTGATGACGCCGTAGCGGCCGTCGGCGTCGACCAGGGCGAGGTAGTCGAGGCGTCCGCAACTGCCGGTGAACACGCCCGGTCCGAGTGCCGCCTCGTCGGCCCAGGCGAAGCCGGCGCTGCCGACGACGGACAGGGTCCAGACGGGCCCGTCCTGGCGGACCGACCACGGACCGTACGTGCCGTCATCCGGGAACCCGTAATGGGTATCCGGTCGGATGTGCAGGAGCTCCTCGGAGCGCCAGCCATTGCGGGCGGGTCCGTCGTTGTCGACGCCCCACAGGCCGCCCCGGTCGTCGAAGGCGATACCGTAGATGTTGCGGAACCCGCGGGCATGGACCCGCACGTCGCCGCTGTCCGGATCGACGCGGAGGATCGTCCCCATCCACTCGGGATGCGGGGTCAGGCTGGTATCGAAGGCTTCGAAGCGCAGGGCGTTCGGCCAGCCGACCGACACGTACAGATCGCCGTCCGGGCCCACCGCGAGCCCGTTCACCGCGTGCTCGGAATCGGCGACCGGCAGGTCGTCGAGCAGGACCCGTCGGTCGCTCAGGCTCCCATCGGCCGCGATCGCGAACGAGGTGATCCGGCCACGGGCCGAGCGCAGGATCGTGCGCTCCCCATCGGCCACGTCCTGGGCCAGCTGCCGACCGCCGCAGATCGGGAATGCCGGTTGGCAGGGCAGGCTGCCGAGCTCGACCACGAACAGGCGGTCGCCGACGATGGCGATCCCCCGTGGGAACTCGAGCCCCTCGACCGCCGGTCGGATGACCAGGTCGCCGGCCGCGTCCTCGGGCAGGGTGAAGCGCTGGATCGTGCCCCGGCCGAAGGTCACGTAGCCGGTCCGCGCATCGACCATGGCGAGGCCGAGGGGACTGCCCAGCAGCTCGAACGTCTCGACCGCCTCGACCGTCGCGCCGGCCTCGGCGACCGCCGACGGGCGACCCCACGAGATGCGCCACGCCAGACCGGCCGAGGCGACCACGATGGGCACGAGCGCGATGGCCAGCGCGGCGACGACGGCACGAGCGCTCGGGACGCGGAACCGCACCAGGATGACCCGAAGGAGCGGCAGCACCCGGCTGAACAGGAGATCCGCCAGTGCGAAAGCCACCACGGCGACCCCGGTCAGGATCGCGAGCGGAAGCGGGCTGAGGACGCGCGACACGAGCGCGGTTCCGAGCAGGGAGAACGTCAGGAGCGCCGCGACCATCGCGACCGCGGCGACGAGCGGCATCAGGCGCGCAAGGCGTCCGGCACCACCCTCCAGGGACCCTCGAATGGCCAGCATGACGGCCATGGCGAGGACGGCGAGCGTCAGCCACTCGCGGCTCTCGAGGCCGGTGATGTCGAGGACCATCGTCGGATCACCCACGCTACGCACGCCTGGACGCCATGCCGTGCATGGCCGTTCGGGCGGACGATCGTAGCGACCCGGCACGCGGATGGAACCCCGCGAGCGGCATCTGCGGTGCGCGACGGCACCGCCCCGGACTCGTGGGATAGAGAGGCGGAACGACCCCCCGACGGAAGCCGCCGGGGGTCAGTTCGTGCGCGTGGGGATGGTGAGCCCGGAAGGACTTGAACCTTCAACCCAGTGATTAAGAGTCACTTGCTCTGCCATTGAGCTACGGGCCCACGGGCAGCGGATGATAGCGCACCCTCGCACCCGAGGCGACCGGCGGCCCCCCGCGTCCCGGGAGCGGGCTTGATCAGGGCTGGTCAACCTCGTCGATCTGGCGGGCGATCTTGTCGGCCGCTCGACGCGACCCCTCGTACCAACCCTGCGTGATCTGCGCCGCTACGCCCTGGCCGCCGAGGCCGAAGGCGAGGCCGAAGGCGATGACGAAGGCCGCCACGATGCCGGTGTACAGGGTGATGATGAACTCGCTCGCGACACCGACCTGGTTGATCGCGATGACGACGGCGAACACGATCACCGCCGCCTCCACGAGGCGGCCGAGCAGCCGGGCGTTGCTGAAGCCGGCCTGCCCCGCTCCGACCTCGATCACGCTGCGGAGGAAGCGGCCGATGACCGGCGCCACGAGCAGGATGATCGCGGCGACGATGAGGTTCGGCAGCCACAGGATGATCGCGTTGACCAGGAAGCTGACCTCGGCCAGCCCCAGGACGGTCGCGGCCAGGATGACGGTCGCCAGCCGGACGAGCCACATGACGACGGAACCGGCCGCCTCGCTCGGCACGATCTGGCTGCCGCCATGCTCGGCGAACATCCGGTCGGCGGCGGTCCGGCGGACGACGGCCGACGTGGCGCGACCGGCGATCCCGGCGATGATCCAGCCGAGGATCAGGACGATGAGGGCGCCCAGCATGGCGGGGATCGCCAGGGCGATCCGATCCAGGGCTGCACGCACGGCGTCTTGGAGCTGTTCCATGGTCGCGACTCCGCTGGCGGCCGGCGCTCTCCCGCGCCGACTCGGCTTGGGCGGCGCGCACGTCGCGGGGCGGCGAGAGCGGGCATGCCCCTGGTGCCGACAGGGTGGCGTGTCCCAGGAGCGGACCGGACGCGACGACTCGTACGTACGCGCTCGGCCAAGGATGCCACTCCGGACCGGCGGCGTCACCCCGTTCGCGCGACCGGTGACCCGGTCAGTCCGAACGCCGCCCTCCCGGGTGCGCGACCGCCGCCCTTCCGGGTCCGCGACCGCCGCTCCGGCTGGGTCGCGCCCCTCTCAGCCCGGCTGGTTGTCGATCTGGGCGCGCTGGAGGCGACCCGAGAAGTCGACGTAGATCGACTTCCACTCGGTGTACGTATCGATGGCGACGTGGCCCGCCTCGCGGTGGCCGTTGCCGGTGTCCTTCCAGCCACCGAACGGGAGGTGCGTCTCGGCGCCGGTCGTGCCCGCGTTGACGTAGACGATGCCCGTCTCGAAGTCGCGCATGGCCCGGAACGCGGTGTTCACGTCACGAGTGAAGATGCTCGACGACAGGCCATAGCGGGTCTGGTTGAGGGCGAGCATCGCCTCCCCGTAGCCGTCGACCGGGATGACGCTCAGCACCGGGCCGAAGATCTCCTCCTGCCCGATGCGGTCCATCGGCCCGACGCCGCTGAAGATCGTCGGCTGGAAGAAGTGCCCGTGCGCGAGGTCGCCTGCCGTCGCCGCCGACCCGCCGACCACCAGCTCGCCCTCGCGACGTCCGATGTCCACGTACGACGCGACCTTGTCGAGCGCGCCGGCATTGATGAGCGGCCCGACGTCGGTCGTCTCGCGCAGGCCGTCGCCGAGGGTCAGCGCCCGGGCGCGCGCTTCCAGCCGCTGGAGGAGCGGATCCAGGACGGCCCGGTCGACGATGACCCGCGACGCCGCGGTGCAGCGCTGCCCGGTCGTCCCGAACGCACTCCACAGGATCCCGTCGGTGGCCAGGTCGAGGTCCGCGTCGGCCAGCACGACGACGCCGTTCTTGCCGCCCAGCTCGAGCGACAGGCGCTTCAGCCGCGCCCCGGCCCTGGCGGCGATGGCCTTGCCCGTCAGCGACGACCCGGTGAACGAGATCACGCCCACGTCCGGGGACTCGACGATGCCATCGCCGACCTCGGCGCCCGTGCCGGTCACGAGATTCACCACGCCGGCCGGGAAGCCGGCCGCAGCCATCAGCTCCACCAGCAGAGTCGCGCAATGGGGCGTGTCGCTGGCCGGCTTGAAGACGACGGTGTTGCCGGTGACCAGGGCGGGCATCATCTTCCAGCACGGGATGGCCATCGGGAAGTTCCAGGGCGTGATGATCCCGGCCACGCCGATCGGCTGACGGATGGACATCGCCCACTTGTCGGGAAGCTCGCTCGGGACCGTGTCGCCGAACATCCGCCGGCCCTCGCCGGCCATGAGATAGGCGATGTCGATGCCTTCCTGCACGTCGCCGCGAGCCTCGGCGAGGACCTTGCCCATCTCCCGCGTCATCGCCCGAGCCAGGCGTTCCTTGTGCTCGGCCATCAGCTGGGCGAACGCGTACAGGATCTCGCCCCGCTTCGGCGCGGGCGTGCGCCGCCACAGCGGGCCGGCCGTCTCGGCGGCGCGCACGGCCATCGCCACGTCGGCGGCCGTCCCCTGCTGGAACCGCCCCACGACATCGCGCGTGTCGGCCGGGTTGCGGCTCTCGAAGGTGGCGCCGCTGGAGGACTCGCACCACTCCCCGGCGATGAAGTGGTGGAACGTCGGCGTGTCGGTCATGGACCGGCAGTGTAGGACAGCGCAACGGACCGGTCAGCGCGCGTCATGGTGCACCGAGGCACCGGAAGCGCGGGCCCTGACCGTGCCTGAGAGGTCGGTTGCCAGGTGCACGGTCGTAGACTGGCGCCATGGTCATCGATCGACGTCTCGCCCTGGTCGGTGCCGCCGCGCTGGCGGTCGCCGTGATCGCCGTGCCCGTCCTCGGCGCCGATCCCACGCCCGCCCCCTCGGACACCCCGGGGCAGGGCCAGGGCCGGGGTCAGACCGGGGAGCGACCTGACAAGGGGCCGGAGGTGGCGGTCGAGCTGCGCGGGACCGTCGTGGCCGGCACCGACGACAAGGGCCGTCCGACCTACACCATGACCGTCTCGGGCACGACCTGGGAGCTGTCCGCCGGACCGGCCTGGTACTGGGGCGACGGTGGCCCGCTCAAGGCGCTGGCCGGCAGGACCGTGACCGTGGCCGGGACCCACCGCGAGGGCCGCTTCGACGTCGATGTCGAGACCGTGGACGGCAGGCCGATCCGAGCCGAGGGCATGCCGCCGTGGGCGGGCGGGCCGAAGGCCCAGGGCGAGCGTCACCCTGGCTGGAAACCGTGGAAGGACGGCGATGGCTGGAAGGCCTGGAAGGACGGTGACAAGCCGGGCAACGGGCCGAAGGACGACGCGCCCGGGGCGTCCGACGACCCGGGCTGATCCGCGCCGGGCGATGCCGGGCGCCTAGACCCGCTCCACTGCCATCGCCACCGACCCCCCACCGCCGAGGCACAGCGTCGCGAGGCCGTAGCGGCCCTCGCGCCGGGCCAGCTCGTGCAGCAGGGTGGCCACGATGCGCGCCCCGCTGGCCCCGATCGGATGGCCGAGCGCGATCGCGCCGCCGTTGACGTTGACCCGGTCCCAGTCGAAGCCGATCGCCCGCCCGTCGGCCAGGGTCTGCGCGGCGAACGCCTCGTTGATCTCGATCAGGTCGAACGCGTCGATCGGCAGCTCGACCCGCTCGAGCAGCCGGCGCACGCCCTCGATCGGGGCGAGGAACAGCCACCTCGGGGCCACCTCCGCCTGCGCGTAGCCGACGATCCGTGCGAGCGGCGTCAACCCGAGCCGCTCGACCGCCCGCTCGCTGGCGACCACGGTGGCCGCCGCGCCGTCGGTGATCCCGGGCGCGTTGCCGGCCGTCACGGTCCCGACGGTCGCGTTCGCACGGTCCTCGCCATCCGGGAGCGCGAAGGCGGCCTTGAGCCGGGCCAGGGCCTCGAGCGACGAATCCCGTCGCGGGCCCTCGTCCACCGTCACGACGGACTCGCGGCCCTTGGCATCCCGAACGGTCACCGGCGCCAGCTCGGCATCGAAGCGGCCGGCATCGATCGCCGCGATCGCCCTCCGGTGGCTCTCGAGGGCGAACGCGTCCTGGTCCTCGCGGCTGACCTGCCGGGCGATCGCGACGCGTTCGGCGTGGGTGCCCATGTGGCAGTCCTCGATGGCACACCACAGGCCGTCGCGGACCGTGGAATCGACCAGCGTCGCGTCGCCGAGGCGCAGGCCGAAGCGCGCACCGGGCAGCACGTACGGGGCACCGTTCATCGACTCCATGCCGCCGGCGATGACCAGCTCGGCGTCCCCGGCGCGGATCTCCGAGGCCGCCAGCATGATGGCCTTCAGGCCCGACCCGCAGACGCGGTTGATGGTCGTGGCGCTGGTCGAGTCCGGGAGGCCGGCCCGCAGGGCCGCCTGGCGCGCCGGGGCCTGCCCGCTGCCCGCCTGCAGGACCTGGCCCATCAGCACGTCGTCCACCGCGACCGTCGCGGGGTCCAGCCCGGCGCGCTCGACGGCGGCGCGGATGGCCACGCCGCCGAGCTCGGTGGCCGGGACCGTGCTCAGGGCACCGCCGAACTTCCCGATCGGGGTGCGCGCTGCGCTGACGATGAAGGTCTGGCCGTTGGGCTGCTGCATGAGCGGGATTCTACGCCGGCCGCCGGCCTAGCCCGGGTCGCTCCCGGCGCGGCGCAGGACCTCGCCGGCCACGATCTCCCGGTGGATCTGGTTGGTGCCCTCGTAGATCTGGGCGCCCTTGGCGTCGCGCATCAGGCGCTCGATGCCGGTCTCCCGGGAATACCCGCTCGCCCCGAACAGCTGGACGGCGTCGGTGGCCACCCGCATCGCCGTGTCCGAGGCCGTCCACTTGGCGAGCGACGACGCCTCCGCGAGCGAGTCGCCACGATCGCGCGCCGAGGCGGCCAGGTGCGTCAGGGCGCGGGCCGCCTCGACGTCGCGAGCCATCTCGGCGAGCATGAAGCGGAGACCCTGCTGCTCGGACAGCGGCGCCCCGAAGGCGTGGCGCTCCCCCAGGTAGCGGGCGGCCGCCTCGAGCCCGGAGCGGGCCAGCCCGACGCACGCGGCCGCGATCGAGACGCGGCCCTCGCCGAGCGCGGACAGGGCGATCCGGTACCCGCCGCCCTCCTCGCCCAACCGGTGGTCGGCCGGGATCTCGCAGCCGTCGAAGATGAGCTCGGACGCGGGGCAGGCGCGGATGCCCATCTTGTGCTCGCGGGCACCGAATCGGAACCCCGGCGTCCCGGCCTCGACCAGGAAGGCCGTGATGCCGCGCTGACCGGCGGCCGGGTCGACCGTCGCGAAGACGAGGTAGCGGTCGGCCTCGGGCGCGTTCGAGATCCAGATCTTCGTGCCGGTCAGGCGGTATGCGGTCGCCGAGCCAGGCACGGCCGGATCGCCGCCCACCGGCTCGGCGAGGGTCCGGATCGCCGCGGCGTCGGACCCGGCGTGCGGCTCGGTCAGGGCGAACGCACCGAGCGCCTCGCCAGCGATCATCGGCGGCAGCCAGCGCGCCCGCTGCTCGTCGGATCCCCACGCGACCACCGGCAGCTGCGACAGGATGTGCACCGACAGGGACACGGCCATCGCCATGTCCGCGGCACCGAGCTCCTCCATCACGAGGGCCCAGCCCAGGTACGACACGCCCGCGCCGCCGACATCCTCGGGCAGCGGGGCCCCGGTCAGGCCCAGGGCCCCCATCGCGGCGAACAGCGAGCGGTCGTAGCGTTCATGCGCGTCGCGCTCCACGGCGCCCGGGGCGACCTCGCGCCGGGCGAACTCCCGGGCCGTGGCCTGGAGCAGGCGCTCCTCGTCGGACAGTGAGCCGTGCACGACGGCTAGGATAGCCGGGTGCCGGACACCACCGATCCATCGCCGCTCGACGTCGTCCCGGGCCTCGCTGCCGTCGGCGGCCTGCTGGCCGACGCGGTGGTCGTCACGGATCTGCATCGCCGCGTCGTGGTCTGGAACGAGGCGGCCGAGGCGCTCTACGGGATCAACGCACGCGATGCCCTCGGGACACCCATCGAACAGCTGTACGACAGCTCGGTCGTCGGCGACGCCACGAGTTCGTCGGGGGCCCGCACGATCGCCCTCGACCTGGGTCAGTGGAGCGGTCGCATCGCGGACCGCCCACGGATCGGACGGGCCGCCGGGCAGGAGCGCATCGTCGAGACGGTCCTGACACGGCTCGACGGCCCGGACGGCGCGCCGGTCGGCGTCCTCAGCGTCAAGCGAGACGTGACCTCCTCCGTGCGGGTCGAGCGCGAGCTGGCCACGCTCGGCGAACTCGCCACGTCCTCCGGTGAGACGCGGTCGCGGGCCGCCGCCGCCGAGCGCGCCCTCGAGGTCCTCGCCGCGTCACTCCAGACGACGGCGAGCCTCGTCGTGATCGCTCGCGGCGCGAGCGGCGAGATCATCGCCAGCCGCGATCTGCCCGAGATCGTGGCGGACATCAGCAACGCCCTCCCGTGGAGCGAGTCGCCCGCGATCCGCGCGATCGCGACCCCCGGGCGCGTCATCAAGGGCGCTGTCACTCGACTCCCGCTGCTGCCGGCCACCCGGCGCCGGCTGGCCGCCGCCGGGATCGGATCGATGCTGATGGTCGGGCTCCATCGCCACCAGGAGCTCGTCGGGGTCCTCGGTCTCGCCTGGCGCGACCCGGACCCGACGCTGCCGTCGGACGCGACGATCCTGCTGGTCGCATCCCACCTGGCCCGGAGCCTCGAGAACGCCCGCCTCGTCGAGGAGGTCCTGCGCCGCGCCGAGATCGAGCGTGAGACCGCGACCCGACTTCGCGCGCTCGAGGAGCTGACCCGCATCGGTGGCAACGTCACCACGCTGGCCGAGCTGGCCGAGCGCTCCGCCCACCTGATCGATGCCGCGGTCGGCGGGGCGGGGACCGCCTACGGCCTGCTCGCCGCGGGCGGGGATGCGTGGGACGTGGCGCACCTGTCCGGCGTGGCGCCCGGCATCGCCGACTGGTTGCGGGCATCGCGTCCCGACGTCCGTTCGGCGTTCCGTCGATGGCGGGCGGGCGAGGGGCCGTTCCTCGAGCCCTTCGAGGCCGGCGTCGTGCCGCCCGACGTGCTGGACCTCGCCCGCGCTGCCGGCCTCACCGCCTACGCCGCCATCCCGATCCGGGTGGACGGCGAGATCGTCGGCGGGATCGCGTCCTACTTCGACCGGCCCTTCGACCACCTCAACCTCGACCGGGCCGCGCTCGACCGCATCTCGACGGTCGCGTCGATCTCGGTCGAGAACTTCCGGCTGCGGGAGCGCCTGGTGACGTCGGAGTCGCGCTACCGGATGCTCTTCGAGAAGGGCCCGGACGCGTTCATCGTGACCACCACCGACGGCACCATCGTCGACGCCAACGAGGCGGCCACCCGGATGTACGGCGCGGACCGGGAGTGGCTGTTCGGCCGGTCGCTGCGACAACTGGGCGACATGGACAGCGCGGCGGCCGAGGGCATCGCGCGGCGCTCGATGGGGATCCGTCGGGATGGGTCGCGCTTCCCCCAGGAGGTCGACATCGCGACGATCCGGCTCGACGACGGCGAGCGACGGCTCGTCCGGGTGCGGGATCTGGCCGAGCAGGACCGCCTGCAGGCCGAGCTGGTCCAGGCGCAGAAGATGGAGGCGACCGGCCAGCTGGTGTCGGGCGTCGCCCATGAGCTCAACAACCCACTCGCCGCGATCCTCGGGTTCAGCCAGCTCATCCGCCGGGACTCGAACCTGCCGGCCGACCTGCGCGCGAGCGCGGACCTGCTCGTGGAAGAGGCGACCCGGACGCGGCGGATCGTCCAGGACCTGCTCGATTTCGCGCGACAGCGACCACCGGAGCGCCATCCGACCTCCATCCGGGCCCTCATCGACAGCGTCCTGACCCTCCAGTCGTACCGGTTCAGCCGCGGCGGCCTGGACGTCGAGCTCGACATCCCCGACGACCTGCCGCTGGTGGAACTCGACCGCGGGCAACTCCAGCAGGTCCTGGTCAACCTCACCCACAACGCGGCGTACGCCGTCCAGACCGGCGGCGGGTCGAGGATCCGCATCAGCGCCGCCCTCGAGGGGCCCGCGGACGCGCGACGCGTCCGCCTCGTGATCATGGACGACGGCCCGGGCGTCCGACCCGAGGACGTCGATCGGCTGTTCGACGCCTTCTTCACCACGAAACCGCCCGGTGAGGGCACGGGCCTCGGCCTGCCCGTGTCGTACGGCATCGTGCGATCCCACGGCGGCGAGCTGCGCTACCTTCCGTCAGCCTTCGAGACGGGTGCGGCCTTCACCTTCGACCTGCCCGTCCACGCCGGCCCGGTCGGTTCCGACGGCACGGACGGACGACCCGCGGCGATGGTGATCCCGACCGAGGTCGATGGCGCCTCCGCCCCGCTGTCGGTCCCGTCCGGCGAGACCATCGACCAGGCCGTCCGAGCCCGGCCGGTGGTGCTGGTCATCGATGACGAGGCATCGATCCGTGCCTATCTCGGCCGTGCGCTGCGCACGTTCGGCTACGACGCCGTGCTGGCGGAGCACGGGCAGGCTGCCCTCGGCGCCGTCACCGCGCCATCGATCGCCGCGGTCCTGTGCGACCATCAGATGCCGGGCATGTCCGGCATCGACGTGTACGAGGCGATCGTGGACCGGCGACCCGATCTGGCCGCGTCGTTCGTGCTCATGAGCGGCGACGTCGATCGGGCCGACGTGGCCGCCTTCACCGGCCAGCGCGAGGTCACCACGCTGGCCAAGCCGTTCGACCTCGACATCCTGCATGCCGTCGTCGAGGACGCGCTGGCGGCCCGTCAGTCGCGCGGGTAGGCGTAGAAGCCGCGGCCCGTCTTCTGGCCGAGCTGGCCATCGGCCACCAGTCGCTCGAGGATCGCCGGCGGGCGGAGGTGCTCGAGACCGAGCTCCGCGTGGAGGACGCGCATCACCCCGAGGCAGACGTCGAGCCCGATGAAGTCCGCCAGCTCGAGCGGCCCCATCGGGTGGTTGAGCCCGATGCGCGCCCCGGCGTCGATGTCCTCGACCGTCCCGACCTCGTCCTCCAGCAGGCGCATGGCCTCGGCCAGGAACGGCATCAGGATGCGGTTGACGATGAACCCCGGCCGGTCGGCCGAGACGATGACCGACTTCCCGAGCTCGTCGGCCAGGGCGCGGACCGCCTCGACGGTCGCGCGGCTCGTGGTCTCGGCCCGGATCAGCTCGATCAGCGGCATGACCGGGACCGGGCTGAAGAAGTGCATCCCGACGAAGCGCGCTCGCCGGGCCGGCGCGACCGCCTCGGCCAGCGCCGCGATCGAGATGGAGCTCGTGTTCGACGCGAAGATCGCCGGCGCCGGAGCGATACCGTCGAGCTCGCGCCAGAGCGCCCGCTTGGCCTCGACGTCCTCGACGATCGCCTCGATGACGAGATCCGCGTCGGCGGCCTCGTCGAGCGCGTCGGTGGCATGCACGCGCTCCAGGGTCGCCTCCCGCTCAGCGGCGGCGAGACGGCCCTTGGCCACCGCCCGATCGAGGTTGCCGGCGATCCGCTCACGACCGGCCTCGGCTCGTGCCACGTCGGGCTCGTAGAGGGTCACGGCGCGGCCGATGGCGGCATGGACCTGCGCGATGCCATGGCCCATCAGGCCGGCGCCGGCCACGAAGATGCGCTCGATCCTCACGCCGTCAGTGTAGGCGCGGTCGAGATCGCACGGACCGGCTCGGCCGGCCGCATCCGCTCACGGAGCGTGACGAGCGCGACCGCACCGACCAGCGCGACGACCCCGGACACGACGAAGGCCGGGCCGTAGCCGCCGGTGGTCACCAGCAGGCCGAGCGTCGCCGGGGCGAGCCCGAACGACAGGTCCATGAACGCACTGGTCGTGCCGACGACCGCTCCCCGCTCGCCCGGCTCGACGCGACCCACGGCGACCGCCATGAGGGCCGGGAACATGAAGGCGATGCCCGTGGCGAACACGGCGGTCC
>JBKHXL010000098.1:0-3478 GCA_046566045.1 Candidatus Limnocylindria bacterium
TCCGGCTGCGGCAAGACGACGGTCGGGCGGCTCCTGCTCCGACTCATAGAACCGACGTCCGGGACCATCCGCTTCGACGGCACCGACATCACCGCCATCAGCGGCGCCGCCCTCAAGCCGTACCGCCGCCGGATGCAGATCATCTTCCAGGACCCGTACTCCAGCCTCGACCCGCGCACACCCATCGGCGACAGCATCGGCGAGGGCCTGCGGATCCACGGGATCGGCTCCCCCGCCGACCGCCGCGCCCGGGTCAGCCGGATGATGGACATGGTCGGGCTGCCGTCCTATCACGCCCGGCGCTACCCGCACGAGTTCAGCGGCGGCCAGCGCCAGCGCATCGGCATCGCCCGCGCGCTCGTCCTGGAGCCTGATCTGGTCGTGTGCGACGAGCCGGTGTCGGCACTCGATGTCTCGATCCAGGCCCAGGTCCTGAATCTGCTCAAGTCGCTCCAGCGCGAACTCGGCCTGACCTACGTGTTCGTGGCCCACAACATGGGCGTCGTCGAGCACATCAGCGATCGCGTCGCGGTCATGTATCTCGGGCGCATCGCCGAACTGGCCGACCGGCGAGAGCTGTTCCGGAGCCAGGAGCATCCCTACACCGCCGCGCTCATGTCGGCCATCCCGGTCCCGGACCCGACCGCCCGACGCCAGCGGGTCATCCTGACCGGGGATGTGCCCTCGCCGGTGAACCCGCCCAGGGGCTGCCGCTTCCATCCGCGCTGTCCGCTGCGGGCCGAACTCGGCGACCCCGAGGTATGCGCCACGACCGTGCCGCCGCTGATCGACCTGGGCGGTGGCCACGAGTGCGCCTGCCACTTCCGAACGCCGGCGACCACGACGACGGGCTCGACCGCCTGACGACCCTACAATGGAGCCATATGCAGGCGACACGGCGCGCCCGGCGAGGCCGGCGCGGAACGAGCGCGCTCCTGGTCGCCATCCTCGCCCTCGCGGTGACGGGCTGCGGCCTGACCTCCCGACCGACCATCCCGCCCGACGCCTCCGCGGCTCCCCTGCCCCCCGGCCCGACCCTGCCGCCGTCCACGGCCATCCCGTTCGAGGCGTCCGCCTACCCGCGGTCCGGCGCGGCGCCGTGCGACGAGCTGTCCGCACCCGACAGCGAGCACGGCCCGTACACCGGCAACCTGCGCCGCATCCGGGCCGACGATGCCTCGACCGTCGTGTTCGAGCTGTGCCGCCCGGACGTGGCCTTCCCGGCCCGCCTCGCCCATCCCTCGTTCGGGATCGCCGACAGCGGCTGGCTCGCCTCACAGATCGAGCCGGACGGGGACGGTGAGCCGGCCATCCTGTCGGTCATCAACGGGACCGGCCCGTTCCGCTTCGAGGTGTGGCAGCGCGGCACGGACCTGTCGCTCCTGCGCCACGAGGGGTACTGGGGCGCCGTTGCCGAGCCGGAGCGCCTCGTCTTCACGTGGGCCGAATCGGCGACCGATCGGCTGGCCGCCCTGCGCGACGGCACGGTCGATGGCATCGACGGCCTGAGCGCCGCGGACACCGTCGCGGCCCAGGAGCTCGACGACGTCGTGATCGCCCCGCGCAGCGGGCTCGGAACGCTGTACCTCGGCATGAACCAGCGCTACGCACCGTTCGACAGCGAGCTGGTCCGACGAGCGATCGGCATCGGCCTCGACCGGGCGCGCATCGTGCGCGAGGGATTCCCCGCCGGCACCGCCGCGGCCAGCCACTGGACCTCGTGCGCCATCCAGTTCGGCTGCGCCGGCTCCGCCTGGCTCGCCTTCGACCCCGTCCGGGCGACCGAGCTGCTCGACGAGGGGGGCTACCCGGAAGGGTTCAGCACGACCCTGCGCTACCCGGACGCCCCGCGCGACTACCTGCCCGACCCCGAGGGCACGGCCACGACCATCCGCGATCAGCTGCTCGAGATCGGCATCGACGCCGCCCTCCAGGCGGTCGACTTCGACACGCTCGTCGCCGACGCCGAGGCCGGCCGCCTCGACGGCCTGCACCTGCTCGGGGCGCGGCCGCGCGTCGCCGACGTCTCGGCCGTCCTCGACCCGCGCTTCGGCTCCGGCTCGCCGGGCGAGTTCGGGACCCCGATCGACGCGGTGGTGACCGCGCTCGACGCCGGTGCGGCCACGACCGACCCGGAGGCCCGAGAGCGGTCGTACGCGCGGGTCAACGGCACCCTGCGCATCCAGGTCCCGGCGGTGCCGCTCGCCCATCCCGCCCCGGCCGCGGCGTTCCTGAGCGACGTCCGGGACGCCGTCGCGTCACCGACCGGGACCGAGTGGTTCGCGGCGATGACCCCGGGCGACCGGCGCCAGCTCGTCTGGCGCCAGGCCAGCGAGCCGGGATCGCTGTTCTGCGCCGACGAGACCGAGGCCGACGCCCTGCGCGCGTGCGCGCAGGTCAGCGAGGGCCTGTTCGGCTACGCCGTCGGCGGCGCCACCATCGAGCCCCGCCTCGCCACCGGATGCACGGCGGATGACGCGCTGCTCACCTGGACGTGCACGCTGCGCGACGGTGTGCGCTTCCACGACGGCTCTCGGCTCGATGCCGCGGACGTGGTCGACACGTTCGCGCTCCAGTGGGACGCCGACCATCCGCGCCACCGGGGGCGCACGGGATCGTTCGAGACGTTCGTCCGCCTGTTCGGCGGGTTCCTCAACCCGCCGGCGGCGGGCTGAGTGAAGGTCCCCGGTGAAGTGACAGGTCCGTGCCCGCCCGGTCGCGCCGACGAAGAAGAACGTGCCCTTGAGGTCGATTCGCCAGAGCCTCGTTGACGGCCGCGCGCTCGTAGCGCGGGCCAGGCCTACGCACGTAGCTCGGGCGGTGGCTGCCCTGGCGCGCCAGGAGCTGGTCGACCTCGCCGAGGCCGAGTGGCCAGACGCCGCGCCGGCCGAACTCGGCGGCGAGCCGCCGGCTGTTCCAGTAGGTCAGCAGGCGGACCGTCAGGACCAGATGCTCGATCGCCGACGGCAGCTCGCTCACCCGTCCGGACCGCGGTCGATCGAGAAGGTCCGCGAGCCCGTCAGACTCGCGGCGTGCGCGCCAGCGGAACAGGCTCGCCCGACTGCATCCGACATCGGCGCAAACCGTTGCCACGGCATCGCCGTCAGCCCAGCGCCGGACTGCCGCGCGTCGACGACGGACGATCGGGGCCTGCTCCCGCTGCGGCGCGACCTCGGGCGGTCGTCCGCCCTGGGTCGCCACGATCAGGAAGCCCGGGCCTTCCTGATAGTGGTTCCGCCGTGGCAGCCGCCGCGGGTTGGCATACGTCCGTGAAACGACCTCCGGCATCCGCACCGTCCTCGCTGGGCACGGTAGCCAGTCCGACCGAGTCGCCGAGCTGACGGTGCGGCAGGAAGCATCCCATTCTCTGTGCTGGATCAGGCCGCTGAGGGCCAGGGCCGGAGGGCTGCCGCGAAGCGCTCGGACCAATAGCGAGACCACGTGCCGTTGAGGCGCAGCAGCCGAAGCCGGACGAGGG
>JBKHXL010000099.1:0-23746 GCA_046566045.1 Candidatus Limnocylindria bacterium
GTTCCGCGTCCAGCTGGGCGCCGGAGCCGTCGTGTCGCGCTGGCTGGACGACTGCCTCGCCATCCACACGCAGCAGGGCTGGGACGAGCTGGCGGCCAAGGTCGCGGCGCTGCCCATCACGGATCCGGCGGCGCGGCGCTTCTCGCGCCTCATCTTCGCCGGCGCGGCCGAGGTCGAACTCGATCGCCGGGGACGGATCCTCCTGCCGGGCTACCTGCGCGACCACCTCGGCCTCGGCTCGGAGGCCGTCGTCGTCGGGTCACGCGACCACGCCGAGATCTGGGTCCCGGACGCCTGGGCGACGTACGGCAAGCAGCTCGAGGACCCCGACGAGTTGGCGCAGGCCTTCGAAGGCCTGGGGATCTGACTCGTGCACCACATGCGTTTCCAGGGTCCGCTCGGGATCCGACCGGTGAGGGTGGAGGAGTGATGGAGGCTGGGCACACCCCGGTGCTGGCAGAGGAGGTCATGTCGATGCTCGCGCCTGCCCGGGGAAGCCTCCAGATCGACGCCACCCTCGGCGGCGGTGGGCACACCGAGCGGATCCTGGAGGCGACCGACCCTGATGGCCGTCTCCTCGGTCTCGACGCCGACGGGGCGGCCATCGCCAGAGTGGTCGAGCGCCTCCGCCCGCGCTTCGGCGATCGGCTGGTCACCCGCCAGGCCAACTTCCGTGAGCTCGCCGACGTCGCCCCGGCCGCCGGCTTCGCCGCGGTCGACGGCGCCCTGTTCGATCTCGGTCTGTCCAGCTACCAGCTCGCCGACCGCGAGCGGGGCTTCGGGTTCCGGACCGGCGGCCCGCTCGACATGCGCTTCGACACCTCGCGCGGCGTGCCGGCCGCCGAGCTCCTGGCGACCCTCGACGGCGACGAGCTGGCCGCCCTCTTCCGGCGCTACGGCGAGGAGCCGCGGGCCGCTCGGATCGCGCGGGCCATCGTCGACGCCCGGCGGACCGCGCCGATCGCGACCGCCGAGGCGCTGGCCGGGCTGATCGAGCGCGTCGCGCCGCCGAATCCGCGCCAGCCGCGCCGGACCCACCCCGCCACGCGCGTCTTCCAGGCGCTGCGCATCGCGGTGAACGAGGAGCTCGACGCCCTCGAGGCCGGCCTCGCCGCGGCGCTCGACCTGCTGCGCCCCGGCGGGCGTCTGGTGGTCCTGAGCTACCACTCCCTCGAGGACCGGATCGTCAAGCGCTTCATCGCGGCGGAACGACGCGGCTGCGTCTGCCCGACGGAGATCCCGGTCTGCGTGTGTGGCCGGCAGCCCCGCCTCCGACCGCTCAGCCGCCGATCCATCACCCCGACCGCAGCCGAGGTCGAGGCCAACCCCAGAGCCCGCAGCGCCCGGCTGCGCGGCGCCGAACGTCTCGCCGCCTGAGCGCGGTCCATCGACCGGAAGGAGGAGCCCCCATGAGCAAGCGACACCAGGCCAGCCGCCGCAAGACGTACGGGCGTCGCCAGCACGAGGTCCGCGAGCGACAGGACCGCGGACACCACGCCGGATCGGGCGACTTCGAGCACGACGAGTGGGGCTCCGCCGCACCGGCCGATCCGTTCGCCTTCCTCGATCCCCGCGCGCCGCGCTTCCGCTTCGCCTCCGGCGACTAGGTCATGGCCGTCTACGAGGGGGCGCGACCGCGCTCCGTCACCCTGCCCGGTCGGCCGCGACGGGCCGCGGCCGAGGCCCCGGCGCTGCCGCGCCGGCGAGCTCGCGCCGCCGTTCGCGCGCATCGTCGGCCCGACCACCTGGCGCTCGTCCTGGGGGCCATCGTGGTCACGTTCATGCTCGCGTTCTTCTTCCTCGCGCAGGAGGTCCGCGTGTCGGCCACGACCTACGACATCAGCCGGCTGCAGCTCGAGCGCGAGCGGCTCGATGCCGAGCTCGCCGACCTGCGCTCCGACCTGCACCGCCTCGGTCGCGAGCCGGCCATCCGCAAGCTCGGGCTCGACGCCGGCCTGACCCAGCTGGACGACGCCATCGTCCTGCCGGCGCGCTAGATCGACCGCAGCGCATGACGGGGTCGGATCGCTGATGGGCCGCACGGATTCGCGCCTCCGGCTGCTCGTCCTGCTCGTGACCTTCGTGGTCCTGTCGGGCATGCTCGTGGTGCGCGCCGCCTACTGGCAGGTCGTGCGCGGAGCCGAGATGACCGAGCTCGCCGATGCCCAGACGACCGTCCGGATGGAGATGCCCGCACGACGGGGCGAGATCTACGACCGCACCGGGACGATCCTGCTGGCCACCTCGGTCGAGCGCGAGCGCCTGGTCGCCGCGACCGACGAGCTGACGCCGACCCAGCGCCGCGAGACCGGCGACCGCCTGGTCGAGCTGCTCGAGCTCGATGAGGCCGCGGCCGCGACCCTGCGCGAGCGCCTGGCCAGTGGCCGCCCGTACGTCATCCTGGCGCGCGGCATCGATCCCGGCCTGGCCGACCGGGTGCGCGCCGCAGCGCGCGACCGGCGCCTGACCGGGATCACCCTGGAGCCGGAACCGGAGCGGGTCTACCCGCAGCCCGGCGGCGCCCCCGACACGACCCTCGCCGCCCACCTGCTCGGGTTCGTCAATCGCGAGGGTGAGGGCCAGTACGGCGTCGAGCGCTACTACCAGTCGGCGCTGGCGGGCGAGCCGCGGATCGTGGTCGCCGAGCGCGACGTCAACGGTCGCCCGCTGCTCGACACGGCCCTCATCGAGTCGCCCGGCGTCGCCGGGGAGGACATCCGCTTGACCATCGATGCCGGGCTCCAGCTGTCGCTCGAGGAGGAGCTCCTGGCCGCCGCGCTCAACGACGGGGCGAAGTCCGTGTCGGCCGTGGTCATGGACCCGTATACCGGTGAGATCTACGCCATGGCGACCTACCCGTCGTACGACGCCAATCGCTACGCGGCGATCGCGGCCGAGGCGCCCCAGCGCTTCATCGACCCGAACGTGTCGAGCGTCTACGAACCCGGCTCCGTGCTCAAGATGATGACCGCGGCCTCGGCCCTCGAGGCCGGCACCGTCGAACGCACGACGCGGATCAAGGATGCCGGCACGCTGCGTCTCGACGGCGGCCGGACCAAGATCGACAACGCCGACCGCAGGAGCATGGGCACGATGACGTTCGAGGACGGCATCGCCTACTCGCGTAACGTGATCGCCACCAAGGTGGCGATGGGCCTCGGGCCGGACACGGCGACCGCCGCCGCGACGCTCCACGACACGTGGCTCGACCTGGGCCTCGGCGCCCTGACCGGGATCGATGTCGCGGGCGAGGTGCGCGGTCTCGTGCGCGACCCGGCCATCACGCCGTGGCGGGAGATCGACCTGGCCAACGCATCGTTCGGCCAGGGCGTGGCCGTCACCCCGATCCAGCTGGCGGCATCGTTCGCGGCCATGACCAACGGCGGCACGCTGCTTGCGCCGAGGGTGGTCGGTGCGGTCGGCGAGATCGACACCTCGCCCAGGGCCCGCGGCCAGGTCCTCGGCCCGGCTACCTCGACGACCCTCATCGACATGATGGCCAACGTCATCGACGAGGTGGAATTCTACCGCGATCGCACGCTGGTCCCGGGCTACTACGTGGGCGGCAAGACCGGCACCGCGCAGATCTGGGACCCCGCCCGTGACGGCGGCCGCGGGGGCTGGAAGGACAATCTGTTCAACTACTCGTTCGTGGGCTACGTGGGACGCGACCCCGAGGTGCCCGACCTCATCGTCTCGGTGCGCATCGAGGAGGGCCGGCCGACGATCGCCCGGGTCGGCCAGCTGGAGATGCCGGTCATGTCGTTCGAGCTGTTCCAGCGGATCGCCACCAACGCCATGGCCACCCCCGACCTGCTGCCCGACCGACAGCGCGCGCTGCCACCCGTCCCGGACGACCGCTGATGAGCGGCTATGCCACACTCCCCGGTGTGACCGACGCGCACGCGGCGTCCGGTCGGCCGCCCGACCCGTCCGGCCCGGCCCTCACCGCAGAGGACCTGGTCCGGTCGAGCGGTGGCCGGCTCCTCGTCCGCTCCGACCGACCTGTCCGGGGGGCCGCCGTCGACTCCCGCCTCGTCGTTCCGGGCGCCCTGTTCGTGGCCCTGCCCGGCGAGCGCACGGACGGCCACGACCACCTGGCCGACGCGGTCGCGCGCGGCGCGGCGGCGCTGTTCGTGACCCGCCCGCCGGCGGATCCCGGCGCGCTCGGCGACGTGACGGTGGTCCGGGTCGCCGACGGCGTGGCGGCGCTGGGCGCGCTGGCCGCCGGCTGGCGACGGCGCTTCGACCCGCTCGTGGTCGGCATCACCGGGAGCATCGCCAAGACCTCGACCAAGGAGGCCGCGGCGGCCGTCCTCGCCGCCGATCGGCCCACGCTCCGCACCGAGGGCAATCGCAACAACGAGATCGGAGTGCCGCTGACGCTCCTGCGCCTGGGCCCCGAGCACGAGGCCGCGGTCCTGGAGATGGGGATGTACGTCGGTGGCGAGATCGCCGACCTGGCCGCCATGGCCCGCCCGTCGATCGGCCTGGTGACAGCGGTCCAGGCCGTGCATCTCTCGCGCATCGGTTCGCTCGAGGCGATCGAGCGGGCCAAGGGCGAGCTGCTCGAGGCGCTTCCCGGTGACGGCGTGGCGATCCTCAACGCCGACGACCCGATCGTCACCCGGATGGACCGCCGGACCGCGGCGCGCGCGATGCGCTACGGCTTCCGGCCCGACGCCGACGTGGCCGCCGACGAGCTCGTGTCGCTGGGGGCGGACGGGATGCGCTTCCGGCTGCGCACGCCGATCGGCAGCCGCGCGGTCAGGATCCACGGCCTCGGGCCGCTGTCGGTCCACAACGCCACGGCCGGGGCCGCTGTCGGTGTCGCGTCGGGTGTCCCGCTCGACACGATCGTCGGCGCCCTGGAGGCCGGCTGGTCGGCCGAGCACCGGGTGGCCCTCGTCCGACTGCGCGGCGCGACCGTCATCGACGACTCGTACAACGCCTCGCCCGGCTCGGTCCGGGCCGCCCTCGACGTCCTGGCCGGCATCCCCGGCCGTCGCGTCGCGGTCCTCGGCACGATGCTGGAGCTCGGCGACGACCACGAGGCCGGGCATCTGGCGGTGGGTGAGCGCGCGGCCGCCGTGGCCGAGGTGCTGATCGTCGTCGGGAGCGACGCCCGCGGCATCGTCGACGGGGCCGTCGCGGCGGGTCTCCCGCCCGACCGCGTCCTGCCGGTGGCGGACGCCGATGCGGCGCTCGACGCGCTGCGGCCGCGGCTGCGCGACGGCGACGCCATCCTGGTCAAGGCCTCGCTCGGGATCGGCCTCGAGCGGGTCGTGGACGGCCTGCGCCTGGAACTGGGGGAGCCGGCCTGATGGACGTCGAGCTGATCCAGGGTCTGCTCCTCGCCTTCGCCCTCATCGTCATCCTCATGCCGCCGTACATCCGGCTGCTCAAGTCGATCGGCTTCGGCAAGCGCATCCGGGTCGAGGGTCCGGAGAGCCACTACACGAAGGAGGGCACGCCCACGATGGGCGGCCTGCTCATCGTCGTGGTGGTCGTCGCGATCTACGCGTTCTTCCGCGGGGAGCCCGACGCCGCGACGTTCGCGCCACTGGCAGCCCTGACCGGGGTCGGCCTGCTGGGCGCCTTCGACGACTACCTCAACGCCAAGACCGGCGAGGGGATCCGGGCCCGCCAGAAGCTGGTGTGGCTGACGGTCGTGGCCTTCGTGGCCGCCTGGCAGATCCAGCAGACGTACGCCATCACGGCCATCGCCGTGCCGTTCGTCGGCGCGGTCGCCATCGAGCCGTGGCTGTACGTGCTGTTCGGGGCGTTCGCCATCGTCGCCGCGGCGAACGGGGTCAACCTGACCGACGGGCTGGACGGGTTGTCGGGCGGGACGGTGGCCATCGCCTTCGTGGCCTTCCTGCTGATCGCCCTGCTCAATGTGCCGACCCAGGCCAACCTGGCCCTGCTCTGCGCGCTGATCATCGGCGCGCTCCTGGGCTTCCTGTGGTTCAACGTGCACCCGGCCCAGATCTTCATCGGCGACTCGGGGGCGCTGGCCCTTGGGGCCACCCTGGCCGTGACCGCGCTCATCACCGGCCAGATCCTCGTCCTGCCCCTGATCGGCATCATCTTCGTGGTCGAGACCGCGTCGGTGATCCTGCAGGTCGGCTACTTCAAGCTGAGCGGCGGCAAGCGGCTGTTCCGGATGAGCCCGCTCCACCACCACTTCGAGCTCGGCGGCTGGGACGAGGAGAAGATCACCATCCGGTTCTGGATCGTCGGCATCCTCGCCGCGCTCCTCGGCGTGACCCTGTTCCTTGCCTCGCTGGATCGGCTGGCATGACCGTGGCGACGCACGCGGCCACGATCGACCCGGACGCGCTGACGATGGCCGATGTCGCCGCCGGGGCGCTGGCCGGCCGGCCGGTGACGGTCCTCGGGTTCGCCCGCAGCGGGATCGCCCTGGCCCGCTTCCTGGTCGACGCCGGCGCCGACGTGACGATCCACGACGGCCGGCCCCTCGAGGCGTTCGGGGCGGCGGTCGAGGCGCTCGAGGGACGGCCCGTGCGACTCGCGCTCGGACCCGACGTGGATCCGGCGTCCAGCTGGGCCGGGGCCGCGCTGGTCGCGACGTCGCCCTCGATCACGCCCGACTTCCCGACGACCGAGCCGCGCCTGCGCTCGGCCCTGCAGGCCCTCGTCTCGGCCCGCGCGGCGGGCGACCCGACCGCCCCGGCCCTCGTGTCCGAGCCCGACCTGTTCCTGCGCCTGTGCGTGGCCCCGACCGTCGGCGTGACCGGGACCAAGGGCAAGACGACGACGTCGGCGCTGACCGCGGCGATCCTGGCCGCCGACCCGACCCACCCGGCCGTGCTGGGCGGGAACATCGGGGTGCCGATCGTGGAGCGGCTGCCCGACCTGACCCCGGACCACCGCGTGGTCTACGAGCTGTCCGAGCTGCAGCTCCCGACCCTGTCGCGCGGCACGACCGTGGCCGCCTACACCAACGTCAGCGCCGACCACCTCGATCGCCACGGGACGGTCGAGGCGTACCGCCGCGTCAAGCGCCGCCTGGCCGAGCT
Source organism: Candidatus Limnocylindria bacterium (assembly GCA_046566045.1). GTDB lineage: Bacteria > Chloroflexota > Limnocylindria > Limnocylindrales > CSP1-4 > SPCO01. The sequence goes on from JBKHXL010000099.1 coordinate 7,044, forward strand.
GGTCGATCCGGACGGCGCCCTGGTGCTGAACGCGGAGGACCCGGTCGTGACCGGCTACGCCGGGATCGGGGCCGCGCCGTCGATCCTGTACCGCCGCTCGCGGCCGATGCCCGGCGGGGTGGGGGTCGAGGACGGCTGGATCGTGGCCGCGGGGGTCGTGCGCCTGCCGATCGCCGGCGGCGGGGCCGCGATGACCGGGCCGGGCGGGCGGATCATGCCCGTGGACGAGCTCGGCATCCCCGGCGCCCACAACGTCTCGAACGCGCTGGCGGCCGTCGCCGTCGGCCTGCTCTTCGGGGTCGCCCCCGACGCCATCCGGACCGCCGCGGCGGCGTTCACCGGGGTCGAGCATCGGCTGGAGACCGTGGCGGTCGTGGACGGGGTCCGCTTCGTCAACGATTCGCAGGGGACGCAGCCCGACGCCGTGGCCGCTGCCCTGCGCGCCTTCCCGGCGCCGGTCGTGCTCATCGCCGGTGGGCGGGACAAAGGCGTCGACCTGCGCGACCTGGCGACGGTCGTGGCCGAGCGGGCCGTCGCGGCCGTGCTCATCGGCGAGAGCGGCCCGGACCTCGCCGCTCGCTTCCGCGAGGCCGGCCTGGCCGTCACCGAGCTGGCCCGCGACATGCCCGCTGCGGTCACCCGCGCCGAGGCGCTCGCCCGAGCCGCGCTGGCCGAGCGTGGACCGCGGGCCGGAACGGCGACCGTGCTGCTCAGCCCGGCCGCGGCCAGCTTCGACATGTTCGTGGACTACGCGGCGCGCGGCGCCGCCTTCAAGCAGGCGGTCGCGGCCCTGGCCGACGCCCGGCGGGGGAGGCACGCATGAACCTGGCACCACCGATCCCGCGCTTCGGCCGGGCGCGCGATCCGGAGGACGTCGCCCGCGAGCGCTCGGCGGCCGAGCGCCGGGCGGCCAACCGCGGGCCCGCCCGCAACCCGACCCAGGTCCTCCAGCGCGAGCGGCACGAGCCCGACTACCTCATCGTGGTGGCCACCATCGCGCTCGCCGCCATCGGCATCCTGATGGTCTTCTCGTCGTCGGCGATGCGCGGCTACCTGTCCGCCGACGACCCGTTCGCCACGGTCGGCCCGCAGATCCAGTGGGCGGCCCTCGGCATCGTGGCGATGATCGTGATGGCCAGGGTGGACTACCGCTACCTGCGCATCGTCTCGATCCCGCTGCTCATCGTCAGCGTCGCCCTGCTCATCCTGGTCTTCCACCCGTCGTTCAACGTCGTGGTCGGCGGCTCGGCGCGCTGGCTCAGGATCGGGCCGCTGCCGTCGATCCACCCGGCCGAGATCGCCAAGCTCGCCATGGTCGTCTACCTCGCCCACTGGTTCGCCAGGCGCGGGACGCGGATCCACGGTTTCTGGGGCGGCACCGTGCCGTTCCTCATCATCGTCACGCCCATCGCCGCGCTCGTCTTCAAGGAGCCCGACCTGGGCACGACCACGGTCATCGTCCTGACCGCCTTCGCGATGTTCTTCGTCGCCGGCGCGAACATGCTGCACATGGGCATCATCGGTGGTGCTGCGTTCCTGGCGGCCATCGCCGTCGGCTTGCGCGGTTACCAGATCGACCGCATCCGGACCTGGCTCGATCCCTGGTCGGACACCCTCGGCGCCGGCTTCCACACCGTCCAGGGGCTGCTCGCGCTCGGTTCCGGCGGCCTGTTCGGGCGCGGCCTCGGGCAGAGCCAGGTCGCCGTGCCCAATGCCTTCAACGACTTCATCTTCGCCGAGGTCGGCCAGGAGTTCGGGCTCGTCGGGTCGATCGTGGTGATCGGCCTGTTCGTGCTGCTGGCGTACGCTGGTGTCCGCGTCGCCCTCGGGGCGCCGGACACGTTCGGGGCGCTGCTGGCTGCCGGCATCACCGGCTGGCTGTGCATCCAGGCGTTCATCAATATCGCGGTCGTGGTGACGCTGGTGCCGATCACGGGCATCACCCTGCCGTTCCTGAGCGCGGGCGGCTCGTCGCTCATCATCAGCTTCGCGGCGGTCGGCATCCTGTTGTCGATCTCACGCGAGACCACCGAGAAGGGAACCTGGAACGACGATGCGCTTGCTGATCGCCGGCGGTGGGACGGGCGGCCACATCTACCCGGCACTGGCCGTCGCCCGGTCGCTGCACGAGCACGCCGCCAAGGCTGACATCGCCTGGCTCGGCGGGCACCGCGGCCTGGAGGCGTCGATCGTCCCGGCCGCGGGTCTGCCCCTGCGCCGCCTCCTCCTGCGCTCGCTGCGCACCGTCGAGCTGGACCAGCACGCGGTGCTCGATCCGATCCGGCTCGGGTTGTCCGTGCCGCAGGCGGCCGCCATGCTCGTGGCCGAGCGACCCGACGCGATCTTCACCACCGGCGGCTACGTCGCCGTACCGGTCCTGCTGGCCGCCCGCCCGCTGGGCATCCCCGCCGTGCTGTGGGACGGCAACGTCATCCCGGGACGGGCGGTCCGCCTGACCGCCCGGCTGGCCAGCGCCCTGACCGTGTCCTTCCGGGCCACCTGCGAGGCGCTCGGGGCGAGCGCCGGCGGCCGTCGCCCGTGCTACGTGACGGGCACCCCGATCCGCGACACGCGCCAGGTCGATCGCGAGGCGGCCCGGGCCAGGATGGGGATCCCGGGCGACGTCCGGGTGCTCCTCGTGTTCGGCGGGTCCCAGGCGGTCCGCCGCTTCAACCAGGCGGTCGGCGAGGCGTTGCCTCGGCTGGTCGAGCGGGTCGCCGTCATCCACGTCACCGGCGACGACGGGTATGGCCCGGCCCTGGCTGCCCGAGAGGCCCTCGCCCCGGAGATCCGCGACCGCTACCGGCCCCATCCGTTCCTGCGCGACGACATGCTGGCCGCGCTCGCCAGCGCCGACCTGCTGGTCGGCCGGGCCGGCTCGTCGACCCTGGCCGAGGCCGGCGCGATGGGCGTCCCGATGGTCGTCGTGCCGTATCCCCACGCCGCCGGTCATCAGCGCGCCAACGCCCGGGCCATGGTCGACGCCGGCGCGGCGCTGCTGATCGAGGACGAGGCGTTCGACGCGGCCGCCCTGCTCGAGGCGGCCACGCTGCTCGACGATCCGGCCCGTCACGTGGCGATGTCGTCGGCGGCTCGCTCGCTCGGCCGGCCCGGGGCCGCGGACGCGGTGGCCGAGATCGTGCTGGCCGCCGCCGAGCGACGACCGTGGCCGGCGCCCGAGGTCATCGAGCGACGCTCCCGCGGCGGTGGCGCATGACGACCGGGACCGGCTTCGACGCGATCGCCGTCGGCACCGACATCCAGCGCCGGATCGGGGTCAAGACCTCCCGCGACGAGCCGCTGGCCCGCTTCACGACGATGCGCGTCGGTGGCCCGGCCGACCTGTTCGCCACGGTCCACAACGCGTTCGAACTGCGGGCGCTGGTCCGCTTCGCGCGCACGCGCGGCCTGCCTCACCTCGTGCTGGGGCGGGGGAGCGACGTGGTCATCAGCGACCGCGGCATCCGCGGCCTGGTCATCCAGGACCGGGCCGAGGGTTCGCGCTTCGAGGGCGAGCGCTACATGGCCGAGGCCGGCGTGCCCATGGCACGTGCCGCGACCGAGACCCAGCGCGCCGGCCTGACCGGTCTGGAGTTCGGGCTGGCGATCCCGGGCTCGGTGGGCGGGGCCGTGTGGGCCAACGCCGGGGCGCACGAATCCGACGTCGCCGGCGTGCTCGAGTCGGCGCGCGTGCTCGACGCCGCGGGCGTCGAGGCCGTCCTGCCCGCCGCGGAACTGGCCCTGACCTACCGCGACAGCCGGTTCAAGCACCCGACGCAGCCGCCCGAACTGGTCCTCGAGGCGACCTTCCGGCTGGCCCCGGCCGACGCCGACACGATCAAGGAGCGGCTCGACGAGATCCGCCGCTGGCGCCAGGCCCACCAGCCGCTCGGGATCCCCTCGGCCGGGAGCTACTTCCGCAACCCGGCCGGCGATCCGGCCGGCCGGCTGATCGACGAGGCCGGGCTCAAGGGCACGCGCATCGGCGGCGCGGTCGTGTCCGAGAAGCACGCCAACTTCATCGTCAACGACCGCAAGGGCACGGCGTCCGACGTGCGCCGGCTGGGTGACCACGTGCGCGCCGTGGTGGCCGAGCGGACCGGTATCGAGCTCGTCCCCGAGGTGGAGTTCCTGGGCGACTGGGAGGGATGGCCATGGGCCGCCTGAGCGCCGCGGCGCTGCCGCCCGTCGTCGTCCTGCTCGGCGGATCGTCGGCCGAGCACGACGTCTCGATCGTGTCCGGGACCGCCATCGCGGCCGCCCTGGCCGAGGCCGGCGCCGACGTGCGCCAGGTGCTCATCGACCTCGACGGGGCGTGGTGGTCGCTGCCGCGTGACCATCGTCGTGCCGACCGCCCGGCCAGCGTCTACGACGACCCGGCCGGCCTCGGCGCGAGCGGGCCGGCGACGATCGGCCAGGCCGTGGACCGCCTGGCGGCCGAGGGGCCGGCCCCGGTCGTGGTCATCGCCTTGCACGGCCCGTTCGGCGAGGACGGGACCATCCAGGCGGTCCTCGACGCGGCCGGGCTGGCCTACACCGGTTCGGGCGTGGCCGCCTCTGCGCTGGGCATGGACAAGGCCCTGTTCAAGCGACTGTGCCGCGGTCTCGGCCTGCCCGTCGTCGACTGGCGCGAGGTGCGGGCCGATCGCTGGGCGCGCGACCCGGACGGTGTCCGCACGGAGCTGACCGCGTTCGCCGCGGGCGACAGCGAGCGGCGGCTGATGGTCAAGCCCGCCCGCCTCGGCAGCTCGGTCGGGATGACCCTCGTCCACGATCCGTCCGAGATCGACGGCGCCATCGAGCTCGCCCTTCGCCACGACGACCTGGTCATGGTCGAGCGCTACCTGGCGGGCGCGCGCGACCTCGAGGTGTCGGTCATCGGCAACGACCCGGCGTCGATCGAGACGTACGGGCCGGGCGAGATCGTCAGCGGCCACGAGTTCTACGACTACGCCGCGAAGTACACGCCCGGGCTGTCCGAGACGAGCCCGCGAGCCGAGGTCAGCGACGCACAGCGGGCCGTGCTCCACAAGCTGAGTCGCGACGTCTACCGGGCGATCGGCGCCGAGGGCTTCGCCCGGATCGACTTCCTGGTCGCCGGGGAGCGCATCGTCGTGTCCGAGATCAACACGATCCCGGGCTTCACGCCGATCAGCCTCTTCCCGACGATGCCGGCCGACGGTGGCTACTCCTTCACCGACGTGTGCGTCCGGATCGTCGAGCTCGGGCTCGAGCGTCACGCCGCTCGACGGCGCCGTCGCCTGGACGTGACGGACCTCCAGCGGTGACCGGCGGCGACCGACCGCGCCGCGCGCCCATCCCGCGCGGCACCGCCCGGCGCGCCGTCCCCGGCGCGCCGATGCGCCGGACCCGGCCGGTCCGGCGCGCGTCGGCCGGGCTGTCGCCCGTCCGCGCCGGCGCCGCGCTCGTGCTGCTCGTCTCCGCGGCGACGATCTACGGCGTGGCCAACTCGAGCGCGTTCGTCAACGCCTCGCTGGACATCGAGGGCGCGGTCTACACCGCGACCGAGGACCTCGAGGCGGCGGTCGCCCCGGCGGCCGGGGTGAACCTGTTCGCGCTGTCCACGGGGCCGCTCGAGACGCGCCTGCGCGAGCTGCCGACCGTGGCCGACGCATCGGTCAGCGTGCGCCTGCCGGACGTGCTGGCGGTGCGCATCATCGAGCGTGAGCCGATCCTGGTCTGGGAGCTCGGCGTCCGGCACTACCTCGTGGACATCGACGGCACGCTCTTCGCGCGCCTGGACCCGGACGCTCCGCCCGAGGCGGCCGCGGGCCTGCCCCGCATCTCCGACCGGCGGGCCGGCTCGGTCGGTCTGGCCGTGGGGCGGACGCTCAGCCCGGTGGATCTCGACGCCGCGCGGCGCCTCGCCTCCCTCGTGCCGGCGGACGTGGGCAGCGAGGCCGACCGGCTGGACGTCATCGTCAACGACGCCAGCGGCTTCATCCTCGTGGGACGGTCGATCGGCTGGCGCGCGGTGTTCGGGTTCTACACCGCCAGCCTGCGCACGCCCGAGATCATCCCCGGGCAGGTCCGGCTCCTGCGCAGCCTGCTCGTCGGGCGCGAGCAGCTGGTCGAGCGGGTCATCCTCGCCAGCGAGACGGACGGCACGTACGTGCCCCGCCCGACGCCCCGCCCGACGCCCGAGCCGTCACCGTGACGCGCGCCGTCGAGTGGCACGGTCGGGTGCGGTCGGGTAGCCTTGCGCGAAACCATCGGAGCGAGGACCCAACCGCGTGCTCATCCCCCTGCTCGGGCTCCTCGTGGGTGTCCTGGCGGGCCTCGCTCTCGACGTCAATGTCGGCTTCGAGCTCAGCCGCTACTCGGCCGTGGCGATCCTCGCCGCGCTCGACTCGGTCCTCGGGGCGGTCCGCGCGGAGCTCGATGGCGTCTACGACAATCGGATCTTCATCAGCGGCTTCATCGTCAACGCGCTCATCGCCGTGCTGCTCACGTTCATCGGGGACCGGCTCGGCCTGGACCTGTACCTGGTGGCGCTCATCACCTTCGGGCTGCGCATCTTCGATAACGTTGCGCTCATCCGGCGGCACTTCCTCTAGACCGGGCGGCCCGGCCAGCTCGACATAACGGAGACGGACGACAGGGTGGAACGAGAAGCGGTCCTCGTCGGCATCGATGTCGGCACCAGCAAGGTCTGCGCCCTCATCGGCGAGGTCAGTCGCGATGGGCGCCTGACGATCATGGGCCACGGCACCGTCCCGGCATCCGGGCTGAAGAAGGGCGTGGTCATCAACATCGACCAGACCGTCCGCTCCATCGGCGATGCGGTCGAGCGCGCCGAGCGCCTGTCGGGCTGGAAGATCGACCGCGCCTTCGTGGGCGTCGGCGGCCAGCACGTCGAGAGCCTCAACTCGCCCGGCCAGGTGGCCGTCACCGGCCATCATCGCGAGGTCGCGCGCGAGGACATCGCGCGAGCCATCGAGGTCGCCCGGGCCGTCCCGATCCCGTCGAACCGTGAGGTCCTCCACGTCGAGCGGCGCGGGTTCAGCGTGGACGGCCAGGAGGGCGTCAAGGATCCGCTCGGCATGAGCGCGCTGCGGCTCGAGGTCGAGACCCACATCGTCACGGCCTCGGCGACCGCGGTCCAGAACCTGTCCAAGTGCGTCGCGGCGGCCGGGGTCAAGATCGACGAGCTGGTGGTCAACTCGCTGGCCTCGGCGGAGGCCGTGCTCAACGAGACGGAGAAGGAGCTCGGCGTGGCCGTCGCCGACATCGGCAGCGGCACCATCGACCTGGCCCTGTTCCAGGAGGGCTCGCCGTTCCACACCCGGGTCCTGCCGGTCGGTGGCAACAATGTCACGAACGACGTGGCGATCGGACTCAAGACGTCGCTCCCGGTGGCCGAGGAGCTCAAGATCCGCCACGGCTCGTGCGACCTGCGCAGCATCGGCGAGGACGACGAGATCAGCGTCAGCGTGCTGGGCGAGGACGCCGGCCGGACCGTCAGCCGGCTCGAGGTCTGCCACATCATCGAGGCGCGCATGCGCGAGACGTTCGAGCTGCTGCGCAACGAGATCCGCGCCGGCGGGGTCAACATGCTGCCGGCCGGGATCATCCTGACCGGCGGGGGAGCGCAGCTGTCCGGCGTGGCCGAGCTCGGTCGCGACGTCCTCCAGATGCCGGTCCGGGTCGCCGCGCCGGCCGGCATCGGCGGCCTGGTGGACACCCTGCTCAACCCGTCGTACAGCACGGCCGTCGGGCTGCTCCAGTGGGGCGCCACGTCGCTCGCCGGCGGCGAGCCGCTGCGCTACGAGTCGGCGCCGGCGATGGGGGGGCTCGGGCGGATCCGCGACGCGCTGCGGAGCATCTTCCCGTAGAGACGCGGACCCTCACCGTCCGGACCGGGGCGGCCCGCGGCCTGGCCGACCTGACCGCCGCCTGCGTCGCCTTCCTCGACGACATCGGCGCGCGGGATGGACTGCTGTCGGTGTTCGTGCCGCATGCCACCGCGGGCGTCGTCGTGCTGGAGGTCGGCGCGGGCTCCGACGACGACCTGCTCGACGCGCTCGACCGCCTGCTGCCGCGTGAGGACCGCTGGTACCGCCATCGCCACGGCTCGCCGGGGCACGGGGCGGATCACGTGCTGCCGTTGTTCGCCTCGCCGTCGCTGACCGTGCCGGTCGTGGACGGGCGGCCGACCCTCGGGACGTGGCAGTCGATCTGTCTCCTCGACCCGAACGCGGACAACGCCACGAGGTCGGTGCAGCTCGGGTTCCTCGCGGGGTAGTCCGTGGCGCGGCGCCGGTCCGTGGCGCGACGCCGGTCCGTGGCGGTGGCTCCGGTCCGTGGCGGTGGCTCCGGTCCGTGGCCGTGGCGCCCCGCGCGCCGCGCGGCGTGGCGCCTGTCCGCTCGCCGGCGCCCCCGGCACCCGCCGATCCCCGCTCGCGCGCGGCGGAGCGCCCGTCGCCCGCCGATCACCGCTCGCGCCGCGGCGGACACCGAGCGAACGACCCGCGGACCGGCGCCCGCCGCCGCGGATCGGGGGCCCACCGGCCCGTGTCCGCTGGGCGTACATCCGGGCGGGGGAGCGGCCGGCCTCGGCCCGCTCCGGTGCCGTTTCGCTCGCCTGGCGGGTCGAACCGCGGGGGACGGGGCCGGTGGCGGCCGCTCCGCTGCCTTCCCCCGCTGGGACGTCCGCGTGGCGGACACCGGGCGAAGGGCAGCCCGCGGACCGGCGCCCGCCGCCGCGGACCGGGCGAAGGGCAGCCCGCGGACCGGCGCCCCCCGCCGCGGACCGGCGCCCGCCGCCGCGGACCGGCGCTCGCCGCCGCGGACCGGCGCTCGCCGCCGCGGGACGCGCCGGGGTGGTGCGGCGGCGCGGACCGGCGCCCGCCGCCGCGGGACGCGCCGGGGTGGTGCGGCGGCGCACCGGGAGGTCGGGGGCCCACGCTCGGGCCGGGCGGCGGTGGGGGGACATCGCTGGACCGTTCGGGCGGGAGCGGCGCTATACTCGCTCGAACTCGTGGCTCGGCCGGTCGGGAGCGCCGTGCGAGCCGGCCCAGAACCCCGCCCAGGCGCCGCCAACCCCGCCGTACGTCCGTCATCGTCAACGACCCTCGAGGGGTCACCGGAGGAGCAACCGATGCCGCTGCGTTCCGATTCCGAGAACTTCGCGCTGATCCGTGTCATCGGTGTCGGGGGCGGCGGCAGCAACGCGGTCAACCGGATGATCCGGGCCGAGATGATGGGCGTGGAGTTCATCGCCTGCAACACCGACGCGCAGGCACTCCTCCAGTCGGACGCGCCGCACAAGATCCGCATCGGCGACAAGGTGACCCGCGGCCTCGGCGCCGGCGGCGACTCGGGCATCGGGCAGCGCTCCGCGGAGGAGGACTCGGAGAAGATCGTGTCCGCCCTGGCGGACTCGGACATGGTCTTCATCACGGCCGGCCTGGGCGGCGGCACCGGCTCCGGCGCGGCCCCGATCGTGGCCCAGATCGCAAAGGAGTCCGGCGCGCTGACCATCGGCGTCGTGACCAAGCCGTTCACCTTCGAGGGCAACAAGCGCAAGCTCGTGGCCGAGAAGGCCGCCGAGGAGCTCAAGGCCCAGGTCGACACGCTCATCACGATCCCGAACGACCGACTCAAGGATGTCGTCCAGAAGAACACCAGCATCCTCGACGCGTTCCGCGTCGTCGACGACGTGCTGCGCCAGGGCGTGCAGGGCATCAGCGACATCATCACGATGCCGGGCCTCATCAACCTCGACTTCGCCGACGTGCGGGCGATCATGAAGGATGCCGGGTCCGCGCTCATGGGCATCGGCCGGGCGTCGGGGGAGAACCGCGCTGTCGAGGCCGCTCGCCAGGCCATCGCCAGCCCGCTCCTCGAGGTCGACATCGCCGGCGCCCAGGGCATCCTGTTCAACATCACCGGCTCGAGCAACCTGAGCCTGCACGAGGTGGCCGAGGCGGCCGAGGAGATCCGCGCCGCGGCCGATCCCGAGGCCAACATCATCTTCGGCACGAGCTTCAACGAGCGCCTCGGCGACGAGGTGATGATCACCGTCATCGCCACCGGGTTCGACGGCGGGAAGCGCCACTACGGCGCGCATCGCGAGGCCACCGGCGTGATGGACGCCGCCGCCACGAGCCGCCAGTCGCACGAGCGCGACTTCCTCCAGGAGCTGCAGCGCCAGCGCGAGGAGAGCGGCGGGAGCCCGTTCGCGGGGCAGGACGACGAGATCGCCGCGCTGGTCGCCGCGCCGCGCGTGGAGCGCTCGGTCGGGGAGCCCGCCCCGGCCCGGCGCCCGACGACGTACGACGCCGACGACCTCGAGATCCCGAGCTTCCTGCGCCGCAAGTGAGCACGTTCGGTTGACCGCCGCCGGCTCCCCGCCGGCCCCGTCGCCATGACCGAGCAGGCCGCACTGGCCGACCCGAACGAACCGAGGGCCACGGCGTCGATGGTCGACGCCCTCCGCCGGGCCCATGCCGAGGTCCGCGCCCGGATCGATGCCGCGTGCGCCCGCGCCGACCGCCCGGTCGATGCGGTGACCCTCGTCGCGGTCTCGAAGACGGTCGATCCCGACCGCCTGCGCGCCGCCGTCGAGGTCGGGCTCACGACGCTCGGCGAGAACCGCGTCCAGGAGGGCGAGCGCAAGCGCCCCGAGGTGCCGGGCGCGACGTGGCACCTCATCGGCCCCCTCCAGTCCAACAAGGCGAAGCGGGCCCTGGGCGCCTTCGACCTGCTCGAGACCGTGACGTCCGTGGATCTCGGGGCGCGCCTCGATCGCCTCGTGCCGGAGGTCCGCCCCGGCGCGCGCTTCCCGGTGCTCGTCCAGGTCAACGTCGATCGCGATCCGGCCAAGGCCGGCGTCCTGCCCGACGACGCGGCGGCCGTCGTGGACGGCCTGGCGGCGCTGCCCAACCTCGAGGTCCACGGCCTCATGACGATCGGCCGGTTCGGGGCCGCGGAGGACGAGGCGCGGCGCACGTTCCGGGCGCTGCGCGACCTCTCGACGGCGCTGCGCGGGCGGATGGCGGGCCTTGGTCCGGAGCTGTCGATGGGCATGAGCGACGACTACGAGATCGCCGTCGAGGAGGGCGCCACGATCGTGCGGGTGGGTCGTGCCCTGTTCGGGGAGCGGTCGCATCGACACGGCGACGGCCCGGCGGACCATCGCCACCGGTGAGGGTCGCCGGGCGGTTCGCTGCTAGACTCTGATCGTGGTCGGGACCTTCGTTGCCAACTTCCTGCAGTTCCTGCTGATGGCGCTCTGGGCGCTCATCTTCGGCCGGATGATCATGTCGTGGGTTGATCCGACCGGGCGCAACCAGATCTCATCGATGCTGTTCCAGGCGACCGAGCCGATCCTTGCGCCGGTGCGCCGGATGCTCCCGCAGACCGGGATGATCGACTGGTCGGGCTTCGTCGTCCTCATCATCCTGGGCGTCCTGTGGCGCAGCCTGTGAGGTCTTGAGCCCCTCCGACGTCCGGTTCGCCGTCCGACTCACCCCGCGGGCCTCGGGCGACCGTGTCGACGGCGTCGTGGACGGCGTGCTCCGGGCGCGGGTCGGGGCCCCGGCCGTCGAGGGCGCAGCCAACGCCGCGCTCATCCGCCTCATCGCCGCGGAGCTCGGGGTCGCCCGGATGGACGTGCGCATCGTGGCCGGGGCCGCCAGCCGACAGAAGCTCGTGGTCGTCGACGGCGTGGACGAGCAGCGCGTCCTCGAGGTCTGGCCCGAACTGAAGGTCTAGGCTCGTTCCGGTATCATCGGCGCTCGCCGCCGCGATGGCGGCCCAGGGGCGATTAGCTCAGTTGGTCAGAGCGCACGGTTCACATCCGTGAGGTCACTGGTTCGAGCCCAGTATCGCCCACCACCACGCCCGGTCCCTCCGGTCGCAAGCCGGTTGTAGCGACCGCCCCCGGTCCTGCCGATCCGCGCGTGACGTCGCGTGCCCGACGCTCGGGGTCCACGCGGTCCGTCGGGCCGCCGCTATGCGGGAGGAACCGCCATGGCCGAAGTCCGATCCGGCGAGCGGTCGTGATGCGCCGGCTGTGGCACGGCTACGGTCTCAGCCTGACGCTCGCCGCGATGTTCCTGGTCGCCTGGGCGCTCCAGACCTGGACCGGCTGGGTCGAGTTCCGGGCCGAGCAGCTGGCGCAGGGCCGGGCCGCCGCGGCGTTCGGCCCGGACGGCTACGTCTGGGGCTGGGCGCAGGCCACGTTCGAGAACTGGCAGTCCGAGTTCCTGCAGGTCTTCGTGTTCATCGTGTTGACCACGTTCCTCGTCCACCGCCATAGCCACGAGTCCCCCGACGCCGACTACGACACGGAGGCATCGCTCCGGCGGATCGAGGCCAAGGTGGACGCGCTCGAGCGCCGCCTGGAGCGGCCGTGAGCGAGCGCGACGTCAGCGAGGAGCAGATCCGCGGCGAGCATCTTGCCGAGGTGGTCCAGGCCCGACAGGCGGCCTACCTGATCGCGGTGCTGGGTGGCGGCCTGCTCCTGATGCTCGGCCTCATCGCGGTGCTGGGGGCGACCGCCTGACCCTGCCGGCCGTCGGGTTGACATGCGGCTGCGACATCGCCCATCGACGGCGGTCGCGCGGCAGCGACGCGGGTGCGCCGACCATCGTGGCGACCCTCAGGACCAGCCGATCGGAGGATCGAACGATGCCGCAGAAGGCGTGGAGCGACAAGCGCGAACGGCAGTACGAGCACATCAAGGACAGCTACGAGGACCGCGGCGTGGGCGAGGACGAGGCCGAGGAGCGCGCCGCCCGGACGGTCAACAAGGAGCGCCGCGAGGCCGGCGAGACCAGGGAGCAGCGATCCGGGACCGACTCGCGGTGACGGAGTTCGGCTACGCGCTGTCGAGCGAGGAGCACGGCCCCTCCGAGCTCGTCGCCAACGCGGTGGCGGCCGAGGAGGCCGGCTTCACGTTCGCGCTCATCTCGGACCATATCCACCCGTGGATCGAGCGCCACCCGCACAGCCCGTTCGTGTGGTCCGTCCTGGGTGGCATCGCCCACGCGACCGAGCGACTGACGGTCGGCACCGGGGTCACCTGCCCGACGATGCGGACGCATCCGGCGATCATCGCCCATGCGGCAGCGACGGTCGGCGCGATGATGCCCGGACGGTTCTTCCTCGGGCTCGGGACCGGCGAGAACCTCAACGAGCACATCCTCGGCCAGGCGTGGCCGGAATGGGACGTCCGGGCCGAGATGCTCGAGGAGGCGGTCGAGGTCATCCGCGCCCTGTGGTCGGGCGAGATCACCAGCCATCGGGGCCGCCACTACACGGTCCAGAACGCGCGCATCCACACGCTGCCCGAGCGCCTGCCGCCGATCCACCTCGCGGCGGGCGGGCCGAGGATGGCCGCGCTGGCCGGCCGCATCGGCGACGGCCTCATCGCGACCGGCCCCGACCCCGACCTCCTGTCGACCTTCCGCGACGCGGGCGGCGACGGCCCGCGCTTCGGCCAGGTGACGATGTGCTGGGACGAGTCGGAGGCCGAGGCACGACGGACGGCGCACGCGTGGTGGCCGACGGCGGCGCTCAAGGGTGAGGTCACCCAGGAGCTGCCCAACCCCGCCCAGTTCACCGACCTCGTCTCGATGGTGACGGAGGACATGGTCGCCGAGGCGATCTCGTGCGGGCCCGACCCGGCCGTCCATCTCGAGCGCATCCAGGCCTACATCGACGCCGGGTTCGACCACGTCTACCTGCACCAGGTCGGGCCGGACCAGCGCGGCTTCCTCGACTTCGCCGCGGCCGAGCTCCTGCCGTCCCTGACCCGGTCGGCGGTGCCGGCCTGACGGGCGTGCGCCGGACCACGTGACGGGACAGCGTCACGGAGGCGGAGGCTGCCGCGTCCACGGTGACACGACCTGCACACCTCTTCCGCGATGAAGCCCTCGGAGCCTCCCCCGGGGGCTTCCTCGTGCCCGGCGTCGGGCGGGCCGCTCAGCCCTCCGAGGCGAGCCGGCGCAGGACGGCGGGCAGGATGCCGCCCTGGCGGTAGTAGTCCACCTCGATCGGCCCGTCCAGGCGGGCGATGGCCTCGAACCGTCGCTCCGTGCCGTCGTCGGCGGTGGCCGTCACGGTCACCGACTGGCGCGGCGAGGGACCGTCTCCCAGGCCGGAGATGGCGAAGGTCTCGCGCCCGCTCAGGCCCAGGGACGCGGCGCTGTCGCCCGGCTTGAACTGGAGCGGCAGCACGCCCATCCCGACGAGGTTGGAGCGGTGGATGCGCTCGTACGACTCGGCGATGACCGCGCGGACCCCGAGGAGGGCCGTGCCCTTGGCCGCCCAGTCGCGCGACGAGCCCGAGCCGTACTCACGACCCGCGAGGATGACCAGCGGGACGCCATCGGCCGCATAGCGCATGGCGGCGTCGTAGATGAACGTCTCCTCCCCCGAGGGAAGGTGGACGGTGTACGGACCCTCGCGGCCGCCGACCAGGCGGTTGCGGAGGCGGATGTTGGCGAACGTGCCGCGCATCATCACCTCGTGGTGCCCGCGTCGAGCCCCGTACGAGTTGAACTCGAGCGGCGACACGCCGTGCGCCTGCAGCCACTGCCCGGCGGGGGACGTCGGCGAGATCGAGCCGGCGGGGGAGATGTGGTCGGTCGTGACCGAATCGCCGAGGACGGCCAGGGCGCGTGCGCCCAGGATGTCACCGACGGGCGCCGGGCTGAACGACAGCCCGTCGAAGAAGGGCGGCTTGGCGACGTAGGTCGAGCCGGCGTCCCACGCGTAGCGGTCGCCGATCGGGATGGGCAGCGCGCGCCAGCGCTCGTCGCCCTCGAACACGACGGCGTACGTCCGCTGGAACAGGGCCGGGTCGATGGCCGAGCCGATGACCGAGCGGATCTCGTCGGGCGACGGCCAGATGTCGGCGAGGTGGACCGGCTGGCCGGCGTCGTCGATGCCGAGCGGCTCGGTCGTCAGGTCGATGTCCACGCGGCCGGCCAGGGCGAATGCCACGACGAGGGGCGGTGAGGCGAGGTAGCTGGCCCGCGCGAGCGGGTGGATGCGGCCCTCGAAGTTGCGGTTGCCCGACAGGACCGCGGCGACGATCAGGTCGTTGGCCTCGACCGCGGCGGCGACCGGGGCATCGAGCGGCCCGGAGTTGCCGATGCAGGTCGTGCAGCCGTAGCCGACGAGGTCGAAGCCAAGCGTCGCCAGGGGCGCCATCAGGCCGGCCGCCTCGAGGTAGCCCGTGACCGCCTTCGAGCCGGGCGCCAGCGAGGTCTTGACCGTCGGGCCGACGCGCAGGCCGCGGGCCACGGCGTTGCGCGCCAGCAGCCCGGCCCCGACCATGACCGTCGGGTTGGAGGTGTTGGTGCACGATGTGATGGCGGCGATCGCGACCGAGCCCGACCGGATGGTCGCGCGCCGGCCGTCGACCTCGATCTCGACGCCGCGGTACGTGCGCCGGTCGGCCGCCGCCGCATCACCCGACACGGCGGGGGCCGGTGCATCCTCGGCCGTCGCCGGCGGCGCGGCGTCGCCATCGGCCACGAACGACGGGGGATCGGAGGCCGGGAACGACTCGTCCGAGGCCATGTCCACCTCGCCGGCCAGCGGCGGGGCATCGCCGAGGCCGTCGGGGAAGTTCGTCCGGAAGTTCGCCCGCAGGTCCGGTAGCGGGACGCGATCCTGGGGCCGGCGCGGCCCCGCCACCGACGGCTCGACCGTGGTCAGGTCGAGGGTCAGCGTCTCGTCGAACACGGGGCCGTCGCCCGGCAGGCGCCACAGGCCCTGCTCCTTGGCGTAGCGCTCGACCAGCGCGACCCGCTCGCCCGGTCGGCCGGTCAGACGCAGGTAGGCGAGCGTCTCGTCGTCGATCGGGAACAGCGTCGTCGTGGCCCCGAACTCGGGGCTCATGTTGCTGATCGTCGCCCGGTCGGCCAGCGACAGCGAGGCCAGGCCGTCGCCGGCGAACTCGACGAAGGCGCCGACCACGCCGTGGGCCCGCAGCATCTCGGTCACGACCAGGACCAGGTCCGTGGCGGTCGAGCCACGCGGCAGCTCGCCGGCCAGGCGGACGCCGACCACGTGGGGCATCGGCTGGTAGAGCGGCTGCCCGAGCAGGACCGCTTCGGCCTCGATGCCTCCCACGCCGTAGCCGAGCACGCCCAGCCCGTTGACCATGGTCGTGTGCGAGTCGGTGCCGACGAGCGTGTCCGGGAAGGCCACACCATCGCGGTCGTCCACGACCGTGGCCAGGAACTCGAGGTTGACCTGGTGGACGATGCCCGTGCCCGGCGGGACCACGCGCAGGTCGCGGAAGGCGGTCTGCGCCCAGCGCAGCAGCTGGTAGCGCTCCCCGTTGCGCTCGTACTCGCGCTCGACGTTGAAGGCGAAGGCCGCCGGCGTCCCGAACCGATCGATCTGGACGGAGTGATCGATGACCAGGTCGGCCGGGACGAGCGGGTTGACCCGGGCCGGATCGCCGCCGAGCGAGGCCATGGCGTCGCGCATCACGGCGAGGTCGACGATGGCCGGCACCCCGGTGAAGTCCTGGAGGACGACGCGCGAGGGCATGAACGGGATCTCGGCCTCGGCCGGGGCACCCGGCCGCCAGGCGGCCAGCGTCTCCACGTCGGACGCGTCCACGACCCCGCCGCCGGCGTGGCGCAGGACGTTCTCGAGCAGGATCCGGACGGTGACCGGGAGGGCCGTGCCGCCGGTCGCGCCACCGAGGGCGT
>JBKHXL010000100.1:0-11098 GCA_046566045.1 Candidatus Limnocylindria bacterium
GACGAAGTCGGTGGCCGTGGCGTCCGGCGGCAGGCAGTCCGATTCGGGCATGTAGCCGACCGAGCGGCGGAGCGTCGTGCCATGCGTCCGCACGTCGTGTCCCAGCACCGTGGCACTGCCCGACGTCGGCTCGAGGAGGCCGAGGAGGATGCGGATGAACGTGCTCTTGCCCGCGCCGTTGGCACCGACGAGGCCGATGATCCCGGGTTCGAGCGCGATGGTCAGACCGTCGAGCGCCATCACCCCGCCCGGGTAGCGCTTGGTCAGCCCCGCCGTTTCGATGAGTGCCACACCGGGAAGGGTAGCGGACGGGCCGTCGCCTTCGCGCCGAGCGCGTGGCTCAGCGCCATCGGATGGTGGCTGCCACCGGGTCGGCCACCTCGAGGATGTCGGCCAGCGTCGAGCGATCCGTCGGCTCGATGACGAGGACCACGGTGTCGCCCTTCACATCGATGGCGACCACCCGGGTCGTCCGGTCGGGCTCCAGGTAGTAGGTCGCTCCGTCGTTGGCGTAGAGGACGATCCGCTCGGGCCCGGTCGGGGCCAGGTCCACCGACAGGCCGCGTCGCCCGCCGATGCGCACGTCCGCGACCCGGCTGGCCCCGACGTCCTCGGTCTCGACGAACGCCTCGATCAGGTCGCGCGGGCGCCCGCGCGACCCCTCGGCCTCGCCCTCCGGGAAGACCGTGGTGACGCCCGAGGTCAGGGTCAGCAGCCCCTCGGCCCGCTCGAGCGACACGATGTCCGGACCGTGGGCGACGGTCGACCAGCCCTCGTCCAGCTCGAAGTCGACGGCCGGCTCGAAACGGGTCGGCGCGTAGACACCCGGACCGAGGCCGCAGGCGAAGCCGAGGATCGGGTCGCACAGGTCGGCGGTCGCGCCGTCCGGCACGGGTGTGACCGCGGGCTCGGGCGTCGCGGGCGGGTCGGTGGGGGGCGCCGTGGGGGTCGGGGCCGCGGTCGGGCTCGCCGTCGCGACGACCGCCGGCGCGGGGCTCGGTCGGTCGCTCGGAACGGGCTCGCGCTCGGGGCCGGCCAGCGCCGCGAGCACGGTCCCCAGCAGGACACCACCGCCGATCAGACCCAGGCCGAGGAGGGCAAGACCACTGCGCGAGGACGACCGGGCCGGACCTCGTCGCCCATCGCCGCGCACGAGGCGGCTCCGGGCGGACAGGGGCGCGCCGGCAGCACCGTCCGTCGGGGCGGGCCCCACGCTCGGGACCGGCATCCCCGGGTCGCGCCGCGCGTCGGCGACGGCGACGGTCGGCAGCGTCACGACGGCCGTCGGGCTCGTCGGGTCGGTGGCGAGCACGATCGGCTCGAGGGCGGCGGCCATCGCCCCGCCGCTCGGGTAGCGCTGCCCGGGCTCCGGGGAGAGCGCCGTCCGGACGACCGCGTCGAGTTCCGGCGGTACCTCCGGCCGTCGCGCGCGGACCGCCGGGGCGACCGTCCCGACGCGGGCCAGGGCGATCGCGTCGGACGTCGCACCCGTCCACGGTCGCTCCCCGGTGAGCGCCTCGTACAGCACGAGGCCGAGGCTGTACACGTCGCTCGCCGGCGTGGTCGTCGCCCCACGCGCCTGCTCGGGACTGAAGTAGTGGACCGAGCCGAGGGTCGTGCCCGGAAGGGCGGCCTCGGCGTCCATCGCCAGGCGCGCGATGCCGAAGTCGGTGACCATCGCCCGGCCGTCGCCCGCCAGCAGGATGTTGCCCGGCTTGACATCGCGGTGGACGATGCCGCGCACGTGGGCGACGCCCAGTGCCCGCGCCACATCGAGGCCGATCCGCGCCGCCTGCGGGGGCGCCAGGCGACCGCCCCGCTTGAGCCGATGGGCGAGGTCCTCGCCGTCCACCAGGTCCATCACGAGGAACGGCTGGTCGCCGTCGGTTCCCGTGTCGAGGCAGGCGACGATGTTGGGGTGACGCAGCACGGTCGCGGCCAGCGCCTCGCGCCGGAAGCGCTGAGCGAGGTCCGGGTCGCGGCTCACCTCGGGGCGGAGCAGCTTGATCGCCACGGCCCGATCGAGCCGGATGTCGGTCGCGCGGTGGACGATCGCCATCCCCCCGCGCCCGATGACGGGCCCGAGGCGGTAGCGGCCGGCGACGAGGCGCTCGCTCGGTGCAGGCATGGGCGGCGAGGATAGACGCTCACCCCGGACCGCGCCGCCACAGGGCGGGCACGCGCCATCCGGACGGCGGCTGCCGTCGAAGGGACGGGTGGAACCCCGAGGACCGGAGGCCAGCCATGCCGAGTGACCGCACGCGCAGGATCGCGACCGTCGTGATCTTCCTCGTCACCGTCGCCATCAACGGCGCCGCCAACGCGCTGCCCATCAACGGCCAGACGACCGGCGCGATCAGCGACCGGTTCGAGGTGTTCGTCATCCCGGCCGGCTACGTGTTCGCCATCTGGGGCGTCATCTACCTCGGGCTGGCCGTCTTCACGGTCTACCAGGCGCTGCGCGGGGACGATCCCGTGGTGCGGCGGATCGGCTGGCTGCCGGCCCTGTCCGGCGTCCTCAACACGACCTGGCTGCTGCTGTTCCAGTACGAGCTGTTCGCGGCGACGGTGCCGGTGATGATCGCCCTGCTGCTGACGCTCATCGCCATCCACCTGCGCCTGTGGGACGCGCGCTCGTCGCTGACGACCGCGTCGCGCTGGGCCATCCGCATCCCGTTCTCCACCTACCTCGGCTGGATCACCGTCGCGACCATCGCCAACATCGCCCAGACGCTGTCGGCGCTCGGCGTCGGCGGGTTCGGGCTCGAGGTCGAGACGGTCATCGCCGCGGCCGTCCTGCTGATCGGACTGGCCATCGCGGTCACGTTCGTGCGGCGCTTCGGGGACGTCGCCTACGGCCTCGTGATCGTGTGGGCGTACGCGGGCATCGTGGTCAAGGAACTCGACACGCCGCTCGTCCCGCTGGTCGCGGGCGCCGGCGCGGCGGTCGTCGCGGTGCTCGTGCTGGCCGCCCTGGCCGGGCGGGTCGGCCCGCGAACGGGCGCCGTGCCGGCCTGACCGGCCGGTATGCTTGCCGCGCTCCTGCGAGGGCCGACCTCCGGCGCTCGGGAGCGTGGGAGGGACGAGGAAGACCATCGCGTTCCGGCTGGGGATCGTCGGGCTGATCGCCGTCGGCGGCCTGCTGCTGCGACCCCTGCTGGCGGGCAACGCCGGCGACCTCAAGGTCGGTGAGTGCTTCGATGAGCCGGCCAGCCTCGAGGCCGTCGAGGACGTCCAGCACCATCCGTGCACCGATCCCCACACGTCCGAGTGTTCCTCGTGATGGACGTGCCGGATGCCGCGACCTATCCGACCGACACGGCCTTCGAGGGGATCGTCCAGGCCTCCTGCGTGCCCGCGTTCGACGCGTACACCGGTCTCGACTTCGCGACGGATCCGGTCTGGACGATCGGCTACTTCGTGCCGACCCCTGAGAGCTGGTCGTCGGGCGATCGCGGCCTCATCTGCTACGCCATCCGGATCGACGGGGCCCCGACGAGCGCGAGCCTGAAGGCCGCCAGCTAGGCCCGGTCGTTCGCCCGGGCGAGCCGCTCGCCGGGCAGGGCGACGGGACGACCGGGCTGGCCGGCGCGGCCGGGCTGACCGGCGCGGCCGGGCTGGCCGGCGCGATCCGTGTGGCCGTGGCTCAGGTGACGGGTGCTGCGCTCCGGGTGCGGCTCGCTGTGGCGCGGGGCGCTCGCATGCCCTGGACGGCCGCCGGGCCGGGACGCATCCGTGGTCCGGGGCCCGTCGCCGGTGTGCGGACCGCCGCTCGGCAGTGAGGCCGGTCGCTGACCGAGGCTCTGCCCTGGACGCAGCGGGACGGGACGCCCGCCGCGGCGGGGTTCGGGCCGCCCGCCGCTCTGCCCGCCTGACGCGGGGCGCGCGGTCGCGGAGCGCGCGGTCGCGGAGCGATCCGCGTATCGGTCCCGCGGTCCCTCGGCGCCGCGACGTGCCGGTGCCGCCTCGCCACCATGGAACGGGGTCGCGCTGCGCGCGGGTCCGCGCGCGGGGGCCGGGCCGCGACCGCGACCGCCCTGCGGCCGGCCGGTGCCCAGCCCGCCGCGCAGGATCGGCTCGGCCCGGATCGACCGGTCCGGCTCGAAGCCCGCGATGACCTCCTGCGGGATGGCGGCTCCCAGGATCTGCTCGATCTCGCGCAGGAGCTTCTGCTCGTCCACGCACACGAGCGAGACGGCATGGCCGGGTGATCCGGCGCGGCCGGTCCGGCCGATGCGATGCACGTAGTCGGCGGGGACCATCGGCAGTTCGAAGTTCACGACGTGCGGGAGCTGGTCGATGTCCAGGCCGCGCGCGGCGATCTCGGTCGCGACGAGGATCGGCGTCCGGCCGGCCTTGAAGTCGGCCAGGGCGCGGACGCGCTGGCCCTGGCTGCGATTGCCGTGGATGGCGGCCGCGCCGATGCCGTCACGCTCGAGCTGCTGGGCAAGGCGATTGGCCCCGTGCTTGGTGCGGGTGAACACGAGCGCCTGGTCCACCGCACCGCTGCGGATGAGGTGCGACAGCAGCTCGCGCTTGCGCTCCCGGTCGACAGGGTGGACGACCTGCGTGACCAGCGGCGCGGCCGAGTTGCGCGGGGTGACCTGGACGGTCGCCGGGTCGTGCAGGAACCCGCCGGCCAGCTGGCGGATCTCGTCGGAGAACGTGGCGCTGAAGAGCAGGTTCTGGCGGCGGGCCGGCAGCAGGGCGAGGACCTTGCGGATGTCGCGGATGAAGCCCATGTCGAGCATCCGGTCGGCCTCGTCCAGGACGAGGATCTCGACCGCCGACAGATCGATGGTGCGCTGCCCGACATGGTCGAGCAGGCGGCCCGGCGTGGCCACCACGACGTCCGGCGAGCGACGCAGCGCGGCGACCTGCGGGGAGAAGCCGACGCCGCCGTAGATGGCGGCCGAGCGGACGCCCCAGTGCTGGCCGTAGATGCGGACGCTCTCCTCGACCTGCAGGGCGAGCTCGCGGGTGGGGGCCAGGACGAGGGCGCGGATCGGCCGGCGGCCGGTGCGCGGATCGCCGTTGGGCGCCCCGAGGTTCTGGAGCATCGGCAGCACGAAGGCCGCCGTCTTGCCGGTGCCGGTCTGGGCGCCGGCCATGAGGTCGCGACCGGCGAGGACGAGCGGGATCGCCTCAGCCTGGACCGGGGTGGGGACGGTGTAGCCCTGTTCGGCGACCGCACGAAGGAAGACGGGCTGCAGCCCGAGCGTATCGAATGCCATGGGTGGCGAGGCTCCTGACGGGCCCACCCGCCGTGACGACGCGTCGTCCGCGGGGCCCGGTCAGGGCGCTGATGATTGGTTCGGGATCTGGGCGGGCACGGGGGTCCGCCGGGGCGCTGACCGGAGCACCCATCGAGCACGAGAGGAGCGGAGTGTACTCGATGTCGCGCCGCCGCGGCGACGGCGCGCATCCAGGGCGGCCCGGGCTGTACGCTGGTCCCAGGCTGGCGTCCGGTGGCCGCGGGCGCGGGCCAGTCCGACAAGGGAGCCGATGACCGCGCCCGCGATCCGAACCCCGATCGACAGTACCGACGCCGACGCCGACTTCCTCCGGCCGTACGTGCCCCGGCTGGTGGTCGACTGGCTGCGCATGGACCCGGTCGGGCTGCACCAGGCCGTCGAGGCGAGCCTCGTCTTCGTCGACATCTCGGGCTTCACCGCGCTGACCGAGCGGCTGGCGCGCAAGGGCAAGGTCGGTGCCGAACTCATGCGCGACACGCTTGACGGCGTGTTCCGGGCACTGCTCGATGAGGCGTACGACTGGGGCGCCGGCCTGCTCAAGTGGGGCGGCGATGCATTGCTGCTCATGTTCGACGGGCCGGACCACGAGCTGCGCGCCTGCCGGGCCGCCTGGGAGATGCAGGGCACGATCGACCGGGTCGGCCGCCTCCATCTCTCGGGCGGGACGCTGGTCCTGCGCATGTCGGTCGGCATCGGGACCGGCACGTACCACTTCTTCCTGACCGGCAGCGTCCATCGTGAGCTGCTCATCGCCGGTCCGGCCATGACCGAGACCCTGACGATGGAGGCCATCGCCGATGCCGGCGAGATCGGGATCAGCCCGGCCCTCGCGGCGCGCCTCGACCTGACCTGCCTGGGCCCGATGAAGGACGGGATCCAGCTGCTCGGGGCGCCACCCGAGGTCGGCCGCGGCCGGGCGCCCGACGTCGGCGACGTGCGCGGCATCGACATCGCCTCGTGCATCCCGGTCGCCGCCCGGGCGCACGTGCTGCTGCGCCGGAGCGAGCCGGAGCACCGCACGATCACCGCCGCTTTCATCGACCTGATGGACACCGACGAGCTGCTGGCGGAGCTCGGCCCGGAAGGGCTCGGCCGCGGACTCGACGAGCGGATGCGCGCCATCCAGGAGGCTGCGCTGCGTTTCGATGTGCCGTTCTACGAGACCGACGTCGGCAAGTCGAGCGTCAAGGCCCTCCTGACCGCGGGCGCCCCGTCGAGCACCGGGCACGACGAGGAGCGGATGCTGCGGACCCTGCGCGACGTGATGGACCGGCCCGGCACCGTCCCGATGCGCATCGGGGTCAACACCGGCAAGGTATTCACCGGCGACTTCGGCCCGCCGTACCGGCGCGCCTACCGCGTATTCGGCGATGCCATCAACACTGCCGCGCGGGTGATGAACAAGGCGGAGCGCGGCCAGATCCTGTCGACCGAGATCGTCCTGCGCCGCTCGCGCACGCTGTTCGATACGACCGCCATCCCGCCGTTCGCGGCCAAGGGCAAGGCGCAGCCGGTCAAGGCCTTCATCGTCGGGCCCGCGACCGGCATCCGTGAAGGCCACCACGGCGGCGTCGCCCTGACCGGCCGGGACGCCGAGCTGGGCGTCGTGCTCGACGCCGTGGAGGGTGCCCGCCAGGGGCGCGGCGCCGTGGTCGAGATCACCGGGGCGGCGGGCATGGGCAAGACCCGCCTGGTCGAGGAGGTCGTCATCCGGTCGCCGGACTTCCGGCCCATCGCGGCGGCCTGCCAGGAGTACGAGGCCTCGACCCCCTACTTCCCCTTCCGGGCCATCCTCCGCGATGTCCTCCGGATCGACGCCGACACCGATACCGATGCCGTGGTCACCCGGCTTCGCGCGGAGGTCGAGCGCGTCGACCCGACCCTCCTGCCGTGGCTGCCGTTGCTGGCGATCCTGCTCGGCGTCGATCTGGCCGACACGCCCGAGACCGCGGCCCTCGACGACCGCTTCCTGCGCGAACGCCTGGCCGAGGTCGCCATGGCCTTTCTCAGCGCGGCGCTGCGCGGCTCCCCGACGCTCGTTGTGATCGAGGACGCGGAGCACCTCGACGAGGCCTCGCGCGACCTGCTCGCGCGACTGTCGGACGCGGCCGTCGACCGCCGCCATGTCCTGCTCATCACGCGGTCCAGCGCGCAGCCGATCCTTGTCGACGGCGAGCGGGCCGTGCCGTCGGCGATCGTGGAGCTCGGCGCGCTGTCGGCCGCCGACCTAGCCGCGATCCTGGAGCACGCTACCGACGACGACCCGCTCCGGCCGCACGAGATCTCCGAACTGGCGCGCCGGTCCGGCGGGAATCCCCTGTTCCTGTTCCAGCTGCTGGATGCGATGCGCGCCAGCGGCAACCTCGAGACCTTGCCGGACAGCATCGAGGCGCACATCGCCGGCGAGATCGATCGGCTCGCGCCGCGCGACCGGACGATCCTGCGCTATGCCGCGGTCCTCGGCTCGACATTCGATCCTCGGCTCCTGGTGGAGTGCGTCCGCGACGAGATCGAGATCGACGACGGGCTGTGGTCTCGGCTGGGCGAGCTGATCAGCGGCGAGCCGGGTGGGGAGCTGCGCTTCCGCAGCGGCCTCATCCGGGATGCGGCCTACGAAGGCCTGCCGTATCGCCGGCGCCGGGCCCTGCACGGGCGCGTCGGGGAGGCCATCGAGGCCAACGCGGGCGTCACCCTCGACGAGGAGATCGGCGTCCTGGCCTTCCACTACCACCAGGCCCAGCGCTGGGACAAGGCGTGGACCCTCTGCCGGCAGGCCGGCGAACGGGCCCTCGACGTGTTCGCCAATGTCGAGGCCACGCGCTTCTTCGACAAGGCGCTCGACGCCGGCCGGCGCCTGCGATCGGTCACGGCCCGCGACCTGGCGGCGCTGTACGAACGCAGCGCCGACGCGCGCTACCGCCTGGGTGAGTTCGACGCAGCCGACCATGGGTACGTCGCCGCCCGCCGGCTGCTGCACCGCGATCCGGTGTCTGCCGCGCCCCTCGTGGTCAAGCAGGCGATGGTCGCCACCCGGACCGGGGCCTACCGGCGCGGCTACGCGAGGGTCGCGGCCGCCCTTCGCCGACTCGAGGGCGTCCGCGGGCGGGAGGCCGCCTCGAATCGGGCTCGGCTGATGGTGCCGATCGCCGCTGTCCGGTACTTCCAGAACCGCCGGGTGGAGGCCATCCAGTGGTGCCGTCGGGCGATCCGCGAGGCCCGACGCAGCGGAGCCTGTGACGCCCTGGCCGAAGCCTACAAGGTCCTGGACCTCGCGTACCTGGAGAACGGCGAGATCGACAAGGCTGTCTACTCGCGCCGCGCGCTCGAGATCTACGAGGAGTTGGGCGACCTACGCAACCAAGCGTTGGTCCTCAACAACGAAGGGCTCCTGGCGCACGATCGTTCGCAGTGGGACGAGTCGCGGCACCTGTACGAGCGGGCCCTCGAGATCGCGGTTCGGATCGGCGACCGCTCGATGGGCGCGCTGCTGCAGTACAACCTGACTGAGATCCTCATCGACCAGGGCCGCTACGAGGAGGCCGAGCCGCTGATCCTGGAGGTGCTCCGCGTGTGGCGGGCCGCGGGCGCCGAGGGCGACGTCGCCGAGGCCCAGCGCGAGCTCGGGCGGCTCCAGGCGCGACGGGGCGACTTCGACGCCGCCGCGACCCTGCTGGAGAGCGCCCGCGCCTACCAGAGCGGGTCGGGCAAGCCTGGGGAGGTGCTACTCACCGAAGTGCGCATCGCCGAGATGCTCCTGCTCGCCGGGGAGCCGCACGCCGCCAGCGGCGTGCTCGAACGCGCCGCGCGACGAGCCGCCACGACCGACGGAGGCTCGGTGGTCGAGCCGATGGTGGCACGCCTGTCCGGCTGGGCCGCGCTCCAGCAAGGTGACGTGGCGGCCGCCGCGCGGGCCCTGGACCGCGGCCTTCGCCTGGCCCGGCGTCGAGGGAACGCACACGAGGAGGCACTTGCGCTCGATGCGCTGGCGACCGTGGCGGCGGCGCGGGGGCAGCGCGACTCGGCGCTCGAGCGGGCACGCCGCGAGGCGCTGGCCCGGCTCGGCATCGACCAGCCGCCGCGGTTCCCGACGGAACCGCGGGCGGCGACCGCCTAGCGCTCCCGCCGGGAGCGCCGTCCGGCTCGGCCTAATACACGCCGCCCTTGCCGTCCCACGGGGACCGCTTCTCGATGACGATCACGAGGTCGGCGTCGCGGACCCCCAGCGCGGCGAACTCCTCGCTCGTCATTCCGAGGTACGCCTGGACCTCCGAGGCGAGCTTCGAGCGCAGGCCGATGCACGGGTCCGACTCGGATAGCGTCTCGACGCGGCCCTTGGTCACGACCGTCGCACCGCAGTCTGCCGGGACGCCCCAGTAGCGACCTTCATCGGTATCGAGCTCGGCGGACTTGAAGGCGAACTTCTTCGACTTCGGGTCCTTGGCCTTCCACGGATCGGGCGTGGAACCATCGACCGTGATCACGCCGAGACAGACGTTGAAGGTCCCGGTGCCTCGGCTGGTAACGCCGAGGCTCATCATCGTCTCACGCGGAAGGATCAGGACCATCTGGGTGGACGGTGCGGTGTCTCCGACGCCTAGGCCCTGGACGCGCAGGTCCGTGCTCTGTCCGATGGTCTGATTGCCCTGGCAGCGGTTCGTCTCCGACCCCGGCAGGAACTGCGTCGTCAGGAGGACATTGGTCTCGCCAGCCTGGAAGAAGGTCGAACCAGTCCGGATCTTGCCGTAGGCCCGCTGCAGGTTGGGGCTCCCGTTCCCCACGTTGTTCTCGCAGACCTGACCGGTGCAGGCAACGAGTTCGTGGACGATCCTCCGCTGCTCGCTGATGACAGTCTTCGCGTCGCTTTCCGCCTTGAGCCGGAAGTTGCCAAGGGCGGTGATCACCGGATCGTTCCCGAAGTCTGCGACGCCGTTCACTGTCGCGGCCGAAGCAAGGCCGGAGGATGATGGGTTGTTTCCGAGTGTGATCGTGGTGCCGTCGACGACTCGGTTGCCGAACCGGTCGAGCGCCAGGACGCGCACGCCAGTCGATACGGCTGGGGCTAGCCCGCATGGGTTCGTTGCCGACGCAGCAGGCGGGGTGCAGACGCTGTAGATCGGCGCCCCGACCTTCGTATCGATCGGCTGGCCGTTGAAGTTCGGGTC
The DNA here is from genome assembly GCA_046566045.1 of Candidatus Limnocylindria bacterium. GTDB lineage: Bacteria > Chloroflexota > Limnocylindria > Limnocylindrales > CSP1-4 > SPCO01. The sequence goes on from JBKHXL010000100.1 coordinate 10,418, forward strand.
ATAGAACGAGGAGGGCGTCGAGAAGTGAAGGCTGTCCACCGACGCTGGATTGACGGCGAACGCGGCGGACGTCGCCGCCACCGTCCCGTCCGTGAGCGTCACGGTCTGGGTCGCGGCCAGCTCAGCCTTGACGGCCGTGACCGACGTGGTCCCGGCGCCCGTGCCGCTACCCCATGTCAGGACGTTCGGCACGGTCGGCGCAGTCCCGTTCGGTGAGGACGCCAGCGTGGACGACAGGGTGGCCCCACCCGCGTAGTCGGTCTTGGTATTGCCGTAGACGTCGTACGCGGTCGCGCTGACGGTGAAGGCCGCGCCTGCCGTCCGCGGGCTCAAGATCGAACCGATGACGAACCCGCCGAGCGGTCCCGGCGCGACCGTGAAGGCGTTCGACGTGTTCGACCTCGAGCCGACACTGGCAGCGACGGTCACACCGGAGCGAGCCTTGACGGCGGTCAGGCTTGCGGTGGCCACGCCGTCCGTCCAGGCGAGGGTGCCGTGGTCGGGGTCCGTGACGGCCACGGCCGGCTGGCAGGAACCACAACCGGGCGAGCTCTCCAGGCCGGACAGCGAGCCGCCCGACTGGTCGAGCTTGACGTTGCCGAATTCGTCGAAGGCGCGGACGGTCACGCTGAACGCGGTGCCGGCGATCTGGTCGGCGATCGTGTCGATGGTGATGCCGCC
>JBKHXL010000101.1:0-31296 GCA_046566045.1 Candidatus Limnocylindria bacterium
CCGACCACCTCCGCCAGGGCGTCCTCGCCCACGGGACATCCTCCGTGCCTGAGAGGCTGCAGCGGGTGCTCGAGGGTCCGGTCCGCAGCCCATTCGGCCATGATCCGTGCTCCGGAGGCACGAAACACGCGCGAAAAGCCCCGGACCCGGCCGCGGAACCGTCCTGGACCTCGTTTTGCAGCCTGGGAAGCACGGTCGGCCCGACCACCTCCGCCAGGGCGACCACGCGAGCGAGGCCGACTCGTGGGTCTCCAGCGGGTCGGATCCGTCCGCGGACCCGGGCCGCCCGCGTGCAGGTGCGGCCGTGGGCCCGGACACCGTCCGGCGGTCGTCGTCCGGCTCGGGCCCGGACGCCCGCGGCGCGCGCTGACGCATGGACACCCGTCCATGCCCGATTCGGGACGAGCGTCGGCGGCAGGCCAGGAGCCAGCCCGCCACTCGCGACCCCCTGAACGCATACGGCGACCACACGCTGCCGGACGGCTCATCGGCCAGGCTTGCGATGTACTTCCCGAGTGTCGAGGACCTGCGCGAGTTGTGTCAGCACGCCGAGCTGGCCGTCGTCGCCGCCGGCCATCGTGTCACCGATCGTGAACATGTCGCGGGCTGCCATCGAATGACAGCGTCTGATGACAGTTGGCCACAAGGGGCGGGATGTCGATGTTGAGCGACACGTTCGGTTGGCAGGGCGGCGAACCAGCGGGGCCTGGCAGTCTGCGGCGAACACGAATCGAGCGCCCGACTGGTCATCGACACGAGCGCGAATCGCTCCCATTGACGCCGTCTCCCACCTCGGACGGTCCTGAGTGTTGCGTGCGTCACTGAACCATGGTTCAGTGACCGCCATGGCAGCCACGCCGCCCCGGGGGGAGCTGATCGAGACGTTGGCCGCGCCTGGTAGAACACCGATGGTTTACGATGCCCGTGGAAGGGAGTCCAGCATGGCCGACATGGCGATCCTCGCGTTCACGACGAAGGAAGCGCTGCGCCTCACGGGCTTGACGCCGAGGCGACTCCAGTACTGGGACGAGACGGGATTCATCACGCCGTCCGTCGCCGCCCGCCAGGGCCGCGGCCTACCGCGGCTGTACTCGTTCCAGGACCTCGTGCAGTTGCGCATCGCCGCCCAGCTCCGGGATCGCCTGTCCCTGCAGGCGCTTCGGCGGCTGAAGGCAGCGCTCGATATCGATGCACCGTTTGCCGAGGTTCGCTTCGCCGTGACGGCCGATGGCGAGACCGTCTACCTCGTGGATCCGGACCTGCCCGAGGCTGCGCGGTCCCCTGGGCAGATCGTCGAGACGTTCCAGGTCCCGTTGGAGGAGATCCGGGCGGATCTGCGGCAACGCGTCGAGGGCCTACGGGCCCGCGATCGTGTCGGCGGAGTGGTGCGAACCCGGGGCGTGATCGGCGGGCAAGCTCGGATCGCCGGCACCCGCATCAACCCGGATTCGATCGTGGCGATGCTAGATGCTGGCTGGGAGCGAACGCGCATCCTCGACGAGTATCCAGATCTGCTGGCGGCCGACATCGATGCAGCCGTCACGTGGCGGCGGACCTCGAAGCGGGCCGGGTGAACGACCGTGCGGGGGTGGCTGGTGGATAACCAACTGCCCAGGAGTGTCACTAGACTGCTCCGGGCACGCGGCCAGGTCGCGATCGAAGTTCGAACGGTCCCGGGTGGTGACGCCCCTCACGCAGCGATCACCGCGTACGCGAAAGCCAATGGACTGTGGGTCATCACCAAGGACCGAGCGTTCGCGAAACGTCGCCGAGCAAGCGGTGAACCGACGCTGTGGCTGCAGATGCTGCAGACGGAAGACATCCAGGGGCTCCGCGCGCGCCTGCCAGACATCCTCGGTGCGATCCGGGCCGGAACGAGCCAGGTGGTCGTGGATCGCTACGGCGAGCTGGAGGTGGACCCATGACGGACGATGCGAGGGTCGCCGGCGCCAAGGCCAAGGGCCGACCGATGCTCTCGTGGGTCGGCAAGCGGCCGCTGCGCGAGAGATCCGGGCGCTCCCGTTGCAGCTCGTCCGCTCCGACCAGTCGATGTCTGGGGACCCGCTGTCCCTGCCCGGCGACCTGCGCGAGCGCCTCGAGTCCGCGGCTGCAACCGTCGATCGGATCTCAGTGCGCGGGGCATTCCGGTCCACGGTCTCGCCGTTCCACGACGCGGGGAAGGAGGGCTGACCATGGCCAATCGGGTCGTCCGTGAGCGCATCGATCCGCGACTGACGGCGTCGCTGTTCGCCAACTACCGGTCGGCGGTCGACGCCATCTTGGAGCTTGTGGACAACGCCATCGATTCACGCGTGGCGGGTCAGCCACTCAAGGTGAGCCTGACGCTGCGGCCGGGAAGCATCACGCTCGTCGTCGTCGGCGGCAAGGGCATGGGACCGGCTGAGCTGGAGCGCGACTACCTGCGCTGGGGCGGCTCACGCAAGCGCGGCGGTGACCAGATCGGGCGCTACGGCCAGGGTGGCAAGGCGGCCGTGGGCTACCTCGGGGAGCGTTTTGCGATCATCGCCTCACGGCCCGGGGAGCCGCGGGCCGTGGGCTTCGAGGACGACGCCTACCGCGATCGATCGCGCCTGCGCACCTACGAACTGCGCGACCGGCCCAAGCCGGTGGACGCAGCCCTGGGCTACGTGCGCATCGAGATCGGCGGGGTGGACCGACCGGTCGATCGACGCCGGCTGCCGGGACGACTGGCCGAGGTCTATCGGCCGTTGCTGGCCGACGGCTCGGTGGAGATGCGCGTGGATCACGCGCCGGTCACGGTCGTCCCTCCGGACCTCGTCGAGCGCCACGAGGTGAGCGTCCGAGCTGGAGGGCGCCTGGTGCGCGGCTGGTACGGGCTGCTCCCGGACCCTGCGCCGCCCGGTGCCATCTCGGGCATCCGCCTCTATCACCTTGGTCGGCTGGTGGGCCCGCCCGAGTGGTTCGGGCACCAGGGGCCGACGCTCCATCCCGGCCTCGGACGCCTCGTCGGCGAACTGGAACTGCCGCACGTCCCGGTGACCATGAACAAGTCCGACGTCGACCGCGACAGCCCCGCCTGGGCAGCCGTGGAGCGGCGCATCCATGCGCTGTTGGCACCGCTGGTGCGACGCCTGATGCGCGACGAGGAGGCGCGCGTCGACCCGGGCAGCCTCAAGACCGCCGAACAGGTCCGACGCATCCTGGCCCGGGCGCTGCGCCTGCTGGAGTCCGGGCGGTTGTTCGAGAGCGAGCCCGGGACGGGTGTCGGCGGCGAGGAGGGGCCGGACGGCCAGCTGCCGCTGGCAGCGATCGCGAGCGACGGATCCGAGGTTGACGACGACGGAGCGGCCGGTGACGAGGCGGGACCGGAAGCTGGGCCGGACGAGCCCGAGGGATCCAAGGAGCCAGCGCCGCCAAGACCGGCACGGACCGGTCGCGGCCAGGGACGCGGCGGGGCCGAGGTCGTCATCCGCTCGCTGGACCCGCGCCTCCGCAGCGCGATGGTCGTGGAGGACGGCGTTCGGCGCGTCGTGATCAATGCGCGCTACCCGCTCTACGAAGTCCGCAAGGGCGACCTCTGGTATCAACTGGAGACGGCCCTGCGCGAGGTGTGCCTGACGATCCCGGAAGCGACCGTCCCCGAGTTCGAACGCAAGGTCAACGAGCTGATGCTCGTCTCGCTGTCGCTCGCGCCACGGAAACGGCGGTCGCGAGGCAGGGCGGCCGCGGGCGCTGGGCGGCAACGGAGCGCCGGCCTCGGCTAAGGCGACAGGTCGAGTCGGCGGGGGCGGGCTCGGGCCTCCGCGCCGCACCGCACCGCGACCGCACCCCGACCGGCGAACCGTGCCTGTGAGTCGGCGGGGGCGGGCTTGGACCTCCGCGCCGCACCGCACCGCGACCGCACCCCGACCGGCGAACCGTGCTTGTGAGTCGGCAACGAGCGGTCGAAGCCTGCGCGATCCACTCACTCGGCCTGCGGACGTGCGTGCCATGCACACATCGGCGCGGAGGGCGCCCCGTACGGGCGCCGCGGGTGACCAGACGGCATCGCCGGGGCCCTTCGACCCGATTCTGCAGTCTCACAAGCACGTTCAGGTCCAGCGCGGGGCACTGTTCCCGGTCGAGGCCTGGAGCTGGGTGGTCAGCGCGGAGATCCAGCGCGCGGGGTCGCGGCCGCGGTCGCGGCCGCAGTCGGGCCGCAGTCGGGCCGCAGTCGGGCCGCGGCCGCAGTCGCGGTCGCGCGGAGGGCCGCAGTCGGGCCGCAGTCGGGCCGCGGTCGCGCGGAGGGCCGCAGTCGGGCCGCAGTCGGGCCGCAGTCACCACAGTCAACGAGCGCCTAACGCAACGTCCTGGTCGCGAACGCCTCCAGGCGCTCGAGTGCCACCGGCAGGTCGGTCCGGCCGAACCCGAGCCGGAAGTGGTTCCCGCCGTACCCAAAGCGCGAGCCGGGCATGAGCAGGACGCCCTCGGCCTCGACGAGGTCCGCCACCCAGGCGTCCACGGCCACGCCCGGCGCGGTCAGGCGCGGGAAGCCGACCGACCCGGCCCGCGGCCGGACCCAGGTGAACCGGTCCGCCCACTCGTCGAAGAACGCATCGAGTCGCTCGAGGTTCGCGGCCACGATCGCGCGCGAGCGGGCGAGGACGCGATCGCGGGCACGCAGCCCGATGAGGGCCAGGACCTCCGACGGCGCCGACGAGCAGATGGTCGTGTAGTCCTTGAACGCGGCGCAGCGGGCCAGCAGCTCGCGGTCGTGCGTCGCCAGCCAGCCGATGCGCAGGCCGGCCATGGCGAACGACTTCGACATCACCCCGAGCGACACGCCGCGCGGCGACGCCTCGGCCGCGGCCGGCAGCCGATCGTCCTCGTCGAACTCGAGGAACCGATAGACCTCGTCCACGAGGAGCAGCGCGCCCGCCTCCTCGGCGATGGCCACCAGCCCGTCGAACGTGTCGCGATCGGGCTGCATGCCGGTCGGGTTGTGCGGCGCGTTGACGACGATGAGCCTGGTGGCCGGCGTGACCGCCGCCCGGACCCGGTCGAGGTCGATCGCCCAGCCGTCCGACTCGTGGAGCTCGTGGAGGGTGACCTCGGCGCCCGCCGCGCGGCCGACCTCGTACAGGCTCTGGTAGGCCGGCCAGGTCACGACGGCGTGGTCGCCCGGTCCGAGGAGCACGTTGACCAGGCAGAAGATCGCCTCCTCCGCGCCGGCGAAGACGAGGACGTCCTCGGGCGCCAGGCCGTCGTACAGGTTCGCGATTTCGCGGCGCAGGAGCGGGTGCCCGGTCGACTCCGTGTAGCCCAGGGTCAGGCCGTCCCACAGCGCCCGCGCCTCGGGATCGGCCATGGCCAGCACGTCGGCCATCGGGTAGCCCTCGAGATCGGAGGCGCACAGCACGTGCTCGACCGCGAACTCCCAGCGCGCGAAATAGCGCTCGAGCTCGAAGTCGGCGAGGCGCACCCCCGGGTCAGCCCCCGACCCGCGCGAGGTCGGCGGCGATGGCGACGAAGGCATCCTGGTCCAGGCCGCTGCCGGTGGCGACCCACGTGACGCCATCGGCGGGCCCGACGGCGACGGCGAAGCGACCGGCGTCGAGGCGAACGAGCTGGCCCTGGAGGTCGCCGAAGGCCGCGGCGCCAAGGTCGTCGCCGGTGGGCAGGCAGGCGGTCTCGGCGCAGGCCGTCCCCTCGCGCAGTTCCAGGCGAGCCCCGCCGGGTCCGCGATAGGCGATCTCCAGCCAGCCGCCGCCGGCCAGCCGGTACTGGCCCGAGTCGACGAACCAGCCGGCCGGCAGGACCGGGCAGTACACGGGCCACGAGACGACCTCGGCGATCGAGGCGAAGAACTCGCGGTTGTCGTCGCTGCCGGCACAGGCGGCGGCGGGCTGCGGGTCACCGCTGGCGGACGGCTCGTCGGTGGGGGACGGCTCCGCGGTCGGGGTGGCGGTCGGGGGCTCGGGGGTGGCCGGTCCGGGCGTGATCGGCGCCGCGGTCGGCGCGGGATCGTCCGAGGTCGAGGGATCCGGGCTGGCGATCGGGGCGGCGCTCGAGCTGGCCGGCGGCCGCGACGCGTCGGTCGTGCCGATACAGGCCGCCACGACCAGCATGGCGCCCAGGCCCAGGATCAGGAGGGACCGACGACCACCGGGGCGGGTCCGCCCAGGCGCGCTCGATCGAGGTCGCGTCACGCCGGGAGGGTAGCACGTGGCCACGGCGTCGCGGAGCGGTGGCGCATCGGGATGCCGGTCAGCGCCGCGACGCGGTCAGCCGCACCAGGTCCGGGTCCACGCCGAAGACCGACCGCACCCGCTCGTCGTCGAGCGTCGTCGCCGATGGTCCGTCGGCCACGAGGCGGCCCCCATCGATGATCGCGACGCGCGGGAAGAAGTGCGCGGCGAAGGCGAGGTCGTGGAGCACCGCCACGACGGTCGTGCCCCCCTCGTTGAGCTCGCCGAGCAGGTGCATCACGTCGACCTGGTGACGGACGTCGAGGTGGACCGTCGGCTCGTCGAGGATGAGGATGGGCGCCTCCTGCGCGAGCGCGACCGCGAGGAACGTGAGCTGGCGTTCCCCCATCGACAGGACGCGCACGTCGCGATGGCGCAGGTGGACGATCCCGACCCGCTCGATGGCGGCGTCCACCGCTGCGCGGTCGGCGCCACGCAGGCCGGTCAGCGGTGGGTCGTGCGGCAGCCGACCGAGGGCGACGACGTCCGCGACGGGCATCCCGAACGGCAGCTGCGACAGCTCGGGCACGACCGCCACGGTGCGCGCCACCGTGCGCCGATCGATGTCGGCCAGGGCCGTGCCGCAGATGGCCACGGTCCCGGCGGTCGGCGTCACCATCCCGGTGAGCGCCCGCAGGAGCGTCGACTTGCCGGCGCCGTTCGGCCCGACGAGGGCCAGCCGGTCGCCCGCGCCGATGGCCAGGTCCACCCCGCTGATGATGGCCTTCGGCCCGTATGCCACGGTCACCCCGTGGGCGGCCAGGATCGGCACGCCGGCGTGGGCGGCCGCGGCGACCCGGGCGCGCGGATCGTCGGCGACGAGCGTGGCGCTCACAGCTCGTACCGCACGCGCGACCGACCGAGCAGCAGGATGAAGAACGGCGCCCCGAGCAGGGCCATGATCACCCCGACCGGGATGTCGCCGAGCAGGCGCGCCACGAGGTCCGCCGCCGACAGCAGCCAGGCGCCGGCCAGCGCCGAGACCGGCACCACGACGCTCGCGCGCGGGCCGACGATGAGGCGCACGACGTGCGGGACGACGAGGCCGACGAAGCCGATCAGCCCGCTGATCGCGACGCCCGCCGCCGTCGCCATCGAGCCGAGCGCGAGCAGGGCGCGTCGTTCCCGGCGGACGTCCACGCCCAGGTGGTGGGCGGCCGCGTCCCCCAGGAGCATCCCGTCGAGGGCCCGCGCCCGTCGGAAGACGAGGACCGTGGTGACCAGGATGAGCGGGGCCGCCAGGGCCAGCCGCGGCCAGGACGAGGCGGCCAGCCCGCCGAGCAGGAACGAGAAGATCTGGCGCAGCTCCGAGCCCGACACGTACATGGCCAGGGTCAGGAAGGCGGTCAGCACCGAGGCGATGGCGTAGCCGGTCAGCAGGAGGCGGGTCAGCCCTCCCGGCCCGCCCCCACCGCCGAGGCGGAACACCAGCCAGGCCGCGAACAGCGCGCCGGCGAACGCGAAGCCGTGGAGCAGGCTGAAGGCCAGGAACGCGACCTGGATCGGCAGCACGACCGCCACCGCGGCCCCCAGGGCGGCGCCGGAGGCCGTGCCCAGCACGTACGGGTCCGCCAGCGGGTTGCGCAGCAGGCCCTGGAACACGACCCCGGCGACGGCCAGGCCGGCACCGATGACCATCGAGGTCAGGACGCGCGGCACGCGCAGGTCCCACACGATCGTCTCGACCGCCGGCGACCAGGCGATCCCGAAGTCGAGGCCGGTCGTCCGGCGCAGCACCACGCCGAGGGTCTCGAGCGGGCCGATCTGGACGGTGCCGAGCCCGATCCCGGCCAGCATCGTGGCCACCAGCACGATGAGCGCCACGCCGCCCACCAGGAGCGGCCGGGCCCGGACCCAGGCGGCGATGCCGTGGGTCCCGAGCTCGCGCGTCAGCGCTCCGGCCGCCATGGTCAGGCGCTCACGGGGCGGCCGGCAGGGTCACGTCCGGCCAGATCGCCGAGGCGAGGTTGCGCAGGCCCTCGGCCAGGCGCGGGCCGGGCCGGGTGATGACCGTGTCCTCGACCGGCCGGATGGCGTCGCCCGCCACCGCCGTCATGACGCCCCAGCCCGGGCGGGCGGCGACCTCCTCGGCCGTCGGCATGTAGAACGCGTTCACGCCGAGCAGGATCACATCGGGGTCGGCCGAGATGAGGACCTCGAGCGGGATCTCGTACGAGTTCGGATCGCCCGTCGTGATCGCGTCGCCCCCGGCGAGCAGCACCATCTCGGCCACGAAGGAATCGTCGGCCGGCGCGTAGATGGCCCCGGTCGTCCCGTCGTAGCCGATCTCGTAGAACGTGCGCGGCGGCGTCCCCGCGGCCGCGACCGCGCTGCTGATGGCGTCGATCTCGGCGCGCATCGAGGCGGTCAGCTCGGTGGCGGCCTCGGACGCGCCGACGGCCGTGCCGATCAGCTCGATGTCGGCGTACACCGCCTCGACGGTCGGGGCGTACACCACGACGACCGGGATGCCCAGGTCGCGCAGCTGGGCGACGGCGTCGGGCGGCGTGAACCCGAGCCCGGCCGCGACGACGAGGTCCGCCTCGAGCGCCACGATCTGCTCGACATCGACCACCACGGTGAAGCCCTCGAACGCGATCACGTCGGGCAGGTCGGCCGCCTCGGCCGGGAAGTCGCTCGCGTTGTCGGTCGCCACGACGCGATCACCCGCGCCGATGGCGAACAGGATCTCGGTGTTGGCCGGCGAGAGCGACACGATGCGCTGCGGCTCGGTGGCGATCTCGGTCGTGGTGCCCTCGTCGTCGGTCACGCTGACCGGGAAGGCGGGGCTGGGCTCGGGCGTGGGATCGGGCGTCGGGCTGGCGGTGGTGGCCGGCACGATGGAGCCGGTGGCCTCGGGCGGGATGGTCGTCGTGGGACCGGGCGAGCAGGCAGCCAGGAGCACGGCGACCAGGACGACGAGCAGGGCGGGGACGGCGGGCAGCCGTCGGGCTCGGGGCGACAAGGAAGGACCTCCGGGAAGGGTGGGGCACGGAGGAGGTCGTGTGCCGGGCACACGAACCCCCTCGCTTCGGCGGGGCGAAGGAGGGGGTCAGCTGGTCGAGTGCACGGTCCTGCCTACCTTTCTCTCGAAGGTTCGAGCATGCACCGTGGGGTCGGCGACCGGACTTCCAGCCGAGCCGTCTCGGATGGTCACCGTAGCGGGACTGTGCCGGATTCACACCGGCTTCGCGACCACGCGGCGTTGACGAAGGACGTCGGCGCGGAGCGTAGCACACGGCCGCGCCGCAGCTAACGCCGCGATGAGCGGCACCCGATACGGTGCCCACCTCGCCCTCCTCCCGCCACCAGACAACCGCCGGAGGAGGCCTCACCCGATGGTGGAGACGCCATGGTTCCGCCGTTCCATCCGCGCCGCGCTCGCGCCGCTTGCGCTGACACCCGTGCTCGTGGCCGCCACGGCGGCCGGATCCGCGGACCGGCCGTGGGCCCCGCCCCCGTGCCCGGACCCACCGCGCGTCGAGGTCGGCACGGAACGGGTCGGACGCGGCACCTGGTACCGCGCCGATCCCGTGCTGGTCGACGGGGAGCTGCGCGCGAACCGGGTCACGCTGGGACACGGGCCGTCCCGCCCGCGCGCGATCGTGCTCGATGCCGAGTCGTTCGCGGCCGGCCCGTTCGGGGACGCGCTGCTCCTCGGGACGGACGACGGCGTCCGCTCGACCCTGACCCTCGTGGACGTCCCGCGCGGCTGCGCCTGGACCCTGGCCACCAGCGCCGACGTCATCCGCCGCGCGACGATCGACCCGGCCGGCCGGCGCATCGACGAGCAGCGCGTGGACCGCGCGACCCGCGCCGACCTGGGCATCTGGCGCCGGGACGTCGCCGCACCGGCCACGGCGACCCGCGCCGTCGAGCCCATCGCGCCGGACCCCCGGTTCGGACGGACGTTCTCGACCGAGCTCGCCTGGAGCCCGGACGGGCAACGGCTGGCGGTCACCTCGTGCGGCGCCGCGGCCTGCCGGATCCGGGTCCTCGACCCGGCCACCGGGCGAGTCGCCAGCATCGTCGATCCGATGCTCGGTGACCTCGTCGGCCTCGATGCCGACCGGGTCATCGTCCACGGCGCGTGCCCGGGCCTCCCCTGCCCCATCGTGTCCGTCCCGACCCGGGGCGGCCAGCGCGTCGTCCTCGCCCGCGATGCCGGGCTCGCCTCGCTGACCGTCGGGCCGGACGGGTCGACCCGCGTCGTGATGGAGGTGCTCGGGCGCGGCTGGTCGCTCCGCTCGATCGCCCCGGACGGCGGCGCTCCGGTCGACCTCGGGCCGCTGCCCGCCGACCAGCGCCTCGTGCCGGGTGGTGGCCGAGCGTCGAGCGGCGTCGCTCTCCCGCCCGGCTGGACGGCGACCGCCCCCGACGGGCACCTGCCGCTCGCCCCGCGATCCGCCATGGCCCGCCACATCACCGACGGCCGCGCCGTCTCCCTCGACGAGGTGCCGCGATGATCCGCTCATCGTTCCGTGGCGGCACGGCGGCCCGTGCCGTCGTCGCGTCGCTGCTGGCCGTCCTGGCCCTGACCGCGGTGCCGGTCGGGGCCCATGCCCCGGATCCGACGATGGGCGGGGCCCTGTTCGCCCAGGATCAGGACCTCCGCTTCCGCTGGCGGGCTGGGTCCGTGCCGCCAGCCGCCATCGCCGCGGCCATCCAGGCCGCGGCCGCCGACGCCTCCAGGACCCGAGCCTCGCGGGCACCGACCTTCGCCCTCGACGCCGGCGGGGCGAGCCAGATCGGCTACGGGGCGGGTGCCCCGTGCGGACCCAACGGCATCGGCTGCTTCGATCGCTCAGGGGCGCCGGTCTCGTTCACGATGTGGCTGCGCGAACACGGTCGGGTGTTCGACTGGGGCGTGCTGCGCTGGTGCCAGCAGCTGGCCCAGCCGGCCAACGGCTGCTTCGACGCCGAGACCATCGCCCTCGACGAGTTCGGGCACGTCGCGATCCTCGCCCACCACGTGAACTTCGCCGACGAGCGCGACTATGAGGACGCCGTCGTCCAGGCCGTCAGTCGCACCCGGCCCAACGACGGCTGGGACATGCACACGTACGGCCGCTGCGACGTCGCGACGCTCCAGCGGACCTACGACGTGGCGACCACCCACGTCCTGATCTCGACATGCCTCGACCTCGACACGAACCTGACCCTCCGCACGAGCGCCACGTCGACGACCTACGGCAAGACCGTGACCATGACGGCCACGCTGACCATCGTCGATCGAGCCGCCTACGACCGGCTGGGCGGCAACCTGCTCTCGCGGCGGGTGGTCCGGCTCCAGCGTCGCCTCGCCGGTTCCACGACGTGGACGACGATCGCGACGATGACGCCCGCCAGCAGCGCCGGGACGTACGCGACCTCGACCGCGATCACGACGACGGCCGATTACCGGGCGGTCTTCTCGACCCCGTCCGGTGAGGGCCTGCGCGGCGACACGAGCGCGACCGTCAGGGTGACCATGTCGGGCTGCGGGACGACCGCCTGTCCGCAGCGCGGGTCGGGCCCGACCCCGACCGGGGGCCGGCGATGACCCGCGCGCGTGGTCTCGCCCGGGCCTCCCGGGCGGTCGGTCTGGCGATGGTCGCGCTGGTGGCAGGCGCCTGCGGTGGCGGGACCCCGGCAAGCCCGTCGGGTGCGGACGAGCCGGCCAGCGCACCGCCGCAGACCCGCGCGCCGGGCGAGCCGCGACCAGGCATCGATGCGCCGCCGGCCGCCGTCGTGGCAGTGGACGGCGGCGACCCGGTCGTCGGGCAGCTCGGGACGTGGACCTGGGGACAGGCCGGGTCGTCCTCGCCGTGGCTGCCCGGCGCGCCGATCGCCGTCGGGCGAGGCGAGACGCTGTCGCTCGCCCTCGACCCGCCGGTCGACGTCGGGACCTGGTCGGCGAGCTACGTGCCGGTCGACGCTGCGGGGCCGCGCGACGCGCGACCGCTCGCGGCGGGTCAGGGCGAACCACGCATCGCGGTGCCACCGCCCGGCGACTGGACCATGGTCGTCCAGGTCGAGTTCGCGGGTGGGCTCGGTTCGGCGCACTACGCCTGGGCGGTCACCGTCCGCTGACGACCCGCGGAGGACGCCGGACGGCCGACGGCCCGGCGTCCTCGCGTGGGAGCCGGGCCGTGGATCGTCGTCGCGGATGGTCGATCAGGAGGTCGGGACGGCCTCCGGCTGCCCGATCGCGAAGATCGAGACCTGGGCCTCCTCGGGCAGCATCACACCCATCACCTTCTGCAGGGTGAGCAGGTGGACGCACGATCCCCAACTGTCGAAGTAGTGGCAGGTGCAACGCCACTGGCCGGAGTCGAGGGCGACATGGTGCGTGTCGTTATCGCCGCGGAACGTGAGCGAGAGCTGGTCGATGGAGATCCGATCGAGCTCCCGCGCGTAGCGATTCGCCTTCTCGACCTTGCCGATCAGTGAGCTGTGCATCGCCGTACCTCCGTCGCCCGCTGGGCGCTCACGGGGCCGCCGTCCGGTCATGCACCTCGACCGGTTGGGGCGGTCGCGTCGTCGCCTACGGTACACCCCCGCCGGCCATCGGGGTAGCCCCGAACGCGCCCCCGATGGCCCGACCGCGGGCCGAACGGGTCCGCTGTCGGCGATCTATGGTGCGCTCGTGCCCTCCCGGCCGAAGTCGTCCTCGAGCCGGACGACGTCATCGAGCTCGGGGGTCGAGACCTCCATCAGCTCGCACCGCTCGATCGCCTCGTAGCGGTGGATGCGGCCCGTCGGCACGTGGCGCGCCTCGCCCGGGCCGAGCTCCTCGGTCCGGACCTCCCCGTCGTCGCCCTCCATCCACAGGCGCAGGCGCCCGCTCACGACGAGGATCGATTCGTCCTTGATCTCGTGCTTCTGGAGCGACAGGCGTCTGCCTGCCTCGATGACCAGGACCTTGCCGACGTAGGCAGGCGTGTGCGCCCAGATGATCTCGTGGCCCCACGGCTTGTCGACCCGGCGGCTCGGTGCCGCGCCGGAGCGGCGCTCGTGCTCGCTCAGGATCCGCGCACCAGCAGCTCACCGGCCACGAGCAGATCCTCGCGGACGTCGGCGCTGGTGGCCTCCGTGTAGACGCGGACGAGCGGCTCGGTGCCCGACGCCCGGATGAGCAGCCATGACCCGTCCTCCAGGAAGAACTTGTAGCCGTCACCCGTGTCGAGGACGACCGTCCGGGCGACGGGCGCCCCGGCCAGCTCGGTCGGGGTGTCCGCCGCGAGGTCCACCAGCAGGCGCTGCTTCGTGGCCGCGTACGCGGAGCGCTCGACGTGGACGTCGATGCGCCGGTAGAAGGACGGACCGGCGAGCTCGTGGAAGTGGGCCAGCGCCGACGACACCGGCCAGCGCCCGGCGGCCCGCTCGCGCGCGAACAGATCGAGCAGGAGCAGGTCGGCGTAGATGCCGTCCCGCTCGGGCAGATGCATCCCGAACCCGAACCCGCCGGACTCCTCCCCGCCCATCATCGCCCCGGTCTCGATCATCTTCGGGCCGATGTACTTGAAGCCGACCGGCGTCTCGTGGGTGGTGATCCCGTAGTGCTCGCCGAGCCGGCCGACCATCGAGGTGTTGTTGATCGACGCCACGACCGGGTCGCGCCAGCCGCGGTGCTCCGCCAGGTAGTACATCAGCAGGCCGGTGACCTGGAGCTGGTGGATGAACTCGCCGGTCTCGTCGGCGGCCCCGGCCCGGTCGGCGTCGCCGTCGAGCAGCAGGCCGAGGTCGTAGCCGCCGCCGGCGATGATGCCGAGGGCCTCGTTCACGTGCGGCCGGATCGGCTCCGGGTTCACACCCCCGAAGTACGGGTTCCGCTCCTGGTGGATCTCGTCGACGCGGACCCGGCCGCCAGCCAGCAGCCGGCTGATCCAGCCCGCTCCCGAGCCGTACAGCGGATCGACCAGCACGGACAGGTCGGCCGCGCGCAGCGCGTCGAGGTCGACCGTCCGTCGCACGAACGCCTCGTAGCCGTCGTACGGATCGAACGACTCGACGAGGCCGGCCGCGCGGGCGTCCGCCAGCGGGCGCCGGTCGAGCGCGATCCCGCCGTTGACCGCCAGCCGCTCCTCGATCGCGGCCAGGATCTCGGGGCCGGCCGCGGCCCCCGTCGGGGCCTTGACCTTGAACCCGTTGTCCACCCACGGGTTGTGGCTGGCCGTGATGACGATGCCGGCCGCGGCTCCGCGCTGGACGACCTCGAAGGAGCTCATCTGGGTGGGCACGGCCCGCACGCTCAGGGCGACCGGGATGTCGTGGGCCAGCAGGACCTCGGCGGCGGCCTCGGCGAAGTGCTCCGAGGCGAAGCGCCGGTCGTAGGCCACGACGACACCGCGGGCGGCGGCGCCCTGGTCGATCACGTAGCTGGCGACACCGTCGGCACAGCGGCGGACGGCATCGAACGTGAATTCGTCGGCGATGCGGGCGCGCCACCCGTCCGTCCCGAACACGATCGGCGTGGCCGTGGGCGGTGCCTGGGTGTGGGTCACGATCGCCCTCCTGACTCGCTGCAGCGGCCGATGAGGGCACGGACCCGCTCGATGTCCGGGGCGGTGCCGCGCAGGACCGCGATGGGCTGGGCTGCGGTCATGCTACCGCGCTCGGGCGGAGCGATGACGCCGAGGCGGCCGTCCACGCGGCGGACCACGAGATCGTCGTCACCGACCTCGACCGTCTCGCCCGGCTGGACCACGGCGCCCTCGCCGCGCGCCCCGATGGCCGCGAGGAGCGCACTCCACGAGCCGAGGTCCGACCAGCCGACGTCCATCGAGCCGGTCACCACCTGGTGATCGCGCGCCGCGCCCTCCATCACCGCGTGGTCGATCGAGACGGCCCGCTGGATCGATTCGTAGGCCCGTTCCAGCATCGCCGGCGAGGCGGCCATCGGCTCGATCGTCTGGAGCAGACCGGTGTAGCGAGCCAGCGCGGCCCGGATGGCCCGCCGCCGCCACAGGAAGATGCCCGCGTTCCAGGCCACGCCCGGCTCCTTGAGCAGCTCCTCGGCGCGATCGGGCGTCGGCTTCTCCTCGAAACGCAGCAGGCGGTGGGCCCGCAGCCCGTCGATCTGCTGCCGGGTGGTCACGTCCGGGATGAGGTAGCCGTAGCCGGTCGCCGCGGACTCGACCCGGACACCGATCGTCACGAGCGGGGCATCGATGTCGAACGAGCCGGTCGCCAGCCGGTCCGCCGCCGTCCGCAGGACGTCGCGATAGACGCCGTCCCGTGCCGGGTCGACGTGGGCATCGGCGGGGACGACGATCATCACCTCGTCCGGATCGCGCTCGATGGCGACGGTCGCCAGGGCGATCGCGGCGGCGGTGTTGCGGCCCATCGGCTCGATGAGGACCGCGGCGCCGGGCAGCTGCTCGCGCACGAAACGCTCGTAGCGGCGATCGGTCACGACGGTCACGTCGTCGGTCGGCAGGCGGGCCGCCGTCGCCTGCAGCAGCGTCTGGTCGCCGAGCAACGGCAGGAACGGCTTGGGGCGCTCGGGACGACTGAGGGGGTGGAGTCGGGTCCCACCGCCGCCGGCCATGATCACGGCGTACATCGACCCCATCCTACCCGGCGCCGCCGTCCGGCGGTCGCGCCGGTATCGGGGACTCAGTCGGCGATGATCACGTACTTGTCTTCCCAGATGACCGGCCGCTGCCACTCGTGATAGCGGGTGAACGACGACGCGAACGTGTCGAGGCTCATGTACTGCACGGCCCACGGATCCCTCGGGCTGCCCAGCGGCCCGCTGACGTACAGCCCGAACACCCGGCGCGACGACGGATCGCCGGGCCGGACATCGCCCTTGAACCCGAGCACCACCCACGCATGGGTGCCCTTTTGGACGGTCACCCCGACCGGATGGCGCGTGCGCACGAGCGATTCGACGATCGCGTCGATCGCCGCGGACCGTGAATCGAACGCGCGAGCCTGGTACGAGGCCTCGCCGCGCGAGAAGTAGGTGACGGCCCACGCCCAGCCCTGCGGATCGTTGCCCAGCGAGGCGTACGTATAGCGGTTGTTCTCGCGGGTCTTGCGATACATGAACCGCTGGGTGTCGTACGTGCGGTTGCTCGTGCCGCGGACGAGGTTGACCATCGACTGCGTCGTGGCCGGCACGCACCAGTAGCTGGTGTACTGCTTGACCATCGCGCTCGAGCGATAGAGGTTGAGGGATTCGGCGACGCGGGCCGGGCGGCCGGTGAACGTCCCGACGGGATCGGACCGGATCGGGTCGGCTGCGAGCGCATGCGCCGGAGCGGCGAGGGCGGCGGCGAGCAGCACCGCGACGATCGACCAGCGTGAGCGGCGGGAACGGGCCGCGGTCGGGCGGCCCCGTGTGACGACCATGGGCAGACAGTACCAAAGGCCGGTCGGCGACCCCCATGGACGATGGTCCACACGTCGATGGACGATGGTCCCGCGCCGCGCCGGCGGCGGTGCCGGGCGGCCGGCGCGCATCAGAAGCTCGGCGGCGTCAGGCAGAACAGGACCGACACCGGCCGGTCGCCGTGATTCGCGTTCCAGTGCGGCAGGCGCGACGGGAAGGTGATCGCGTCCCCCTCGCGCAGCACGTAGTGCTCGTCGCCGACCCACAGGTCGAGCACCCCGGCCAGGACCACGACGACCTCCTCGTCCGAATCGTGGGTGTACGGCTCCGGGCCGGTGCCGCCGCCGGGCTCGATCGTCGACTGGATGACCTGGAGCCGGCCCGCCATGTTGGCGGTCAGGAATTCGTCCACCGCCTTGAGCCCCGGGTAGGCGACCCGCCGGCGGGCCTCGCGCCGGACGACCCGGCCGGTCTCGGGCTCCTCGGCGAACAACTGCGCGATCGACAGGTCGAGTGCTCGGGCGATGCGCTGGACGGTCGCGATCGACGGGCTCGTGACGTCGCGCTCGACCTGCGACAGGAAGCTCTCGGTGACGCCCGCCCGCTCGGACACGTCGCGCAGGGTCAGCCGACGTGCCTGGCGCAGGCCCCGGATGCGGGTGCCGAGCTGGAGTTCCGTGACCACGCGCGAGACCCGACCTCCCTGGGCGGCGGCTTCAGAGTCCTGAAGTATAGGTACAGGACGGCACGACATGGCCGCCGATCGGCGCCGGTGGGGTGCGAGATTCGCACGTCGCGCGCGTTGACGGCGCGATGCCTCACGCCTACGATGCACCGCACCTGTAGCGCGGCTACAGCAGGAGCAGCGACCGGAACCGCCCGTGAGGACCGCCGTTGACCGCCCCCGTCACCCCTGAGCTGGGACAGCCCGCGCCGACACCACCCGTCAGCGGATCGTCCGCGACCTCGACCGGGCATCCACCCGACGTCGAGATCGTCAAGGTCTCGAAGCGCTTCGGCGCCGTGACGGCGGTCGACGCCATGGACCTGTCGATCGCCCGCGGCGAGTTCTACTCGCTGCTGGGTCCGTCCGGCTGCGGCAAGACGACGACCCTGCGCATGATCGCCGGCTTCGAGCAGCCCACCTCCGGCGAGATCCTGCTGGCCGGCCAGCCGATCGCCGGGATCCCGCCGTTCAAGCGCAACGTGAACACGGTCTTCCAGCACTACGCCCTGTTCCCGCACATGGACGTCGCCCAGAACGTCGGGTACGGCCTGCGCCAGCGGAAGGTCGCGCGCGACGAGGAGAAGCGGCGGGTCGGCGAGGCGCTCGAGCTCGTCCGCCTGGTCGGCTACGAGGAGCGCCGCACCTGGGAGATGTCGGGCGGTCAGCAGCAGCGCGTCGCCCTGGCCAGGGCGCTCGTGAACCGCCCCACCGTGCTGTTGCTCGACGAGCCGCTCGGCGCGCTCGACCTGAAGCTGCGCAAGGAGATGCAGCTCGAGCTCAAGGCCCTCCAGCGCGAGGTCGGGATCACCTTCGTGTACGTGACCCATGACCAGGAGGAGGCGCTCACGATGAGCGACGTCATCGTGGTCATGAAGGACGGGCGGATCCAGCAGCAGGGCGGCCCGACCGAGCTGTACGAGCACCCGGTCAACCGCTTCGTCGCCGACTTCATCGGCACGTCCAACTTCCTCGAGGCGCGGGTGGTCGAGACCGCGGCCGATGGCGCGGTCGTCGTCCGCAACGACAACGGCCTGACCATGCGCGGCCGCCTGACCGATCGGCACGCATCCGTGTCGACCGGGTCCACGGTCACCGTGGCGACCCGTCCCGAGCGTCTCGACGTCTACCCGGCCGACGATGCCGAGCCCGCGGGACCGGGAGAGGTGTCGGTCGAGGGGCGCGTCCGCCAGGGCACGTACCTCGGCGATCAGACCGAGTACCGCGTCAGTACCGACCAGGCCGGCGAGCTCATCGTCCGGCACCAGAATGCTTCCGGCGCGGGAGGTGCGCCGGGCGCACGACCGGGCGACCCCGTGGTCGTCCGGTGGCACGAGGAGGCGAACCTCGTCCTCGCGGGATGACCCCGTGAGGCTCCGTGGGGAGCCGGGCAGCATCGTCGGCGACCGCCGGCAACGATCAGGAGGAGCGCGACCGTGGCCGAACAGGATCTGGGGGAGCATCTCGCGAGGATCGCGAGGACCAGGGTGAATCGACGGAGCTTCCTGGCGACGAGCGGCCTGCTCGGCGGCAGCGCGTTCCTGGCCGCCTGTTCGTCGGGCGGCGCCACGGCGGCGCCGACGTCCGGCACCAGCGTCGCCCCGACGGGCGGCGCCACGCCTCCACCGGTCGGCGACGTCGAGAGCGAGCTGTTCGTCTACAACTGGTCCGACTACATCAACCCGGACAACATCGAGGCCTTCAAGGCCGAGTTCGGGGTCGACAACTTCGTCTACGACATCTTCGCCAACAACGAGGAGCTGATCGCCAAGCTCCAGGGCGGCGCGTCGGGCTACGACATCGCCTGCCCGACCGCCGAGTACGTCCCGGGCATGGTCGAGGAGGGCTTCCTGGCCAAGCTCGACAAGTCCCGGCTGCCCAACCTGCAGTACATCAACCCGACGTTCAAGGGCCTGTGGTGGGATCCGAACGACGAGTACCAGGTCCCCAAGGACTACGGCACCACCGGCATCCTGTACCGCACCAGCCTGCTGCCGAAGGTGCCGCAGAGCTGGGCGGAGTTCTTCGAGCTGCTCAAGGGTCCGGCGTCCGGCAAGACCGTGTTCGTCGACTCGATGGGCGACGTGTTCGTCTTCCCGCTGAAGATGCTCGGCTACTCGCTCAACTCGGACGTCGAGAGCGAGCTCGAGGAGGCCCGGCAGATCCTGCTCGAGTGCGCGCCGCACATCCTCGCCCTCAACTCCGACACGTACGGCGACCAGCTCGCCTCCGGCGAGGCGTCGCTGACGCTCGGCTGGACCGGGCCGCTCGGCAACGAGCTCGGCGACCTCGTGGCCGCCGGCGACGCCGGCTACGTCGTGCCGTCCGAGGGCACCCTGTTCTGGATGGACACGTGGGTCATGCTGGCCGACGCCCCCCACCCGAACGCCGCGTATGCGTGGCTGGACTTCATCCACCGGCCCGAGGTCCAGGGCAACGAGACGAACTACAACCTGTACGCGACGCCGAACGACGCCGCGATCGAGTTCGTCGACCCGGAGATCCTCAACAATCCGGCGATCTTCCCGCCGGAGGAGGTCATCGCCAACCTGGAGGGCGCGCAGGACACGTCCGGCAACAACCAGCGCATCGACATCTGGGAGGAGTTCAAATCCAAGATCGGCGGGTGATCGGCGGCTGACCGCCACCGACCCCAGCCGACGAGGGAGCCAGGCCGTGGCCGCCGTCACGACGCCATCCGGCACCGGAGCGCCCGCCGAGCCCGCCGACCACGGTCGGTGGCGCCGGCGGCTGCTGACCGGCGTGCTCGTGGCCCCGGCCGCGATCTGGTACGTCGTCCTGCTCCTGGCTCCCCTCACCATCGTCGTCATCTTCTCGTTCGGCGTCCGCGCCAAGAACGGGGGCTACGACCCGGCCTTCGTGTGGGACAACTACGTCCGCGCCCTCGAGCGGCCGGATCCATTCATCACCAGTCTGGTCATGGCCTCGGCCGGCGCGATCGGCTGCCTGCTCGTGGGGCTGCCCCTCGCCTACTACCTGGCGACGCGGGCCGGCCAGCGCAAGGGCCTGCTCATCCTGCTCCTGGTCGTACCGTTCTGGACCAGCTTCCTCATCCGCACGTACTCCTGGCTGATCATGCTCGGGCCGGACAGCGGCCTGGCGGGCATCATCGGCGGGATCACCGGCGCGGAGGACTTCCGCATCCTCGGGACGCCCGTCGCCGTCCTCATCGGCCTCGTCTACGGGTACCTGCCGCTCATGGTCTTCCCGCTGTACGTGACCCTGGAACGGATGGACCGCACGCTCATCGAGGCGTCCAAGGACCTCGGTGCGGCGCGCCTGGCGACGTTCCGCCAGGTCACCCTGCCCATCGCCCTGCCCGGCCTGGTCACCGGCACGATCCTCGTCTTCATCCCGATGATGGGCGAGTACGTCATCCCGCAGATCCTGGGCTATGGGCGCACCTACCTGATGGGCAACGCGCTCGTGACGGACTTCCTCGAGGCGCGCAACTGGCCGTCGGGCTCGGCGCGCGCGGTCGGGCTGATCATCATCATGTTCATCACCATCTCGCTCTACCTGTGGTTCGTGAACCGCGGGCGCAAGACACGCGAGGTCAGCGTCCTGTGAGGGCCGCACGATGACCGCCAAGGCCCTCCCCAAGGAACGCGCGACGCAGCTGCCCGGCCGGCGCGAGTCGCGGGCGTTCGACCGCTGGGCGGGCCTCGTCGAGGGCTGGCTCAAGGGCCACACGATCCTGGCCTACACGTTCCTCTACCTGCCGATCTTCATCGTCGTGCTGTTCGCCTTCAACGACACCGACCGCCGCGTCACCGCGTGGGACGGCTTCAGCACGAAGTGGTTCGACGTGGCCCTCAACGACTCGGTCGTCCACCGGGCGCTGGCCAACAGCTTCATCGTGGCCGTCCCGAACGCCATCCTGGCCACCCTGTTCGGGACGATGGCGGCGCTCGGGCTGCAGCGCGTCGGCAAGAGGCTGCGCCTGCTGTTCGACGCGCTGACCTACACCAGCATCATCGTCCCGGAGATCGTCATCGCCCTGGCCACGCTGGTCCTGTTCGCGACCGGCTTCGACCTCATCTTCGCGGCGACCGGGGTGAAGCTGAACTTCGGCCACCCGACGATCATCGCCGCGCACGTGCTGTTCAACACGAGCCTCGTGCTGCTGCTCGTGCGGGCGCGCCTGTCGAGCATGGACCGGACGCTCGTCGAGGCCAGCTCCGACCTGTTCGCGACGCCGTGGCGGACGTTCGTCCAGATCACCTTCCCGATGCTGCTGCCGGCCATCGTCGCGGGGTTCCTGCTGGCCTTCACGTTCAGCTTCGACGATTACGTCATCACCACGTTCGTGTCGGGACCTGGCTCGTCCACCCTGCCGCTGTTCATCTTCGGCCAGGTGAAGCGCGGCGTGACCCCGGAGACGAACGCCGTCGCGACCATGATGCTGGCGTTCACCATCGGGATGCTGCTCGTCGCCCAGATCGTGCTGACCTGGCAGGGCCGTCGCCAGGGCCGCAAGGGCAGCGGCGACATGGCCTCGATGATCACGGAGCGCTAGATCAGGCGGTCACGAGCTCCGGCTCGGGCAGGCCGGCGTCGGCCGCCAGGAGGGCCGCCTTGTCGGTGCGCTCCCAGGGCAGGTCCAGGTCCGGTCGTCCGAAGTGGCCGTACGCGGCGGTCTGGCGATAGATCGGCCGGCGCAGGTCCAGCGCCGAGATGATCGACGCCGGCCGCAGGTCGAAGTGGCGCTCGACGATGGCCTGGATGGCCGCGTCGTCGAGCGCGCCCGTCCCGAACGAGTCGACGGTCAGCGAGATCGGCCGGGCGATGCCGATGCCGTAGGCGACCTCGATCTCGAAGCGCTCCGCGAGGCCCGCGGCGACGACGTTCTTGGCCACCCACCTGGCGGCATACGCGGCCGACCGGTCCACCTTGGTCGGGTCCTTGCCGCTGAACGCGCCACCGCCGTGGCGGGCCATGCCGCCGTACGAGTCGACGATGATCTTCCGCCCGGTCAGGCCGGCATCGCCCATCGGGCCGCCGGTGACGAACCGTCCGGTCGGGTTCACGTGCATGATCGGGTCCGTGTCGCGCAGCTCGCGCGGGATGGTCGGCAGGATGACCGCCTCGACGATGTCCTGGCGCAGCCGCTCGGCGCGCACGTCCGGGTCGTGCTGGGCCGACACCACGACCGTGCGCACCCGCGTGGGCACGCCGTGCTCGTACTCGACCGTGACCTGGGTCTTGCCGTCCGGCCGCAGGTACGGGAACTGGCCCGACTTGCGCACCTCCGACAGGCGCCGCGCCATGCGATGCGCGAGCGCGATGGGCAGGGGCATCAGCTCCGGGGTCTCGCGGCAGGCATACCCGAACATCATCCCCTGGTCGCCGGCCCCGAGCTCGAGCGGCGATGCGGCATCGTCGCGGACCTCGAGCGCCGCGTCGACGCCCTGGGCGATGTCGGGCGACTGGGCGTGGACCGACACGAGCGTGCCGCAGGTCTGGTAGTCGAAGCCGTAGTCGGCCCGCGTGTAGCCGATGTCGCGGACGGTGTCGCGCACGACCTGCTGGAAGTCCACGTACGTGCTCGTCGTGATCTCGCCCAGCACGAGGACGAGGCCGGTCGTGGTGGCCGTCTCGCAGGCGACCCGGGCATCCGGATCGTCGCGCAGGATGGCGTCCAGGATGGCGTCACTGATCTGGTCGCACATCTTGTCCGGGTGGCCTTCCGTGACCGACTCGGACGTGAACAGGTACTGCGCGCTGTCGATGATGCTCAAGGCGGTGGGGCTCCTGCTGGGCTCGTTGGCCGGAGGGTATCACGACCTCTCCCGACCCCCGTCAGTCGCCGGCGCGCAGGGCCTCGAGGTCCAGGTCGCGCTCGATCCGGCGCAGGGTCTCGTCGTTGATGATGCCCCGATCGCGCAGGCGGATGACGGCGTCGCGCTGGGCGTTGATGAACGAATCGCGGATGAAGCGGTGCTCGAGTCGCTCGCGATCGGCGTCCGCGACCGTGGTCTCGCCGCCCGCCCACACGTGGCTCGCCTCGTGGTCCAGGCTGGCCCGCAGGTTGGCGAGCAGGTCGCCGTGACCCGGCTGGTCCACCTCCAGGTCGTCGAGCCGCCGCAGGCCGGCCTCCAGCGCCGCCAGCCGGGCGTGCGCCTCCTCGGCGTCCGGGGCCGACGAGGCCAGCACGCCCAGGCGGCGGATGAGGAACGGCAGGGTCAGGCCCTGGCCCACGAGCGTGGCCAGGATGACGCAGAACGTCAGCCACAGGATGAGGTCGCGTTGCGGGAAGTCGAACGGCAGCGCGAGCGCGGCCGCCAGCGACACGGCGCCGCGCATGCCCGCCCAGGACACGATGAACACGCCCCGCGCCGGCGGCCGCGGTTGGCGCTCCCTGCCGTTGCCCGGCAGGAGGCGCGGCAGGTAGGTCGCCGGGAAGACCCACACGATGCGCGACACGATCGTGGCCAGGCTGACGCCCGCGCCCAGGACCACGAGCTCGATCACGCTGTGATCGGCGACGATCCCGGCGAGGATGCCCGGCAGCTGCAGGCCGATCGCGGTGAACACGAACGCGTTGATCAGGAAGATGACGACGGCCCAGCTCCCCTCCCCCATCAGGCGCGCCTCGGGCGACAGCACACGCGAGGCGCGGCGCCCCGTCATCAGGCCGGCGACCACGGTGGCCAGCACGCCCGACAGCCCGAGTTCCTCGGCCGGGAGGTACGCGGCGATCGGGGCGATGAACGAGACGATGATCTCCATCGTCGGGTCGGCGGTCCGCGACATGGTCATCGTCACGAGCCGGCCGACGACCAGGCCGATGGCGATGCCGCCCGCCCCGACCGTCACGAACGCGACCCCGGCATCGACCAGCGAGAACGCCCCGGTCAGCACGGCCGCGACGGCGACCCGGTAGGCGATCAGCGCCGAGGCGTCGTTGATGAGGCTCTCGCCCTCCAGGATCGTGACGATCCGACGCGGCACGCCCAGGCGCTGGAACACGGCCGTCGCCGCCACGGCGTCGGGCGGGGCCACGATGGCGCCCAGGGCGAAGGCCGCCGCCCACGGGAGGTCCGGCACCAGGGCCTTCGTCACGACGCCGACGACGAGCGTCGTGAACAGCACGAGCCCGATCGCCAGCAGCAGGATCGGCCGGGCGTTCGCCCGGAAGTCGCGGATGGGCGTGAAGTACGCGGCACCGAACAGGATCGGCGGCAGGAACAGCAGGAACACGATGTCGGGCTCGAGCTCGAAGGTCGGCGAGTCCGGCACGCGCTCGAACAGGAAGCCCAGGACCACGCCGCCGAGCACGAGCAGGATCGGATCGGCGATCCCGAAGCGGCGGGCGACGTAGACGAGGAAGGTGGACCACACGAGGACGACGAACGCCAGCTCGATCGGCCCCAGGTGCAGCTCCATGGACGGTCCGGCGATCAGGCGGGGCGGTCAGGTCGCGGGTCGGAGCGGCGCGGTCGCCGGGTCGTCCGCCAGGCCTCGATGCCGGGCAGCTCGAGGGGCGGGAGGTCGTCGGCCGGGGTGAAGCCGAAGACCGCGCCGAGGAACGACAGCTGCGCCTCGAGGGAGCGGCGGATCGCGTCGGCGCCGCGCAGTCCGTGGCCCTCCCCCTCGAAGGCGAGGTACGCGTGCGGGATGCCGTTCGCGGCAAGGGCCGCCACGATCGCCTCGGCCTGGGCGGGCGGCACGACCCGGTCGTCGAGGCCCTGCAGGACGAGGACGGGGCACTCGATCCGCTCCAGGGCGTGGATCGGCGAACGCTCGCGATACGTCCGGGCCGCCGCCGGATACGGCCCGATCAGGCGGTCCATGTAGCGCGCTTCGAACTTGTGGGTGTCGCGGGCGAGCGTCTCGAGGTCGCCGATGCCGTACAGGGTGATGCCGGCCGAGAACGTGTCGCGGAAGGCCAGCGCCGCCAGCGTCGTGAATCCGCCGGCACTGCCGCCCATGATCGCCAGGCGCTCGGCGTCCACGTCACCGCGCTCGGCGAGGAACCGGGCAGCCGCCTCGCAGTCATCCACGTCGGCGATCCCCCACTGCCCGTCGAGGGCGCGCCGGTACGCTCGGCCGTAGCCGGAGCTGCCGGCGTAGTCCACGTCCACGACGGCGATCCCCCGGCTGGTGAAGAGCTGGATGTCGAGGTCGAGCGAGGACTGGGCGTTCGACGTCGGGCCCCCGTGGGACAGCACCAGCAGCGGCGGCCGCTCATCCTCCGGGCCCCGGAAGCGAGCGTTGCGCGGCGGGTAGAACAGCGCGTGGGCGATGCGCCCGCCGGCGGTCGGGAAGGCGATCGCCTCCGGCGTCGACAGCAGGTTCGGATCGGGCGCGACGTCCACGGCCCGACGCAACACGCCGGCCGGCTCCAGGGTCTGCGGATCCAGGCGCACGATGGCCGGCGAGCTCGTCGGCGATCCGGCCCGCACGATGACCGCGCCCCCGGCGGCTCGCAGGCCCTCGAACTCGGTGCTGTCGGTGTCCACGTCGCCGATGGCCACGCCCGGCGTGATGTGGACGAGGCGATCGCGGCCGCCCGCACGCGGCGTGGCCACGATGGAGCCGTCCGCCAGGAACGCGTACGCCGAGCGGTCGAACACCCAGGCCGGATCGGCGAACTCCGCCTCGCGCGGCGCGAGCGGCTCCAGCCTCGGGCCCACCGCCAGGCGGTACAGGTTCCACCAGCCCGTCCGGTCGCTGACGAAGTGGAGCAGGCCGTCGCTCGACCACTCGGGCTGGGCGATCGACTCGTCGGGGGCGCCGGCGACCATGGCCGAGACCCCGAGCGTGCCGTCCTCGGCGATGTCCGCGATGCGCAGGCGAGTCGCGTCCCAGGGCATGTCGGGGTGGTCCCACTCCAGCCACGCCAGGCGGCTGCCGTCGGGCGAGGGCCGCGGTGCGGCAAGGAAGTCCGGGCCCGTGTAGAGCACCGTCGGATCGGCGTCGCCATCGATCGCGACGCCGACGATCGCCGCCCTCGGGTCGGCGGGGTCGGTGTGGTCCTCGCGGATGGCGACGAAGCGGCGACGCGGTGCATCGAATCGCAGGTCGGCGTAGCGGTACGGGCCCTCCGGTGTGATCGCGGTCGGTGCCTCGATGCCGGGGTCAACGCGGTACAGCCGGCCGTCGCGGAACTCGCTGTACACGACGGTCCCGCCGGCCACGGTGTACGAGCCGCCGCCGTACTCGTGCACGCGCGTCCGGACGTTGGCGGGCTCCGGGGTCAGCTCCTCGCTCGCGCCATCGGGGCCCTGGCGAACGAGGACGCGGCGACCACCCTCGGCCGGTCGATCCTCGATCCAGTACGCGTCGTCGCCGTCCAGCCAGGGCTCGGCCAGGCCGATGCTGGCCGTCGTCAGATCGCTGACCTTGATGCTGGACGGCCAGCTGCCGTAGGGCAGGACGGTGGTGGCCTCGGGCTCGTCGGCGAACGTGGCGTCGGTCCGCCCGGCGGGCTCGATGGCGTGGGCGTCGGTCATCGCCCCGAACCCTACCGTGTCAGCCGCGAAGTCGCCGCCCGGGCGCACCACACACCGGCTACACCTACGACGACAACGGGGCCCTGACCGCCGATCCCGTCCGGACCTCCGCGTACGGATGAAAGAATCAACTGGTCGGCGCGGTCGTCCCACCCTATGCTCCGCTCGGATGCGGTCGACCCCGTAGCGAACGGCGGACATCAGGGGATGAAGCTCCGCGGCGCTGCCGGGTCCGGTTCACCCCGGACCATCGACGCGCTCCCCGCTGGTGGCGGCCGCATCCCGCTTGACCCAGCGCGCCCGGACGTGCTCGACGTAGGCCGCCTCGGCCTGGGCCAGGACCTGGCGCTCGCGCTCCTGGTCCGACCGGCGCCGGGCCCGAGCCCCGACGTTGACGCCCTGGCGCTTGTGGCGCCTGGGGTAGCCCGCGCTGAGCTCCATCCGGCGGACCTTGTCGGTCGTGCGCACGTACGGGCTCCAGCGGAAGTCCTCGCCCTTGGTCAGCAGCGGACCCGCCGGTCGCGGACCACGAAGGTGTTGGTCGAGGCCTCGAGGACCACCGCATCGTCGGGCCCGAGCGTCGCGGCGAAGGCCTCGAGCGCCTCGTGCCGGACCTCCAGCCGGCCCAGTGAGGTGACCGTCCCGGCGTCATCGACCAGCGCCGCCTCGCCGGCGTGGCGGCCCAGGTCCAGACCGATGCTGCGGCTCATCGTCGCCATCCTCTTCGTGCTGGTGGCGACACCGGCCTGGGCACACGACACCTACGGATCCGCGCTCGGAGCGCAACCGGGCGAGTCGCAGGGGCGGCCACATACGACGGCGGACTCGTGGTCCATAGCGTTACCGGCCTGCCCATGGCTGGTGTCCGACTCGGAGCCCCTGTCCCGGCTCCCCGAAGGTACCCCGTCAGCGGGCTCCTCGTCGCCTCCATTTCATAGCCGCTACGACGGCTTCGGCCGCCTGGCCAGCACGACGCTCGGCGCGACGACGACGACGTACACCCTCGACGGCGCCGGTCGGCGCCTGGCCGAGACGACCGGGGTCAGTACCACGAGCTTCGACCTCGACCTGCGCGCTTCACTGGCGACGATCCTCGGCGACGGCACCCGCCGCTACCTGCCCGGTGATCCCTCGGCCGGCTACGAGCAGGCCGGCACCTGGTCCAGCGCCCTGACCGACCACCTGGGCTCGCCGCACAGCCACGTCAGCGAGGCCGGGGTCCAGGGGACCATCACCCGCTGGGATCCCTTCGGTGCCGCCCGACCCGGCTCCACGGTTGGCAGCGGCATCGGCTACGCCGGCGAGTGGCGTGACCCGGCCGGGCTCATCGACCTGCGCGCGCGGGCCTACGACCCGGCGCTCGGGCGGTTCACCAGCCGCGATGCCCTGGGCGGGCGATCCGCTCGCGGGCCAGACCCACAACCGCTACAGCTACGTCACCAACGACCCGCTCAGCCGGACGGATCCGTCGGGCCACTGCGGCATCGATGCCGCCCTCGACCTCGGGTTCATCGGGGTCAGCGTCGGGATGCTCGTATCGGGGCCCGAGAAGGACCGCGGCACCAACGCCCTGGCGCTGGGTGCCGATGTCGTCAGCCTGGCCATCCCGTGCGCCACCGGCCTCGGCATGCTCGTCCGCGGGGGTCGGGCGGTGGACGGCGTGGTGGACGCGACCAAGTGGCAGCCGAACCGTGCCCCTGACTTCGTGGTTTCCCGCGGGGGTGTTGCCTATCCCGTGCCACCTGGGGCCACGGGTCCTGTGCCCGTTATCAACGATGCGGGCGTGCGCACGGGCACAGCATTTGTCGGCGGCCGAGGCGGAGAAAACGGTCAGGTGTCTACCATACGAATCATGGATCCGACGCCCCAACGCGGACGAAGTCCAGGGTACCCGGACGGATACATAACGTATGAGAACGGGATCGGCCAAGGCGTGGATCCTTACTCCGGTCGCACCGGACGGCCGACGGACACCCACTTTCCCTTAGGGACCAAGCCATGAGAGGCGGATTGACTGCGCTGGTGGACCGGATCGTTTGCGAAGCCGTCGCCGAGGGCGGGCTCCATCTAGCGTTCGAGGGGGATGTCTCTCTAAGCATCTTCAACGCGACGAAATGGTCCGGGCCTGCCAGCGCCGACCCTAGCGTTATCGTAGGCCATCGCGTGATCAAGGCGGATAGCGGAACGACGGCTGCCCGGTTGGTCTTCGATGACGGAAGTGCCTTGGGGATCGACCTAAGCGACACCGCATTCACGCAGCCAGAGGCCATGATCCTCCGGCTCCCAGGAGAGCCCATCGTCGTCTGGAACTGAGCGCCCGACGTGCGATACGTGGCCACACCGGTCCCTGCGCTCATCGTCGCCGCCATGTCGGCCTCCTGAACGGGGACGCCTCGGTCGACCGACTCGTTCGCGCGCGGCCGTTCAAGCCGTGTCTCCGTCACCCACGACGTCAGGTGCCGTGCTGCCAGGAGGCGACGTACTCGGCCTGCTCGGCGGTCATCGGCTCGAGCTCGATGCCCAGGGCGGCCAGCTTGAGACGGGCCACCTCGGCGTCGATGGCTTCCGGGACCACGTAGACCCTGGGCTCGAGCTCGGCATGGTGGAGGGCGACGTATTCCGCGCAAAGGGCCTGGTTCGCGAAGCTCATGTCCATGACCGCGGCCGGGTGGCCCTCGGCGGCGCCAAGGTTCACGAGGCGGCCCTCGGCGATGAGGTTGAGCCTCTTGCCGCCGAGATCGAACTCCTGGACGTTCTCGCGGACGTCCCTGACGTGCCCCTCGGCCAGCGCGCGCAACGCCGCCAGGTCGAGCTCGGCATCGAAGTGGCCGGAGTTGGCCATGATCGCGCCGTCCTTCATCGATTCGAAGTGCTCGCGGCGGAAGACGTTGAGGTTGCCGGTGGCGGTCACGAACAGCTCGCCCCAGCGGGCGGCGTCGGCGTGGCTCATCACGGCGAACCCGTCCATGAGCGCCTCGAGGGCGCGGACCGGATCGACCTCGACGATGGCGACGTGCGCGCCGTGGCCGTCCATCCGCGAGGCGATCCCCTTCCCCACCCAGCCGTAGCCGGCGATGACGACCTTGCGCCCGGCGATGAGGATATTCGTCGCGCGCAGGATGCCGTCGACCGTGCTTTGTCCTGTGCCGTAGCGGTTGTCGAAGAGGTGCTTGGTCTGGGCCTCGTTGACGGCCACGACCGGGAAGCCGAGGGCGCCGTCGGCGGCCATCGCCTTGAGCCGGATGACGCCGGTGGTCGTCTCCTCCGTGCCCGCCAGCACGTCCTTGACCTGGTCCGGCCGCTCACTGTGCAGCAGCGACACGAGGTCGCAGCCATCGTCCATGGTGATGTGCGGGCGACCGTCGGCCACCGCGTTGAGGTGCGCGTAGTAGGTGTCGCGGTCCTCGCCGCGGCGGGCGTAGACGCCGATGCCGTACTCGGCCACCAGCGCCGCCGCGACGTCGTCCTTGGTCGAGAGCGGGTTGGAAGCGGCCAGCACCACCTCGGCACCGCCCGCCTTGAGCGTGCGCATGAGATTGGCCGTCTCGGTCGTGACGTGCAGGCAGGCGCCGATGCGCAGGCCCTCGAGCGGGCGGTCGCGCTCGAAGCGCTCGCGAATCAGGCGCAGGACGGGCATCTCGCGCTCGGCCCATTCGATGCGCCGGACGCCCTCGGCGGCCAGGCCGAGATCGGTCACGTCGTGGGCGGGTCGGGCGGCGGTGGCGGTCATGACGGTGGGGACTCCTTGCGCTGGAACAGGCGCCGCAGGGGCGCGGTGAGGTCGGGCCAGGGCGAGCCGAGGCGGTGGATGAGCCGCTCCTCGAAGCGGGCGTGCTCCACGTAGCCCAGGCGCCGGTAGGCGTTGATCGCCGGCGGATTATCCGCCCGGACGTTGAGGAGGACCTGGTCGGAGGTCCGAAGCAGCTCGGCGGTGACGGCACCGGTCGTCGCCGTGGCGAACCCCCGCCCGCGGTAGTCGACGTGGGTGAGGACGTTGCCCACTACCGCGAGGCGGGCCTGCGGGCTGATGACGTGGGTGCCGGCGGCGGCGACGAGCTGGCCGTTCACCCGCATGCCGTAGTAGACGCCGTCGGCGATGGCGCTCGACGGCAGCCACGACGCGAAGCCGAGCTGGTACAGCCGGTTGAGCTCGCCGATCTCGACAGGCAGCAGCCGGGCGACCGTCGCCGGGTAGGGTCGGAAGCGCTGGCGGTCGACCCACATCCGGATCATCTGCGGACCCGGATCCACCCGGTACCAGGCCTCCACCGCGGGCAGCATCTCGGTCCGGGCCGCGATATAGGCGGCCCGCGGCCGGATCACGTCGCGCAGGACGGCGCTGATCCCCTCCGACGTGCCCAGGGTGAACAGCGGCTGCGGCGTCGGGCCGGTGTACTCCAGGCCGACCGCCACGAGCGCCTCGCCATCGTAGGCCGCGGCCCAGCGAGTCCGGCCGAACTCGCGATCCTCGAGGTCGCAGATCGCGTAGGCCGAATACAGCCGGGCCTGCTCCCGGACGGCTCGCAGGAGCGCCCGGTCGGTCGTCGCCCGGGCGACGACGGC
>JBKHXL010000102.1:0-15531 GCA_046566045.1 Candidatus Limnocylindria bacterium
GCGATCAGACGCGCGATGAGCTCGCGTTCGTAGGCCACGATGGCGGTCATGCCCGCGACCAGTTCGCGCCGGCGTTCGCTGGCGTCGGCGGCACCCGGCGCACCGGCGACATCGCCATAGCTCCGCCCGAGGTCGCGCAGATAGTCGGTGGCGGCGAGCGTCCCGGCGATCGCTTCGAACGAGGGGGTCCCGGTCTCGAACCGATCGTGCGCGGAGCGGACCTTGAACGCCGGCAGACGATCAAGGACCTCGGCCTTGCCGTACAGCGCGCCGAGATGCGGCCCGAACCACTTGTAGGCGCTGCACACGAGGAAGTCGGTGTCGAGGGCGCGCACATCGATCGGTCCATGCGGCGCGTAGGCGACGGCATCGATGTAGGTCAGGGCGCCGACCTCGTGCGCCCGCTCGACGATGTCGCGGACCGGGTTGATGGTCCCGACCGCATTGCTGGCGAGGCCCACGGCGACGAGCTTCGTGTTCGCGTTCAGCTTGGATTCGAGGTCCTCGAGGTCGAGGGTCAGGTCGTCCTCGCGGATGTCGACCTTGCGCACGGTCAGCCCGCGGTCGGCGGCCATCGCCTCCCAGGTGCTGACGTTCGCCTCATGGTCCAGGGTCGTGACCACGACCTCGTCGCCGGGTCCGAGCGTGGCGCCGATGCTCCGGCCGATGTGCAGCGTGAGCGTCGACATGTTGTAGCCGAACTTGATCTCCTCGGGGCCGGCCGCGCCCAGGAAGTCGGCGACCGCCGCGTGGGCTTCCTCGGTCATGGCGTCGCTCAGCTCGCTCGTGACGAATGCGCCGCCGGCGTTGGCATTGGTGTTCGTGTAGTAGCCGGTCACGGCATCGATGACGCGCTGCGGGACCTGGGTGCCGCCCGGGCCATCGAGGAAGATGGCCGCCCGCCCGTCGGGGCCCGTGCGGCGAAGTGCCGGGAACTCGGCGCGCAGCGCCTCGACATCGAATCTGGGGGTCGTCATGCCGCCGAGCGTACCGCACGGGTCGGGAGGCCGCGGCGCGGCCGGGAGGGCGGACGCGGCCCGGCCGGGCGGGCGGACGCAGCACGGCCGGGTGCGGTCAGCACGGCCGGGTGCGGTCAGCACGGGCCGGGTGCGGTCACCAGCGGCCCCTCGGCCGCGCCGCTGCCCCTCGGCCGCGCCGCGCTCGCTACGCGGACATCCCGGCGGGGGAAGGCCCGGCGAACATGCCGAGCGAGGCCGTCCACCGCCCCGCTGTCCGCCCAGCGAGCCCCACGGCGAGCGACGGGCCGCATCCGACCGTTCCGCCGCTCGGATGTGCGCCCAGCGAGCGGCCGGCGCCGTCACAGCTTTTCGCGGCCGCTCACTGGCCGCGCTGCCTACTGCCTGGCGGTGCCGAACGCGGCGACCACTTCACCCATGGTCATGGAATCCGATCGCGCCGCGCTCGCCAGGCGTACATCCCAGCGGGGGAGCGACCGACGGACCTGGCCTGGGGGCCATTCCCCCGTCCGCTTGCTCACCCAGCGAGCACCACGGCGAACGAACGGCCGGTGTCGACCGTTCCGTCGCTCGTATGTCCGCCCAGCGAGCGCCTCCCCGTCGAGCCCGATCTCGTCCCCTCGGCGGGCAACGCGGCGGTGGATTTCCTCTGTCGCCCGGGCCGCCGTCCGCCATGCGCGAGGCGCGACCGCCGCGAGGGATCGGCCGCGCCCGGGCCGCGAGGGATCGCCGCGCCCGGGCCGCCGCGAGGGACCGCCGCGCCGCCGCGCCGCCGCTCGCCGCGGGCCGCCGCCGCGTCCGTCAGTGCTCCGTCGTACCCGTGAAGGCCCAGCTCTCGAGGCGGAGGGCCGGTACGACCACGCCCCCGAGGAATCCCTTGAGGGTTCGGCGTTCGCGCGATGCCGCCACCACGCCGGCCGCGGCCGCCAGGTAGCTCTGGGTGAAGCGCAGGTTCTTGACCGGCGCGACGATCCGCCCGTCCTCGACCAGGAACGTGCCGTCGCGGGTCATGCCGGTGATGATCGCGAGCTTCGGGTGGACCGGGTTGGTGTAGTGGAAGCGGGTCACCAGCAGGCCCCGGTCCAGCCCGCGGATGAGGTCGTCGCGCGGCACGTCGCCCGCGGCCATCATGGCGTTCATCGGAAACGGGCCGTAGGGGTTCGGCGCGGGCAGGCCATGACCGGTGGACGCGACCCCGTCCCTCGCGGCGGTCTGGGCGTCGTACACGACGCCCCGGCAGATCCCGGCCTCCACCAGCGTCACGCGCTGCTTGGCGACGCCCTCGTAGTCGAACGCCATCGGCAGACCGGCCGGGTCATGCCCGTCGTCCACGATCGTCATGAGGTCGCTGCCGATGCGCGCCCCGATCTCGACGAAGCTGCGCTCCTCCTGGACGGCGAGCGCCGAGAACCCGAGGTAGCCGAGCATGTCGAGCAGGTCGACGACCGCGTACTCCTCGAGCACGACGGGATAGTCGCCGGCCTCGATCGCGATCGCGTCGGCCGTGGCGCGCGCCTTCGCGGCCGACTCGCGGCCGATCGCAGCGGCGTCGAGGGCCGTGGCATCGACGGCGGCCGACTCGGCGTAGCCCGTGCCGCCCCCGGGCCCCATCGAGACCGTCAGCAGCTGCGCACCGGTCCGTGTCCCGGCGACCCGGACGCCCTTCGAATTAGCGACCCCGGTCGTCTCGGTGCCGGTGCTGAACGAGCCGAACGCGGTCACGCTCGCGGCGTCCGTGGCGGCGATCACGGCCCGTACGCCCTCGGCCCGGAGCTCGGGTGACGCGCTGGCGGTGGCCGGCGCGTAGCCCGCGGGCACGTCCTCGATCGGCGTCGGCTCGGGCAGGCCCGCCCAGTCGGGCAGCTCCTCGACGACCCGTGCCATCGCGACGGCTCGCTCGGCAAGTCGCCGCAGGCCCTCGTCGTCGGTCCGGCCGCTGGAGGCCACGCCGATCCGGCGGCCGATCGCCACGCGCAGGTTGATCGAGACGTTCGTCTCGGCCACGTTCTGGTGGATCTGGCTGTTGGCGAAGCGGGTGAGGGCGGCGTCCTCGGCCATGACCAGGGCCTCGGCCTCGTCGGCGCCGGCCCTGCTGGCCTGGACAAGGGCTCGCTCGGCGAGGGTCAGCGCGTCGTGGGCCCGCTCGTCCTTCATCGCGCGCCTGACCACTTGCCGACCCCGACCTGGACGTCGCGGAACCGTGCTCCCGGGACGGCGTGGCCCACGTGACCGGTCTGGCCCGGCTCGCCCTTGCCGCAATTGGGCGTGCCCAGCATGACGTAGCTGCGCTCGTCGCCGACCGCGTCGCACGAGCGCCAGAAGTCGGGGGTGATCCCGGTGTAGGTCGGGTTCTTGAACAGTCTGCCCTTCTTGCCGCCCCTGATCTCGTAGGCGACCTCGGTCGCGAACTGGAAGTTCAGGCGGCGGTCGTCGATCGACCAGCTGCGGTTCGAGGCCAGGTACAGGCCGTCGTCGGTGTCGGCGACGATCTCGTCGAGGCTCATGCCCGGCCGCGGCAGCAGGTTGATGTTGGTCATGCGGATGAGCGGGATGCGGTTCCAGCCATCGGCCCGCATCGCACCGCCGCTCCGGCGCCCGATGCGCGGCGCGGTCTCGCGCGAGCTCAGGTAGCCCGTGAAGACGCCGTCCTGGACGAGCGGGACAGCCTGCGCGGCCACCCCCTCGTCGTCCCAGCCGAACGTGCCCATGCCGCCGGGCGCCGTGGCGTCCGCCACGATCGTGATCAGGTCGGAGCCGTAGCGGAAGCCGTCGGCAAGCTTGTCGGGGGTCAGGAAGCTCGTCCCCGCGTACGAGGCCTCCGTCCCGAACACGCGATCGAGCTCGGTCGGGTGGCCGCACGATTCATGCAGCTGCAGGTAGAGCTGCGATGGATCGAGGACGACCGTGAAGCGGCCGCTCGGGCACTGGGGTGCGCTGAGGAGCGCGACCGCCTCCTCGGCCAGGGGGCCGGCGGCCGCGGCGAGACCGAGTCCTCGGACGTACTCGTAGCCGGCCGCGTTCCAGCCGCCGCCCGCGTCGGGGAAGCTCCGGCGCTGGTGCTCGTCGCCGGCGATGGCGTTGGCCTCGACGCTGCTGCCGAGATGGGTGATGGTCTGCTCGGTGTAGCTGCCGTCCGTCGCGGCGAACGTCTTCCACTCGCGCTGGGCGGCGTACATCGACTCGGTGAAGACGATGCCCGGCACCCGGCTCGCCTCCGCGTCGGCCGCGAGCAGGTCGGCGATCTTGCGCTCGAGCGGGACCGCGAACGGGTCCTCCACCAGCGGCGTCTCGTACGTGCCGTGGGCCGGCGGCCGGTCGTCGAGGACGACGGGCTCGCGCAGGGCCGTCGCCGATGCCCGGGCGATGCGAACGGCGTCCGCGGCGATGCGGTCGGCCTCGCCCAGGCTCAGGATGTGGCTGCTGGCGAAGCCCCACGCTCCGTCGACCAGGACGCGGACCCCGAATCCCTCCGACTCCCCGGTCGCCACGCCCTCGACCAGCCCGGTCTTGATCGCGATCGATTCATCGAGCCGACGGACCACGCGCGCGTCGGCGTACCCGGCGCCCAGGACGGTGGCGGTCTCGAGGGCGCGGTCGGTCAGGTCTCGCATGCGCGGCGCAGCCTA
Organism: Candidatus Limnocylindria bacterium; assembly: GCA_046566045.1. Lineage (GTDB taxonomy): Bacteria > Chloroflexota > Limnocylindria > Limnocylindrales > CSP1-4 > SPCO01. The sequence continues at coordinate 4,604 of JBKHXL010000102.1, forward strand.
GCGCATCGATCGGTACGTGGCAGTGGGGCATGTGCCGTATCGCCGTGGCGCGGCCGGGCGGGGCGCGGCCCCCGCGGCGTGCCGGTCAGCGTTCCGCGCGACGAGCCGTCAGAGCGTGGGCACGCCGAGGATCGCCTGGACCGTGAGGTACATGCCGAAGCCGGACACGAGCACGGCGGCGGCGAGCGGCACCGCCTCCCGGACGCGGCTGAAGGTCAGGCTGGCGGGCATCCTGTCGAGACGCTCGCGGGCGAACACGAGGACGAGCCCGATCGTCGTCATCACCGCCGCCATGCCCAGGCCGAACGCGACGACGAGCACGAGTCCGAACGTCGCCCGGCCCGCGGCGATCGACCCGAGCAGGATCAGGAGCGCGCTGGTGGACGGGATGAGGCCTCCGGCCAGACCCAGGACGAAGAGACTGCGCCAGGTGATGGTGGCGCCAGCCGGGGGCAGGTGGCTGTGCCGGATCCCGCCGTGGCTGTGCTCGCCCGCGGGATGGTCATGTGGCTGAGCGTGGCCAAGGTCGTGCCCGTGCTCGTGCTCGTGCCCGTGTTCGTGCTCGTGCTCGTGCTCGTGGTCGTCGTGGTGGTGGTCGGCGAGCGCGGCCCGGGCGGCCCGGCGGCGGCGCCACTCCCCGGCGAGCATCCACGCCCCGATCGCCAGGATGCTCAGCGAGGCGACGACCGGCGCGGCGCGCACGACCGTGTCTGCCGGCAGCACGCCGGTGGCTCCGACCACGAGCGCGGCGAGCAGCAGGATCCCGGCCGTATGCGAGACGCTCACCGACAGGCCCAGGCCCACCGCGTGGAGCGGGCGCCCGCGCGTGCCGACGAGGTACGCCGCCATCAGCGTCTTGCCGTGGCCGGGCGTCAGCGCGTGGCCCGCGCCGAGGGCCAGCGCGGTCAGCACGGACAGCAGGACCAGGGCCGGGGTGAGCGACGCCTCGCGGAAGATCGAGGGCACCTCGCCGCCGCCGACGCCACCCGGGACGACGGCGCCACCGGTCGGTGTCGGGCCCGGCTCGCCGCTCGGTGCCGGAGCGCTCGGCTGCGCGCCGCCGTCGATGGGCGGCAGCGTCGGAGCTTCCGGCACGGGCGTCGCGTCCGGCACGTCCGGCCGAGCCGCCCGCGGGATCGTCGAGTCAGCGGTCACCTCGACGTCGAGGGCCGCATCGGCGAGCGGATCCGCCACGAGGGCCTCGGGGTAGGTGGTCAGTCGGTCGGTCAGGCTGTCGGCCCGGGGCGGCTCGGCCCCGGCGATCGGGGTCACCGCCACCCCTGAGCCCGTGACCGCGATCTCGCGCCAGCCGAGACGGGCGGCGAAGGTGCCGTCGCGGAACGACAGGCGGGCCGGGACGTCCCCGGCCAGCGGCGCCGGGAACTCGGCGACGAAGGCGCACACCGTGCGCATCGTCGGCAGACCGCCGACCCCCGGCGGGAAGTCGAGCCCCGCCTCCAGCAGCACCGGGGCCAGGCGAGACCCGTCGAGGCTGATCGTGACGTCCGGGGACAGCGCCTCGCAGGCGGCGATCCGGCCGCTCTCCGCCTCGGCGTCGGAGATCTCGCCGTCGCCGTCGAGATCGATGTCGCCCCGCGCCTGGAACGCCGGGATCTCGGCCTGGTCGATGACGATGTCGAGCAGGACGCGCTCGGGCTCGATGAACAGGCCGGCGTGGTGATTGATCGTGAAGTTGCCGAGCGGGTGGGCGGCGGCCACCCCCGGGAGCAGGAGCACCACGGCCAGGCCCGCGGCCGCCGCGAGGCGGGCAGGTCGGAGCAGCGGCGAGGTGCGACGGCGTCCCATGGCAACCGAGAGTACGCGCTGGCGCGGACGTCGGATGACGACGCGTCCGCGGGTGCTCGGAGCGACGTCGGCTACACTCGCCGGCATGGCAACGCAGGCCCGTCGTGGCCGCTTCGTCACGATCGAGGGCCCGGACGGCGGTGGCAAGACCACGCAGGCGCTCCGGCTGCGCGACCACCTCGAGCGGCAGGGGATCCCGACCCATCTCACCCGGGAGCCGGGCGGTACGGCCCTGGGCGAGCGCATCCGCGAGCTCGTGCTGGCGCGCACGAGCGGGGAGGCCGCCGCCGACCCGCTGACCGACGCGCTCCTGTTCAACGCCGCGCGGCGACAACTGGTCGAGGAGGTCATCCGGCCCAGCCTCGAGGCCGGCGTGACCGTCATCTGCGCCCGGTTCGCCGACTCCACCCTGGCCTACCAGGGCTACGGCGCCGGGGCCGACCTCGAGCACCTGCGCTGGCTGGCCGCCATCGCCACGGGCGGCCTGGTCCCGGACCTGACCATCGTCCTGGATCTGCCGGTCGAGACCGGGCTGGCGCGCAAGGCACCGGGCGACGTGACCCGCTTCGAGGCCGAGTTCGACCTGGCCTTCCACCGTCGCGTCCGGGCGGGTTTCCTGGCACTGGCGTCGGCCGATCCGCAGCGCTGCGTGCTGGTCGACGCCGCCGCCGACCCCGATGCCGTCGCCGCGAGCATCAGCGAGGCGGTCGAGGAGCGGCTGGTGGCGCCCGACAGTGAACCGGGAGCGGCCGGCGTGCGCATCCATCGATGACGGAGATGACCGACGCCCGGCCCCTCCGGGTCGCGACCGTCGCCGACGACACGGATCGGTCGTGCCTGGAGCGGATCGCCGCCGGAGAATCGCACGCACTGGATGAGTTGTACGAGCGCTACAAGACCATGGCCTATTCCATCGCCTACCGCATCACCAACGACGCCACCCTCGCCGAGGACGTGGTCCAGGATGCGTTCCTGGGTGCGTGGCGCAACGCCGAGCGGTACGTCGCGGGGCGCGGCTCGGTGAAGACGTGGCTGCTCTCGATCGTCCATCACCGGGCCATCGACGCGATCCGGCGGCGCAAGCCGACCACCGAGCTGCCCGACATCGAGACGGTGCCGCCCCCGCAGTTCCAGGCGCCCGACGTGTGGGCAGAGGTGTCGGCCGACCTCGACGCCGACGACGTGCGCCGGGCCATCGCGACCCTGTCCGATGTCCAGCGCGAGGCGATCGAGCTGGCCTACTTCGGTGGCCTCACCCAGCAGGAGGTCGCCGACCGGACGAACACGCCCCTCGGGACGGTCAAGAGCCGCATGCGCCTGGGCCTGCTCGCCATGCGCCGCGTGCTCACCCCGGACGAGCAGGAGGTCGAGTCGCCATGACCGATCCGATCGGCGGCCTGACCTGCGACGAGGTTCGCGACCTCGCCGCCCCGTTCGTGCTGGGCGCCCTGGACGCGGACGAGATGGACGCGGTCCGCGCGCACCTCGCGGCCTGCGCGGCGCCGCATGCCGAGTTCGCCGAGCTCGGTTCGGTCGTCCCGGTCCTTGCCGCGAGCGTCCCGCAGGTCGAGCCGCCGGCGGGCCTGAAGGACCGCCTGATGGCCGCCGCCGCCGCCGACCTCGAGGCACGCCGCGCCGCCACGCCGCCCGTCGCGAGTGAGCCGGCGGCTCCCGCGCCGATCCCGATCGCCGTCACCGCGGCCGTCGCCGCGCCGACCCCGGTCGCCGCCCCCGCGCCGGTCGCCGCGCCGACCCCGGTCGCCGCCCTGCCACGCCGCTCGAGCGGTCCGGCCATCGGATCGTGGGTCATGCGCATCGCGGCCGTGCTGGCGATCGCCCTGCTGGGCGGCTGGAACCTGCTGCTGCAGGGCCAGCTCGCCGACAGCCGCACGTACGAGCAGCACGTCGCGGCCGTCCTGGACGTCGCCGGCCGGGAGGGCTCGCTGACGGCCGTGCTCACCGCCGAGGGCGGCGACGGGCCGTCCGGGCTCGCGGCGATCAGCGCCTCCGGCGAGGTGACCCTGGCCATGCGCGACCTTGCCGCGACGACCGGCGGGCAGGTCTACGAGGCATGGGTCATCGGCAGCGACGGCGTCCCGGCCCCGCTGGGCAGCTTCCAGGTCGGTGCGACCGGGACCGCCTTCTTCACCGGCGACGGCCTCCCCGCGGAGCCCGGCATCGTGCTGGCGCTCACCCTCGAGCCGGGGCCCGGCGCCACGACGCCGACCCTGCCCATCGTGTCGCTCGGGACGGCGTCGGCCGCCGGCTGATCGACGCCGGCGGCTCAGGCGGGCCGGTTCAGCCCTCGCCGGCGACCGTCTCGGCCACGGACCCCGCGCCCGCGGCGCGGGCCCGATCGAGCGCCGCCTTGGCGGCGGCGATGAGCGACTCGCTGTCGGCCCCGTCCGCGGGGAAGACCGCCACGCCGGCCGACACCGTGGCGCTGTGGCCGGCCACCGCGGGCAGGGCGGTGATCGCGTCGACCACGCGGCGCGAGACCATCGCGCCCGCCGAGCCCGGGGCGATCAGCACGAACTCGTCGCCCCCGATCCGCCCGACCGTGTCCACCAGCCGGACCGAATCGGCCAGGACCGCGGCGATCCGGCGCAGCACGTCGTCGCCGACGTCGTGGCCCTCGGCCTCGTTCGTGGTCCGGAAGTCGTCGATGTCGAAGAGCGCGAGCGAGACCTCGCCGCCCTGGCGCCCGGCACGGGCCAGCTCGAGATCCAGGATGCGGCCCACGGTCCGCTCGTTGGCGAGGCCCGTCAGCGGATCGGTGTGCGCCAGCCGCTCGAACCACTCGGAGCGCTCCGCCGCGGTCGATCCCAGGCGTGCCCGGTCCACGGTGAGGGCGACCAGGCCGGCCAGGGCCTCGAGCAGGACCCGTTCGTCGCCCGAGAGCGTGCGCGGCGCGGCCCAGCTCATCCCGAGCGAGCCGAGCGAGGATTCGACCCCGCCGTGCATCACGACCAGCGGCAGGTAGGCGCTGACCGTGGCGTCGCCGGCGGCGGTGATCCCGTCCCGCTCCAGGTCGGCGCTGCGGCCCGCCGCCGCCAGCACGAACGGATGGGCGGCGTCCTCGACATCGGTGGCCAGGGCGGCCAGGGCGGCCTGCGGCAGCCCGTGGGCGGCCGAGACGACGAGGCCGGTGCGGTCGGGGTCGGACAGGCAGACGGCGGCCATCGTCGGCTGCAGCGCGCCGGCGGCGGCCTCGAGGATGGCGGCCAGCGCCGCGTCCAGGTCGTCGGCGCCGGCGGCGGCGGCGATCGCCGCACGCAGGCCGGACAGGTGGTCTGGGCTGGTCACGGGTCGGCTCCTGCACACGCGACGGGTTCGGAGGTCGCATCGTACACCGCCGGAATCCGCCGACCGGGCACGGGTCCCGCGTGGAGCGCCGCGCAGCCGCGTGACAAGCGCCGCGTATCCGCGTTGACCGGGCCATGCTCCGGCCCTGATACTCCGCGCGATGAAGCTCGTGGTCGCCATCGTTCACAGCGAGGACGCCGGGACCCTCGTCGACGCGCTCCTCGAACGGGAGTTCCGCGCGACGCGGTTGTCCAGCAGCGGCGGATTCCTCAAGCAGTCGAACGCCACGATCATCCTGGGCGTCGAGGATCCCGAGGTGGACGAGGTCCTCAACATCGTCCGCGAGAACTGCACGTCGCGGACCCAGGTCGTCAATCCGATGCCGCCGATCATGGAGCCGGGCGAATTCTTCATGCCCTATCCGCTCGAGGTCGAGGTCGGTGGCGCGACGGTGATGGTGCTGCCGGTCGAGCGCTTCGAGCGACTGTGACCGACCGGGCGCCCCGCGGCGCCGACGTCGCGCCCGCCGGACGGGCGCTCGAGCCCGCCGGACGGTGGACCCAGCTGGCGCGCATCTCGATCGGGCTCCTGTGCGCGATGTCGCCGTCGTTCGCCACGTCGTCGGTCGCCCCGACGCTCCGGGCGGAGTGGGGGATGGACGCCCTCGGCCTGCCGCTCCTGACCATCGCGGTGCTGCTCGGGTTCGCCGTCGCGGCCGTGGGCCTGGCGGCGGTCGGCGCCCCGGACGTCGTCAGCGGTCCGCGCCTGTTCGCGATCGGGGCGTTCGGTGCCGGCGCGGCCAACCTGGGTCTCGCGCTGGTCGCGATGGACCTCGCCTCGGCGCTCCCGTTCCGGGCCCTGACCGGGGCCGCCCAGGCGGCCGCCTATCCCGTGGCGCTCAAGCTCGTGGCGGGCTGGTTCCGGCACGACCGCGGTCTCGCCACGGGGACGATCATCGGAGCGCTGACCCTCGGCACCGCGTTGCCGCTCCTGTTCCGCGCCGTCGGAGCGGCGGCCGGCCTCGACTGGCGGGCGGTCATCGTGGCCGCCAGCGTGACCTGCTTCGTCGGCGGGCTGGTCGTCCTGGCCGGCGTCCGGAGCGGACCCTTCGACACGCCCTCGCCACGCTTCTCGCTGCGCATCGCCGCGCGCGCCTTCGCCGAGCCGGCCGTGCGCCTGGCCAACGCCGGCTACCTCGGCCACATGTGGGAGCTGTTCGCGATGTGGACCTGGGTGCCGCTCTTCTTCGTGGCCAGCTTCGCCGCCGCCGGCCTCACCGACCCGGGCACGGCCAGCCTGGCCGCCTTCCTGGTCGTCGGGGCGGGCGCCCTCGGCTGCGTCGCGGCCGGAGCCATCGCCGACCGGATCGGCCGGACCACCACGACGATGGCGGCGATGGCCGTGTCCGGCACGTTCGCCATCGTCGTGGGACTGGCGTTCGGCGCCCCGCCGCCGCTGCTCGTGGTGCTCGGCATCGTGTGGGGGATCACGATCGTCGCCGACTCGGCCCAGTTCTCGGCCGCGGTCTCGGAGCTTGCGCCGCCCGGCACGGCGGGCTCGGCCCTGGCCCTCCAGACGGCGACCGGGTTCGTGTTCACCGCCATCACCATCGCGCTCATCGGCGTGCTCGACCCGGTGGACGGGGACGGCTGGCGGGTCGCGTTCGGGCTGCTGGCGATCGGCCCGGCCGTCGGGTTCGTGGCGATGTGGCGACTGCGCCTGCGGCCGGAGGCGGTGGCGATGGCGCGGGGGAACCGGTGAGCGCGGACTGGGCGACGGCGCTCGAGGCCGGCGCCCCGGACATCGTCCCGGCCTGGCGCGGGATCGGGGACGGCCGCTTCATCAGCGTGCGCCGTGAGGTGCGCCGCCGGGCCGGTCCGGGCACGGCCGAGCCACTGGCCGCCCAGCTGGCCGTGCTGGCCCGGGCTCTCACCGCCATCGTCGAGGGCCTGTCCGACGAGGACCTCGCGCTCGACGGCGGCGAGGGGGAGTGGAACGTGGCCCAGGCGATCGGCCACGACGCCGACGCGCGGGCGGGCCTCAGCCTGGCCGCGGCGAAGGCGGCCGCGGGCCAGTGGCCGAGCGACGCCCCGTCGGTCGTCCCCGGCGTTCCCGGCCCGGCCGACGCCGACCGTGCCGCCCTCATGCGGCGCATCGCCCAGAGCCAGCGCATCCTGGAGCGCGCGGCCCGGACCGTGGCCGGGCACGAGACGGATCCCTGCCCGCTCGACCACCCGCTGGTCGGACGACTGCGCTGCGGCGAGTGGCTGCTGTTCGCCGGCGTGCACGACCTGATGCACCTCGAGCAGCTCCATCGGATCACCGGCCGATGAGCCCGTACCGGCCGGATCTGGTGGACTGCTGGATGTTCCGCGTGCCACTGACCGCGCGCGGGGTCGAGCGGCCCGAGGTCCTGCTCCTCCGGCGGAGCGCGGCCAAGACGCTGCTGCCCGGCCTGTGGCAGTGCGTGTCGGGCACGCTCGAGGCGGATGAGCGCGTCGCCGTGGGCGCCCTGCGCGAGCTCGCGGAGGAGACCGGGTTCGCCTCGGCCGCCATCGAGGCGTTCTACGACCTCGACCTGGTCAACCAGTTCCACGAGCCGTCGGTCGACGCGGTCATGGTCTCGGCGGTGTTCGCGGTCCGCGTCCGGGCCGACGCCGAACCGGTCCTGAGCACCGAGCACGACGCGGCCCGCTGGCTGCCGGTGGACGAGGCGCACGACGCCGTCGTGTGGCCGGCCTACCGCACCGCCATCGAGCGCATCCGCGACGACCTGGCCGACCCGGGGCGTGCCGCCTGGTTCGAGCTCACCCTCGACGGCCAGCGCAAGCCCCGGGCCGCCCGCTGGTAGACTCGACCGACAGGAGCCGCCCGACCGTGAGGCGCCACCGGAGGGCCACGTGATCGACCGAACCGAGCCGACGACCGCGGCGGCGCGCCGCGTCTTCCGCAGCAAGGTGGACGACATCCGCCCGACGTATGGCTTCGAGGACGTCTCGCTGGCACCCGGGACCGACACCGTCGAGCCGGCCGACGTGGATCTCGCCCAGCGCTTCTGCGGCATCGACCTCGCCATCCCCATCCTCGCCTCGGCCATGGACGCCGTGGTGGACGCCCGGATGGCCGGGGAGCTCGCCCGGCTCGGCGGTCTTGCCATCCTGAACCTCGAGGGCGTGCAGACGCGCTACGACGACCCCGACGCGGTCCTCGAGCGCATCGCCACGGCGCCCGACGGCGAGGTCCAGGCCCTCCTGGCCTCGGTCTACCAGGAGCCCATCCGCGAGGACCTCATCGCCGCGCGACTCGACGCGATCCACGCCGCGGGCAGCCGGGCGGCCGTGTCGGCCACGCCCGCGGCGGCTCGCCGCTTCGGCCCGTTCTGCGCCGAGCACGGCGCCGACCTCTTCCTGGTCCAGAGCCAGGTCTCGAGCGCCCGCCACCTGGCGAGCGGCTACGACCCGCTGTCGCTCGAGGAGTTCACCCGCTACATGCCGATCCCCGTGGCCGTCGGCAACACGACCAACGCGGAGGCGGCCTTCGCGCTCATGGAGCAGGGCGCCGCGGCGGTCTTCGTCGGGGTCGGGCCGGGCGCCGCCTGCACGACCCGCGAGGTCCTCGGCATCGGCGTCCCGCAGGTCACCGCGATCAGCGACGTGGCCGCGGCCCGTGACGCCTTCCAGGCCGAGACCGGCCGTTACGTGCCGGTGGTGGCCGACGGGGGCATGCGCCGGGGCGGGGAGCTGGCCAAGGCGATCGCCGCCGGCGCCGACGCCCTGATGCTCGGCTCGCCCCTGGCCAAGGCCGAGGAGGCGCCCGGACGCGGCACGAACTGGGGCATGGCCGCGCCGTCGCCGACCCTCCCACGCGGCACCCGGATCAAGGTCGGGACCGTCGGCTCGCTCGAGCGCATCCTGCTCGGCCCGGCCCACGTGACCGACGGCAGCGAGAACCTCGTCGGGGCGCTGCGCCAGTCGATGGCGGCGCTCGGTGCACGGACCATCCGCGAGATGCAGGCGGTCGAGATGGTCTATGCCCCGGCCACCCAGACCGAGGGCAAGTCCTGGCAGCGGGCACGCTGATCGACGCGTTCGGGCCGTCGCTCGCGGCGCAGGGTCGGGTCGCCTGGCTCATCACCCGCGGTCGCGCCAGCGGCCGCGCGCGGGGCGTCGCGGTCGGCTTCGTCGATGAGCCCGACGGCTCGATCCTGGTGGCGGCCAACAGCGCCGCCACGGCCTGGGCGCGCAACCTGCAGGCCCATCCGGAGGTCACGGTCCGCATCGGCGAGCGCGCCTTCGAGGCGCTCGCCGAGCCGCTCGACGAGGCCGCCCATGCCCGTGCCGTCGGCGCGCTCATCCTGCGCTACGGCACGCCCGCCGAGCGGCTCGGACGCGGACCGTCGTTCCGCCTCGTCCCGGTCGCCGACGGGCCGACGGAAGGGGCCTGACGTGGCCATCGAGATCGAGATCGCCCAGCGGATCCGACGGCCGCGCCACGAGGTCGCGGCGTTCGTGGCCGACCTGGAGGGCTGGCCGCGCTGGCTCATCGCCAGCGGCATCGTCGCGGTCCGTCGCGCGCCGAAGCTGGCCGGCACCGTGCCGCGCGTCGGCGAGTCGATGTCGATCGACCAGCGAGCCGCCGGCCGGGCGGGGACGTTCGCCGTGACGGTGACGGCCGCCGATCCGGAGTCCCGCCTGGCCCTGGAGGGCCGGGACGGCGACGGGGTTCGCATCGCCATCGACGCGGTGCTTGTCCCGGATGGCGCCGAGGCGACCGAGCTGCGCTGGTCGTTCCGGATCGAGCTGCCGTTCCGCTACCGGTTCTTCGAGTCGATGGCGGCGCCGCAGGTCCGCCACGCCACCGCCCTCGACCTCGAGGCGCTGCGCCTGCGCCTGGAGGCGGCCGGCGGCGCGGGTGCGGCCGGATGATCGAGCAGGCGCCCCTGTTCGAGCGGGTGGGCGGGATGCCGTTCTTCGAGGCGCTCGTGGCGGGCTTCTATCGCCGGGTCGCGACCGACCCGATCCTGCGGCCGCTCTACCCCGAGGCCGACCTCGCGCCCGCGCAGCGGCGGCTGACCCTGTTCCTCGCCCAGTACTGGGGCGGGCCGCGGACCTACGAGGCGGAGCGCGGCCACCCGCGCCTGCGCATGCGCCACATGCCGTTCCACATCGACCCTGCCGGGCGCGACCGCTGGCTGCTGCACATGCGGGCCGCACTCGCCGAGGTCAGCGCCGAGACGCCCCTGCCGCTCGACGCCGCGCTCGAGCTCGACCGCTACCTGGAGATGGCCGCCGAGGCGATGCGCAACCGCGAGTGATCCCGCCGCGGGTGGGCGCCGCCGGCGCGTGGCCCCGGCACGGTGCGTGGCCCCGGCACGGTGCGTGGCGCCGGCACCGTGCGTGGCGCCGGCACGGTGCGTGGCGCCGGCACCGTGCGTGGCCCCGGCACGGTGGGGCGGTCCCGGCACGGTGCGGCGGTCCCATCGTGCCCGCCCGCGCCGTGGCGTGCTTGAGGGACTGCAAACGCGGGTCGAAGCCGCCCGACCCGGCGCCTACACCCCTCGACCGTGCCATGGAAGCACGTTTCAGCCTCCGGGATCGCCGGGGGCGGCGTCTTCTGGGTCCCGGACAGCCCTTCGACCCCGATCTGCAGCCTACGAAGCACGCTCGCCGATCCGTGGGCCGATCCGTGGGCGGGCGACGGCCCGGGCCCCGCCCAGCCGCGCCCCCCGCCCGGCCCGGCCGGCCCCGCTCGCCCGGCGCCCCGGCCTGGGCCCCGGCCCGCCCCGCCCGCCCCGCCCGCCCCGCCCGCCCCGCCCG
>JBKHXL010000103.1:0-14655 GCA_046566045.1 Candidatus Limnocylindria bacterium
GTGTCGCCGATGCCCTCGTCGAGCAGGATGGCCAGCCCGGCCGTGGACGCGATGATGCCCTTGTCGCCCATCCCCGCCTCGGTCAGGCCGAGGTGCAGCGGGTAGTCGCAGCGGACGGCCAGCAGGCGGTACACGTCGACCAGGTCTCGGACGTTGCTGACCTTGGCGCTGATGATGATCCGGTCGTGGCCCAGGCCGGTCTGCTCGGCCAGCTCGGCGGAGCGCAGGGCGCTCTGGAGCATCGCTTCGATCATCACGTCGCGGCTGTCGGCCGGGTCGACCAGGCGCGCGTTCGCGTCCATGAGCTCCGTCAGGATGGCCTGGTCCAGCGAGCCCCAGTTCACGCCGATGCGGACCGGCTTGTCGTTGTCGATGGCGACCTTGACGATGGTCGCGAAGTGCTCGTCGTGACGCTTGGCGCCGACGTTGCCCGGGTTGATCCGGTACTTCGCCAGCAGGGCGGCCGTCTGGGGGTACTCCACCAGCAGCTTGTGGCCGTTGTAGTGGAAGTCCCCGACGACCGGCACATCCACGCCCAGGTTGTCGCGGAGCCTGGCCATCATCTCGGGCACGGCGGCCGCCGCCTGTTCCGTGTTGACGGTGATGCGGACGAGCTGCGAGCCGGCATGGGCCAGCCGAGCGACCTGGATGGCGGTCGCGTCGGGGTCGGCGGTGTCCGTGTTGGTCATCGACTGGACGACGACCGGGTGCGCACTGCCGACGAGCACGCCGCCCACGTCGACGCTGACCGTGGGTCGACGGCGGGGCCGGAGCTGATCGGGCGAGGCCATCGAGGCGCCGGGGTCCTAGCTGCCGCCGGTCAGGCTGCGCACGATATCGAAGCCGGTGATCCAGATGAGGAACGCGAACAGGAACACGAAGCCGACCATGTAGGTCAGCTGCTCCGCCCGCAGGCTCAGGCGCGGGCCGAACAGCCGCTTCAGGGTGATCATCAGCATCCGCCCGCCGTCGAGCGGCGGGAACGGCAGGATGTTCACGACGGCCAGGTTCGCGGACAGGATGCCCGCCACGTACAGCGTGATGACCGGGCCCAGCTGCCAGAAGACGTCGCCGATCTGCTGGGCGATGCCGACCGGGCCCGACACCGGCGGCGGCTCGGTCGGTCGGTTGACGATGGCGTCCACCAGCTGCCCGAGCCCGCCGACGATGAGACCGAGAGCGCTCGTCGTCCGCTCGACGCCGAGGGCGATCGCCTCCTGGGGCGCGTAGGTGATGGGGGTGTCGGTCGTGAACGCGCGCAGGCCGGACACGCCCAGCGCTCCCCGCGTCGGCGACAGCTCGGCGGCCGGTCGGAGGGTCACGGCAATGGTCTCGAGCGTGCCGTCCGCGCGGACGACACCGAGCTCGACCGACTGGCCGGCCCTGGCCCGGAGCACGCCCAGCAGCGACGCATCGCCGAAGGCGCCGAAGTACTCGCCATCGATGCTCACGACGCCATCGCCAGGCTGGATCCCGGCCCCGGCCGCCGGGGAGTCAGGCTCCACGGCCCCGACCCGTACGCCGATGGTCGGATCGCCGAGCAGGGCGATGCCGGCAAAGATGACGAAGGCGAGGACCACGTTCATCGCCACGCCGGCGACGAGGATGACCATCTTGGTGATCCAGCGCTGCGACGAGAACGAGCGCGGGTCGCCGGCGCCCTCGCCGTCCTCGCCCTCGAGCTTGACGAAGCCGCCGATGGGCAGCCAGTTGAGGGTGTACACGGTCTCGCCCTCGTTGCGCAGGACCTTCGCCCGCGGCGGGAACCCGATGCCGAACTCCAGCACCCGGACGTTCGCCAGGCGCGCGGTCACGAAGTGCCCGAGCTCGTGGATCACCACGAGGATGCCCAGGATGGCGATGAACAGGACGATCGTGATGATCGACTGGACGACCTCGGTCATGCGCTGCCTCCGATCGGACCGCTGGCGAAGGTGGCCCGGACCTCGGCATCGAGCGCCACCAGGGCCGTCACGTCGGGCTCGGTCGAGGCGCCGTCGCCGCCACCGAAGCGCTCGACTGCGGCCTCGAGGAGGCGCGGGATGCCCCGGAAGTCGAGGGTGCCGTCCAGGAAGCGCGCGACCGCGACGTCGTCGGCCGCGATGAGCGCCGCCGATGCCCATGGACCGGCCACGCCCGCCTCGCGGGCGATGCGCAGCGCCGGGAACCGCGCCTCGTCGGGGGCGCGGAAGTCCAGCGCGCCGGCCGTGACGAGGTCGGGGGCGGCGACGGCCGACGGCATCCGGTCGGGGTAGGTCATGGCGTACTGGATGGGAAGACGCATGTCAGGGGTGCCCAGCTGGGCCTTGAGGGAGCCGTCCACGAACCGGACGGCGGAGTGGACGACGCTCTGCGGGTGGATGACCACCTCGATCGCGTCGTAGTCGACATCGTACAGCCAGTGTGCCTCGATGACCTCCAGGCCCTTGTTGGCGAGCGTCGCGGAGTCGATGGTGATCTTGGCTCCCATGGTCCAGGTCGGGTGCCGGAGGGCTCGCTCCGGGGTCACCGCCGCCAGCTCGGCGGGCGTGGCGTCCAGGAACGGGCCGCCCGAGGCGGTCAGGATGAGCGCGGCGACGCTCGTCATGGATTCGCCGGCTAGACACTGCCAGATGGCGGAATGCTCCGAATCGATCGGCCGAAGCCAGGCGAGCGGGCTGGCGAAGGGGTCGCCCGGGCCTGCGGCCGCGCGAGACGCCGCCAGCCGGCGCGCCTCCGGCATGACCAGGTGGCCACCCGCGACGAGCGTCTCCTTGTTGGCCGTGGCCACGACCTTGCCGGCCCGAAGGGCGGCCAGCACCGGGCCCAGACTGACCACCCCGCCGGTGGCGATGACCACGAGGTCCACGTCCTCGCGCGTCGCCAGCTCGGCCAGGCCGTCGGCATCCGCGCCGACCGCGGTGACCGCCGGGCGGAGGCGCTCCGCCTGCACCTCGAGGAGAGCCCGGTCCGAACCCGTGGCGAGGACCACGGTGGTGAAGGCGTCGGGATGGGCCGCCAGCACGTCCACCGCCTGGGTCCCGATCGAGCCGGTGCTGCCGAGGAGCGCGACGCGGCGCGGCCCCGACCGCTCAGGCGAGGACGGCGACGACATACAGGGTCACGAGCGGCGCGGCGAACAGGAACGAGTCCACGCGGTCGAGCAGACCGCCATGGCCGGGGATCAGCGTGCCCGAGTCCTTGGCTCCGGCCGCGCGCTTGAGCATCGACTCGGCGAGGTCGCCGGCCTGGGCCGCGAGCGCGCCCAGCGGGCCGAGGAGCAGCGCGTGGAGCGGCGACTGGCCGAGGCCCGCCAGGATCAGCCCCACGACCACGATCGTGGCGACCACGCCGCCCACCAGGCCCTGGACGGACTTCGCCGGCGAGATGTGGGTCAGGAACCTGACCGTGCCGAAGCGCCGGCCGACGAGGAAGGCGCCCGTGTCATACGACCACACCGCGACCAGCAGGAGCAGGACCCAGCCGCGCTCCGGGCCGAGGATCGCGAGGGGCGCGTCAGGGGGGACGTCCGGCGCGGCGTTGCCGAGCCGGACGACGAACGCCAGGAGCGACACGTACAGGGCGCCGAAGGTGGTCGCCATCCACGAGGTCAGGCCGTCACGGGGATCGGGTCGGGCGAACGCCGCGACCGCGACGAGGATGAGGCCGACCCCGACGAGGAGCAGCCCGGAGCCGTCAAGCACCTGCGGGAACCCGGCGTCGGCGATCACCGTGAGGGCCAGCGCGCCGCCGAGGAGCGGGAGCGTCGGCAGACCCGCCCGCCGCAGCAGGGCGAACACTTCGCGCGCGGCCAGCCCGGTCACGACGGCCACGAGGGCCACCAGGGCGATCCCCCCGATCGCCAGCACGACGAGCAGGACCGGCACGAGGACGGCCGCGCTGATCGCCCGCTGGCGCACGCGCTAGCGCCCGAAGCGCCGGTGGCGGCGCGCGAACTCGAGGATCGCGGCGTCGAACGCGTCGGGGCCGAAGTCGGGCCACAGGGCGTCGCTGAAGACGAGCTCCGCGTAGGCCGACTGCCAGATCAGGAAGTTCGACAGGCGCTGCTCCCCGCCGGTCCGGATGACCAGGTCGGGATCGGGGATGCCGGCGGTGTAGAGCGCCTCGCAGGCGGCCTGCTCGTCGATCCGGTCGGCGGGTACGCCGGCCGCGACCAGGCGCCGCACGGCATCCACGAGCTCCGTCCGACCGGCGTAGTTGAAGGCGATGTTGAGGAGCAGGCGGTCGCCCTCGTGGGTCGCGGCCAGGGCGTCCTCGATCGAGGCCCGGGTGTCGGCCGGCAGCTCGTCCGAGCGACCGAGCAGCTGGACCCGCACGCCCTGGCGGCGCAGCTCGTCGGTCTCGCTCCGGATCGCGCTCTCGAGCAGGCCGAACAGGCCGGTCACCTCCTCGTCGGAGCGAGCCCAGTTCTCTCGGCTGAAGGCGTACAGGGTGAGGACCGGGACCGCGCGCCGGACGGCGTGGCGAAGGAGGCCGCGGATGGCCTCCACCCCGGCGGCGTGGCCCTCCAGCTCGGGCAGCCCGCGGGCACGCGCCCAGCGCCGATTGCCGTCCATGATGATCGCGACGTGGCGCGGACGGTCGTCCGCTCCCAGCGCCTCGATGTCGAGGGCCGACCCGGATCCGGGGGCGACCGCGCGTGCGCCCTCGGCCACCGGCGCTTCGTGGGCGATCGGTGGCGCGTCGGTCGGGCGGGCCAGCGGTGCGCGGGCCACTAGACCTCGAGGACCTCCTGTTCCTTGAGGCCACCGCGCCGGTCGACCTCGGCGATGTGCCGGTCGGTCGTCCTCTGGAGCAGCTCCAGCTGGCGATGCGACTCGTCCGCGCCGACCGAGCCGTCCCGCTCCTCGCGCTTGAGCTGGTCGGCCGCGTCGCGACGCAGGTTGCGGATCTCGACGCGGGCCTCCTCCATGCGCTTATGGACGACCTTGACGAGGTCCTTGCGACGCTCCTCGGTCAGCGGCGGGATGTTCAGTCGCACGACCGTCCCGTCGACGTTGGGCGTGAGCCCGATGTCGCTCTTGGTGATGGCCTTCTCGATCGCCCCGAGGACGCCGCGATCCCACGGCTGGATGACGATCTGGTGGGGCTCCGGGACGCTGATGCCGGCCAGCTGGTTGAGCGGCGTCTGGGTCCCGTAGTAGTCCACCACGATGCGCTCGACGAGGGCCGTCGAGGCACGGCCCGTGCGCACGCCCTGGAAGTCGCGCTCCATGGCGTCGACGGCTCGGGCCATCTTGTGGTCAGCGTCGGCGATGATCTCGCTGCTCATGCTGGCGCACCTCCGGTGTCGCTCGGCGCCGATCCGGCGCTCGAGATCCGTGTCCCGACCGGCTCGCCGGCGGCCACACGAGTGATGTTGTCGGGCGTATCGAGGTCGAAGACCACGATGGGCAGGTCATTCTCCATGCACAGGCTGACCGCGGCCGCGTCCATGACCTTGAGCTGGTCGCGCAGCAGGTCGGCGTAATCGAGCTGAGCGTACCGCCGCGCAGCGGGGTTCGTCATCGGATCGCTGTCGTAGACCCCGTCGACCTTGGTCGCCTTGAGCAGCACCTCGGCCCCGATCTCGACCGCGCGCAGGGCGGCCGCCGTGTCGGTCGTGAAGTACGGGTTGCCGGTGCCGGCCACGAAGATCGCGACGCGCCCCTTCTCCATGTGTCGGATCGCGCGGCGCCGGATGTACGGCTCGGCGACCTCGTTCATGGCGATGGCGGTCATCACCCGGGTCGGCACGTGGGCCTTGTCGAGCGCGTCCTGCAGGGCGAGGCCGTTCATGACCGTCGCGAGCATGCCGATGTAGTCGCCGGTGGCGCGGTCCATCCCGCGGGCCGCGGCGGCCATGCCCCGGAAGATGTTGCCGCCGCCGACCACGATCCCGATCTGCACGCCGAGCGCGTGGACCTCGCGGACCTGGGCGGCGATGAACGCGCAGAAGGCCGGATCGACGCCGTACGACCGGTCACCCAGCAGGGCCTCTCCGGACAACTTGAGCAGGATCCGGCGGTACTGGACCGCCGGATCGCCCGGGACGGCCGGAGTGGCCGTCGCGTCGCTCACTGCTCCTCCCCGAGCGCGTAGCGGGTGAAGCGGCGGACGCGGATGTTCTCGCCGATCGTGGCGATGCGCTCGTTGATGAGCTCGCGCACGGTGCGCTCCTCGTCGCGGAACGGCTGGTCGTACAGGCAGACCTGGCTGAACCACTTCTTGAGCTGGCCGTCCACGATCTGCGGGCGGATCGCCTCGGGCTTCTTCCGGGTGGACTCGTCGGCGAGCAGCTCGGCGCGCTTGGCCTCGAGGGCGGCCTCCGGGATGCGCTCCTGGTCCACGTACAGCGGCGACAGGCCCGCGACCTGGATGGCGAGGTCCCGGACGAGCTTCTGGAACTCGTCGGTACGGGCCACGAAGTCGGTCTCGCAGTTGACCTCGATCAGCACGCCGACGCGGCCGCCGGTGTGGATGTAGCTCGACACGAGGCCCTCACGGGCGTCGCGGCCGGCCTTCTTCGCGGCGGCGGCGAGTCCCTGCTCGCGCAGCAGCGTGACCGCCGCGTCGAGGTCGCCCCCGGTCTCGGTCAGGGCCTTCTTGCAGTCCATGAACCCGGCACCGGTGCGCTCGCGCAGCTCCTTGACCAGGTCCGCGGTGATGTCCGCCATGTGGGTACGTCTCTCCTTGGTGCTCCGGGCGCGGCCCCGTCAGGGCCGACCGGTCGTGATCGTGCGGGCAGGTGGTTCGGCGGCGTCGAGCGCCGCCGGGGTCAACCGGCCGGGGCGTCCTCGGCCTTCTCGGCCGCCTCGCGCGCCAGCTCGGCGGCGATCTCCTCGGGCGTGGCCTCGGCGACCGGCTCCGCGGGGGGCTCGGCCCGACCCGGGCGGTCGCCGGGCAGCAGCTCGTCGTCGTCGGCGTCGGGCTCGAAGGTCAGGGCGCCGCCACCGGCCAGCGCGGCGACCAGCTCCTCGGACGCGCCCGGGACCTCGTCGTCGGTCTCGATCATCGGGACCGCCTCGATCACCTCGGGCTCCGCCGAGCGTGCGGAGCGCTCGCGCGCCCCTTCGATCGCGGCGTCGGCGACCAGTGCGCACAGCAGCCGGATGCTCCGGATCGCGTCGTCGTTGGCCGGGATGATGTAGTCGAGCTCGTCGGGGTCCACGTTCGTGTCGCCGGTCCCCACGACCGGGATCTCGAGCTTGTTCGCCTCGGTCACGCCGATCCGCTCGCGGTGCGGGTCGACGATGAAGACCATGCCCGGCAGGCGCTTCATCTTGCGCATGCCACCGAGGGTGCCCTCGAGCTTGAGCAGTTCCTCGTTGAGCTTGGCGGCCTCCTTCTTGCTCATGCGCTCGAAGTCGCCGTTCTGCTTGCGGGCCTCGAGCTGCTCCATGAGCCCGATGCGCTTCTTGATCGTGATGAAGTTGGTCAGCATGCCGCCCAGCCAGCGCTTGTTGACGTACGGCATGTTGGCCCGGGTCGCCTCGGCGGCGACGGGCTCCTGGGCCTGCTTCTTGGTCCCCACGAAGAGGACCTGCTCGCCACGAGCGACGGTGTCGCGGACGGCCTCGAGGGCGACGTCCAGGCGCTGCACGGTCTGGGCGAGATCGATGATGTGGATCCCGTTGCGCTCGGCGAAGATGAACGGGCGCATCTTGGGGTTCCAGCGGCGGGTCTGATGGCCGAAGTGGACTCCGGCTTCCAGCAGCTGCCGCATCGAGACGGACGGCACGAGTGACCTCCTGATGTGGTTCGTTCCTCCGCGGACCCCGGGTCGATCTCGGACCAGGCTCGCCGTGGCGACGACCTGGCACCATCCGGATCGGGACGGCCCGCGTGTGAGCTCCGATCGGCGGTCCGACCGGGCAGGGCACGATGGGTGGATCTGGCGGCTCAGGACCCGTCATGGGTCCCGGACCGCGGCGGAGTCTACCACAGGGCCGGAGCGCGGCCGGGGCGCGGCCGGAGCGCGGCCGGAGCGCGGCCGGAGCGCGGCCGGGTCCCCGCCCGTCCCCGATGCGAAGTTTGAACCGGTAGGCTGACCGGGAGCGTCTTCATCCCGATCGCGCCCACGTCGGACGCGACATCTCCGGACTCGGAGGACGAGGTGCACGCAGCCCTCGTGGAACAGGCGAAGCGCGGCGACCGCGAGGCCTTCGACGCGCTGGCCCGTCTGACCGGTGACCGATGGGGACGCCCTGAACCCGCGGGGCTCGCTCAGCGCACCGCACGGTGATGCCGGATCGTCGCGGAGCGGCCATCGGGCGCTGGTTCGACCGCGACGAGGTCGAGCCGAAGCGGGAGCCGCGGATGATCGCCACGCTCCATCAGTCGATGCGCCGCCTGCCGGAGGCGCGTTCGCTTGCGGTGGTCGACGGTCTCCTCGGCCAGCCCGAAGTCGCGGCGCCGGCGCCAGCGCACCTCGACGACGACCAGTTCCCGCGGCGGACCGGGGTCGATGGCCACGATATCGAGCTCCGCCCGCCCGACGTGGACGTTGCGGCCGACGATCTGCCACCCGGCTTCGAGGAGTGCGACCACGACGAGCTCCTCGGCCGCGGCGCCGGCATCCTGGGCGGGGGTTCGCGTTCGATCGGAGGCCATGTGGCCATGGTGCCGGGCGCCGCTCACCCCGGACGCCCGGCCGGCTCATCAGCCTGCTATCGGCCGATCACCTCGAGGGCGACCAGGTCGTCGGCGTCGAGGGCAGCGTCGTCGGCCATGACCGGGACGAGCTCGCGCTCGAGTCGCTCGTGCGTGGCCGGCGAGGCCGACGGGTCGGCCAGCAGGTCGAGCTCCAACTGGTCGCCGGCGAGCGTCCGCTGGAGGGCCAGGAACGATCGGCGGTGGAACGGGGTCAGGCCGAGTGCCCGGATGGCGTCGCGGTGGTCGCGCGTGGCGTAGCCCTGGTTGCGCTCCCAGCCGTAGCCCGGGTAGCGGGCCGCGAGCTTCGCCATCATCCGGTCGCGCACGACCTTGGCCACGACCGAAGCGCAGGCGATGGAATAGACGCGGGCGTCGCCGTCGACGACGTTGGTGTACGGGCCGACCTGGTGCTCGAACCCGGCGATCCGGTTGCCGTCCACCAGGACGTGCTCGTGGCCGCCGACCCGGGCGATCGCCCGGCGCATGGCGAGGTGCGTCGCGTGATAGATGTTGAGCTGGTCGATCTCGCGGACCGACGCGGCACCGATGCCGATGGCGATCGCCCGCCGGCGGATGAGCGGCTCGAGCCGCTCGCGCTGGCCGGCCGACAGGGTCTTCGAGTCGCGCACGCCGGGGATGCGATGGCAACCGGGCTTCATGATCACGGCCGCCGCGACCACGGCGCCGCACGTCGGGGCCACCCCGACCTCGTCCACCCCCACGACGCGGGTCAGGCCCGCGTTCCACAGGCGGCGCTCATGGCGGAGGGTCGGGACGATCACGGCCATCGCGGCAAGGGTACCCGGGATTCGAACGACGCCGTCGCACCGGCGGAGGGTCGCACGCATGGGCGGCTGGGCCTGCCGTGGGGGTGCTCGTCGGCCGTCGCGCCCGGGGTGGTCGCGGCCGCTGCCGGGGCGGTCACGGCCGTCACGGCCGTCGCGCACGGGGCGGTCGCTGGCGCGGCCCTCGCGGGGCGGTCGCGGCGGAGACGGCACTCGGGCCGCCGGCGTGGCCCTCTCGGCCGCTCGCGTGGCCGTGGCGACCGTGGACGGGGCCCTGGCGTGCTCCAGAGACTGCAGATTTGGCCCCAGGGCGGGTGCATGGGCGGCCTGGGCGCCGATCCGTGCATCCAAAGCACCATCTGGGGCTGGGAGAGGGTCGGATGGGCGGCTCGACGCCGTTCTGCAGTCTCTCAGGCACGCCCGCCGGTCGCGGGACTGGCGGGGACTTCCCGCCGGCCGCGGGCTGGCCGGACTTCCCGCCGGCCGCGGGCTGGCCGGACTTCCCGCCGGCCGCGGGACCGGCCGCGGGACAGGCACGCCGGCCGGTCGCGGGCGGCGGCCCGGGCCCCCGGACCAGCTCCACCCGGGAATCGAACGACCCCGCCGGACCGGCGGGGCCGGTGCGAGCGACGTGTCGAGTCAGCTCTTGGTGCGGCGCTCGCGAAGAGTGGCGGCCTTGCCGACGCGGTCGCGCAGGAAGTACAGCTGGGCGCGGCGGACCTGGCCGTGGCGCACGACCTCGATCTTGTCGATGCGCGGGCTGTGGATCTTGAAGGTCCGCTCGACGCCGACGCCGGACGCGATGCGACGGACGGTGATCGAACGGGTGATGCCACCGCCACGAAGGCGCATCACGGTGCCCTCGAAGACCTGGATCCGCTCGCGGTTCCCCTCGACGACCTTGGCGGAGACCTTCACGGTGTCACCCGTGGCGAGCTCCGGCAGGTCGGTGCGGAGCTGGTCCTGGACGATCTCGTCGAGCACGGTCACGTGGCGGTTCCTTGATCAGCGTGGGCAGGCGAAGCTGCAGGGTGGGCATCCTGGAGGGTGCAGCGCACCAGGCGCGACACGGTGGCGGAGTATAGCACGGCCCTATCCGCCGTCCGGTCCGAGCAGATCGGGGCGCCGCGCTCGCGTCCGCTCGAGCGCCCGGTCGTGGCGCCAGCGCGCGACCGCGCCGTGGTCGCCCGAGGTCAGGATCGGCGGCACGTCCATGCCCCGGAACGACGGCGGTCGGGTGTACTGCGGGTACTCGAGCAGGCCAGCCGCAAACGACTCCTCGGCCGTCGAGGCATCGTCGATGGCGCCCGGCAGCAGCCGCATGACGGCATCGATCACGACCAGAGCCGGCAGCTCGCCCCCGGTCACCACATAGTCGCCGATGCTCAGCTCGAGATCGACGAACGCGCGGATGCGCTCGTCGACGCCCTCGTAGCGCGGGCACACGAGCACGAGATGCGATCGCGCGGCGAGATCGGCGGCGCGCTCCTGGCGGAAGACCTCGCCGCCCGGGTCGAGGAGGATGACGGTCGAATCGTCTCGCCGGACGGCCTCGATGGCCGCCACGACCGGCTCGACCCGCATGACCATGCCCGCTCCCCCGCCATAGGGCGTGTCGTCGACGGAACGATGGCGGCCGAGGCCGTGAGCGCGCAGGTCGTGGACGCGCACCACGGCCAGGCCGCGTTCCTGGATCCGCCCTGGGATGCTCTCCGCGAGGGGGCCGGAGACCATCGTGGGGAACAGGGTGAGGACGTCGATCTCGAGGGTCATCGGTCGGTCGGTGGCGCCGGATCGGCGGGTGGCGAGTCCGACGACGCCGCCACATCGGCCGGTCGCGCCGGATCGGTCGGGGCCGTCACGTCGGTCGGGGCCGCGTTCTCGGTCGTGGCCGCGTCGTCGGTCGGGGCCGCGTCGTCGGTCGGGGCCGCGTCGGTCGGTGGCGCGTCGTCGGTCGGGGCCGCGGCGTCGGTCGGGGCGGCGTCGTCGGGCGGCCGTCGACGGCGGGACGTTCGCCGGGGCGCCCTTGGTCGATCCGGGTCGCTCCCGCGCGGCGGTTTCGGCGGGCGCAGGTCGAGCGCCGCTGCGTCCACCACGATCTCGCCCCGGCGCGGCGCGAAGATCCGGATGAACGCGCGCACGGCCGGCAGGTCGAACGTGCCGAACGGTCCTCCGCTGACCACGTAGACCTCGTTCTCGGCGACGCGGTAGATGTCCGTGACGGTCCCGAGGTCGGTGTCGTCGAGGCCGCGCACGGTCACGCCCACGACCTCGTGCCAGTACACCTCGCCCCGGCCGAGGTCGGCCGCGGGCCGCAGCTCCAGCTCCAGGTAGGCGCCCCGGAGCGAGTCCGCGGCCTCGCGGCTGGGCACCTCGCGGAAGCGCAGCCGCCAGCCCGGCCCGTCGGCCACGGCCTCGGCGGTCTCGACCGTGAGCGGCTCGTCCGTGCCCTCGCGATGGAGCACGACGCCGCGCACGAAGCGCTGCTCGGGGCGGTCGGTCAGGACCTCCACGCGCACGGCGCCACGAAGCCCGTGGACGCCCCGCACGAGGGCGACCACGAGGCGCTCGGACGTGTCGGCGGTGCCCTCGGGCACGGCGACCTCCGGGTCGCTCAGACGATCTCGAGCTGGACCGGCTCCCCGTCCCGAGCCGAGGTCACCTTGATGAGGGTGCGCAGCGCCTTGGCCACGCTGCCGTTGCGGCCGATGACCTTGCCCATGTCGTCCTCGGCGACGTGGAGCTCGATGACGGTCGCGCCGTCCTCCTCGACGACCTCGACCGTGACCGAATCCGGATCATCGACGAGCGACTTGGCGACGTACTCGACCAGTTCCTTGGCTGCCATCGTGCGGACCCCTACTTGCCGGCGGGAAGGATGCCGGCCTGCTTGAACAGGCGGACGACGGTGTCGGACGGCTGGGCGCCCTTGGCCAGCCAGGCCTTCGCCTTCTCGGCGTCGACGCTGAACTCGACCGGATCGGTCCGCGGGTTGTAGTGGCCGAGCGTCTCGATCGAGCGGCCGTCGCGGGCGCTGCGCCCGTCGGCGACGACGACGCGATACGCCGGCTGCTTGTGCGCGCCGATGCGCGTCAGGCGGATACGGACTGCCATGGTTGCGGTACTACCTCCTGGGGTGCGATCCCGGCCGGGCGTTGGGCCGCCCGGCGACGGGAACCTGCGTGGGGACTACTTGACGCTGAGCCGCACGTGCTGCGAATCGGTGGCGCCGCCGAGCGTGCTCACCGCGACCAGCGCGTCGAGCGGCTCGAGGAACGGCTTGACCGACTCCTCGTACTCGGCCCGCTCCTCGGCGGACGCCTCGGCGAGGAGGCCCTCCGCGAGTGCCCGGATCGCGGCGATGTCGATGAACGACACGCCGGTGTGCTCCGCTCCGGCGCTGGCCACGAGGTCGCGGTAGCGCGCGCCGTCGGCGAGGGAGTCGCCGGCACCCGCGTCGAGGACCGCTTTCACGAAACCGGGACCGCTGCCGATGACGACGACGCCGTCGGTGGCCGCGTAGCTGAGCTCGATCGACCCCTCGGGCAGGCCGTCGGTCGAACCGGGGTCGAGCGGCATGCCGCCGAGCATCCCGGCCAGGCCGAGCAGGTCGGACGCGCTGCCGAGATCGACGATGGTGATGGTCGTGCCGGCGTACGCCTCCTCGCGGACCTCGATCCCGGCCTGGCCGCCGCCGATGGCGAGCAGGCTCCGGATCGTCGTGAGGAAGCGCTCGGCCTCGGCCGCGTCGGTCGGGACGGACACGATGCCCCCCTCGAGCGAGTCGCCGGCCCGGGAAACGACGACACCGGTATCGCCCATCCAGCCCACGGCGCCGTCGAGGCCGCCGATGATCGCGAGGGCCTGCTCCAGCTCGGCCATGCCGTCGGACATCGACGGGTCGGAGCCGTACAGGTCGAGGGTGTCGAGGATGGTGGCGCCCGCGTCGTTGCCCGCGGCGAGCATGACCGTGGTCGGTGGGGCGTAGGCGGCGACCCCGTTGGCCCGATCGGCGTCCGGACCGGGCATGCCCTCGACGTGGGGGGCGACGCTGTCCATGGCCAGCGCGTCGCCCTCGACCCGCAGCCGGAACGCCATCCAGTCCGGGATCATGGCCAGCAGCTGCTCGCTCATCGGGGCGTCCATGCCGAGCGTCGCGTCCATGCGCAGCGCGGCGTCCATCACCGCCCGCAGGTCCATGTACATGAAGCCGACGTGGTCGCCCTCGAGGGCGGTCAGCGCGGCATCGAAGTCAGCGTCCTCGACCAGGGCCGAGTCGCCGCGGGTATCCACGGCGGCCTTGACCGAGGCCAGGTCGCCGGCCACGGCCACCTCGCCGCCGATGACGGCGAACGCGGCCCTGGCATCGCCCATGTCGGGGTCGCTGTAGACGGTCAGGTCCGTGCCGCCGTAGGACTCGGTCGTGCCGCCGACGCCCGCCTCGTCCATCGCGTCGCGGAACCAGGCCGACGCGGCGGCGCCGTCCTTGACGGCGATGAGCACGAGCGCTCGCACCGAGGCGGCGACGGCGGCCGGATCGTCGGCGGGGGCCGACGTGGGCAGCGGTCCCATCGCGAAGGCGATCTCGCCGTCGAACCAGGGCTTGATGTCGGACGTGAAGGTCTGTTCGCCGTCCGTGCCCTCGGACACCAGCCGGTCGAGGACCTCGTCGAGCTTGGTGTCGAGTGCGGCCTGGTCGGCGAAGCCCGGGAACTTGCTCAGGAAGGCGCCGATCTCGCGGCGCTGGTCGCCGGGCAGGTCGAGGCGCAGCTCACCGTAGGCGACACTGTCGGTCGGCACGTAGCCGACGACGGTGGCGTTGGGGGACGAGCCGGTCAGGGACAGCGCGGCCAGTGCGCTGATCCCGACGACGAGCGCGACGATGACGCCGGCCGCCAGCCAGCGCGCACGGCTGCGCGGGGCCACGGGAGGCGTGGCCGCACCGGCGGGCATGCCCACGGGCTCGGCCGCGGTCGCGGTCACGGGCGCGTCGACCACGGACGGATCGGCGGTCCGGTGGATCGAGGTGTCGGCCGTCGGGTCGTGGGACGGTCGCTGTGGATCGGTCATGACGGGATCTCCTTGCCGGGCTCGGCGACCGGCGCCGCACCCCTGCTCATCGCTTGCCCACGACGCTGCCCAGCGCGCCACGACGGCCGCCCCCGGATAGCTGCTTCATGAGCTTCTGCATCTCGCTGAACTGCTTCACGAGCCGGTTGACGTCGGGAAGCGAGGT
>JBKHXL010000104.1:0-18828 GCA_046566045.1 Candidatus Limnocylindria bacterium
CCGTCGGTCCGCCGCCTGTCCGTGCGGTCACGGGGCGACCGTCACCGTGCAGCGGGTGGGTCGTCTACTCGACGACGTCGACACCGACGACGGCATCCCACTGGGAGGTGATCAGCGCACTGGCGGCGTTGAGCTGATCCAGCGATGGGAAGACCGCCCCGGCCACGTCCGGAAGCTTGTCACCCAGCTCGGCCGGGATCTTGCCCTCGGCCTTGAGGTTCTCGTAGCGGATGGGATAGCAGTAGCCCTTCATCCAGATGAGCTGGCCCTCGTCGCTGTACAGGAACTCCTGCCACAGCTTGGCCGCGTTGGGATGCGGGGCGTACGCGCTGATGCCCTGGACGTAGATGCCGGCGAACCGGCCCTGGGTCGGGACGACGACGTCGATGTCCGGGTTGCCCGCCAGGGCATCCTTGTTGGACAGCGCGTTGTAGTTCCAGCGGATGGTGATCGGCGTCTCGCCCTGGGCGATGGTGCCGGGCTTGGCGATGGTCGGGACGAAGTTGCCGGCGGCCACGAGGTCCTTGAAGAAGTCGAGGCCGGGCTGGGCGTCGTCGAGCGAGCCGCCGTTGGCCAGGGCGGCCGCGTAGACCGTCTGGATGGCCTGGTTCGACGAGCGCGGGTCTCCGGCCAGGGCGACCATGTTCTTGTACTCGGGCTTGAGCAGATCGGCCCAGTCCTGCGGGGAATTCGCGACGACGGCCTTGTTGACCTCGAAGGTCAGCACGCCGTAGTAGTCGCCCCACCAGTACCCCTCGGGATCCTTGGCGTCGTCCGGGATGGTGTCCCAGGTCGCGACCTTGTACGGGGCGAGGAGGCCCTCGGACTTGGCCTGCGGTCCGAACGACAGGCCGATGTCGAGGACGTCCGGCGCCTGCGGGCCCTTGTTGTCCTTGTTGGCCTTGACGGCTTCGAGCTCGTCGTTCGAGCCGGCGTTGGGATCGAGCTCGTTGACCTCCAGCCCGTACTTGGACTTGAAGGTGTCGATCATCTCGCGGTAGTTGCACCAGTCGTCCGGCAGGGCGATGGTGGTCAGCGTGCCCTCGGCCTTGGCGGCCTCGATGAGGGCGTCCATGCTGCCGCCTTGCGACGGCTCGCTCGATGGAGCCGCCGACGAGCCACCCGACGAGCAGGCGGCGACGACGATGGCCGATGCGGCCAGCAGGCCCGCCCAGCGGGTCAACGTGCGGTTCGGTGTCAAGTCCATTCCTCCAGTGATCGATCGAGGGTTTCGCGTGACGACGCGGTGATCGGAGCCGGGCCTCCTCACCCGGATCAAGGGGCCGACGCCGGCCGTCCACTCCTCCCAGGCGAGCGGCTCGTCAGCGCGGTTGACGGTGCTCCGGCATTGGACAGCCCGCGGGGGCGGCCGTCAAGACCATGTGAGCACTTCGTTAACGCCGTGTGCTTGGGACGATATCGATTCTCGCCACCCGGCGCGTCGTCATCTCGCACGACGCGGACACGACGAAGCCCGCCGGCCGGGGCCGGCGGGCTTCGACTGGCGTCGGGCGCCCGGTGGCGAGTGGTCGGCGCTACTCGGCCGGGATCCAGGCCTTCCAGACGGCCTCGTTGTCGGCCACCCACTGCTTGGCCGCGTCCTCGCGGGTCATGCCGTCATTGGTGATGTAGTCGCTCACGGTGTTCTGGTGCTCCGCGCTCCACTGGAAGTTCTTGATGAACTGGGCCGCGCGCGGGGCCTTGTCCTCGAGGTTCTTCGAGATGTACTTGTCGAGCGGGCTGTACGGCGCGTAGTCGCAGGTGATGTTCTCCGGGTCCGCGTCACAGCCCTCCGTGTAGGGCGGCAGGTCGATCTTGACCAGCGGCACCTCGTTGAGGAACCACTGCGGCGAGTAGAAGTAGCCGAGCAGCGGGGTCTTGTTCTGCTCCGCCTTGCGGAAGGCCTCGATGAGGGCCGCCTCGCTGCCTGCGTAGACGACCTGGAAGTCGAGGTCGAGGCCGTTGATGATGCCCGCGTCGCTGGTCACGAACGACGGGTCGCCGGCGAGGAACTGGCCCTTGTCGCCGGACTCCGAGGTCTTGAACAGCTCGGCGTAGCCGTTGAGCTTGGTCCAGTCGGTGATGTCCGGGTACTCGGTCACCATCCACGGCGGCACGAACCAGCCGATGATCCCGTCGATGCCGGTACTCCCGGCCGCGACGGCCACGCCCTTGTCGTTGACGTACGTCTCGATCAGATCGGCGTGGCCCCAGTTCTCGACGATGGCGTCCACCTCGCCGGACTCGAAGCCCTCCCAGCTGACCTGCTCGGCCAGTTCCTTGTACTCGACGGTGAAGCCCAGCTCGTTCTCGAGCAGGTAGCCGACCACGCCGGCGTTGGCCTCGTAGCCGACCCATGGATTGACCGCGATGTCCACGACCTCGTCCGTGCCGCTCCCGCCGCCACCGCTGCAGGCGGTGAAGGCCAGGGCCATGACCGAGGTCGCGACGAGCGCTCGTGCGCGCCTGCTGACTGCCATCGTCTCGTGTCTCCTCCAGCGACCGGACCGTGACGGGCCGGTCGGCGGATTATCGGACAGTCGGCGGCAGGGCGATAGCCCCCATCGCGCGCCAGCCGGGCTAGTGTCCCGTCGCGCTCGTTCGCCGTCCCGTGCCGTGGGTCATCCGGTCGAGCATGATCCCGAGCAGGACCAGCGCGATGCCGGCGGCCACGCCCATCCCGAACAGGCGCGGCTGGGAATAGCCCGCGACGACGTCGTAGCCCAGGCCGCCGCCGCCGACCAGGCCGCCGACGACGACCATCGAGAGGACCAGGATGACCGCCTGGTTGGCCGCCAGCTGGAGGGCGCCGCGGGCCACCGGCAGCTGGACCTTGGTCAGCAGCTGGCGATCGGTCGAGCCGGACGAGGTCGCCGCCTCGATGATCGTGGCCGGGACCGAGCGGATGCCCACGTCCACGAGCCGGATGACCGGCGGCAGGGCGAAGATGACGGCCGCGAAGATGGCCGTGAACCGAGTGG
Source organism: Candidatus Limnocylindria bacterium (assembly GCA_046566045.1). Taxonomy (GTDB): domain Bacteria; phylum Chloroflexota; class Limnocylindria; order Limnocylindrales; family CSP1-4; genus SPCO01. The sequence goes on from JBKHXL010000104.1 coordinate 2,982, forward strand.
CATCGAACAGCACGAACGCCGGCAGCAGGTAGACGAACGAGGGCATCGTCTGGGCCACGTCGAGGCCCGGCCGGAGGATCGCGGCGAACCGGTCGCTGCGCGCCGAGGCGATGCCCAGGACCAGCCCGATGGCGAACGTGATGAGCGTCGCGGCGAGGACCTGGACCAGGGTCACCATCGCGTCCTCCCACAGGCCGATGGCGTAGACGAGGGCAAGGCTGACCGCCGCGACGATCGCCTGGCGCCGGCCGCTGGCCAGCCAGGCGATCCCGCCGGCCACGCCGACCGCCAGCCAGACCGGGGTCGTCGTGAAGATCGTCTGGATCGGGTTCAGGATGGTGAAGCTGACCCCGTCCTTGATGGCGCCGGTCAACCACGCGACGTCGCTGCGCAGCCAGTCGACGACCGCGTTGGTGGGCTCGCGCAGGGAGAACTGGACGGCGTCGGGGAAGTCGCGCGCGACGGGCGCCACCAGCCCCAGGACGACGAGCGCCGCCGTCCCCGCGAGCGCCGCGCGGACCAGTCGCCGGCTCGGCACGGCGCCGGCCGCCGCCGCGCGTCGATGCGGGTCGAGTCGGGCACTCAGGCGCTCGCTCAGGCGGTCGAGCACGATGGCCAGGATGACGATGGCCACGCCCGCGTCGAACATCTTCCCGACGTCGTTGCGGATCAGGGCGGCCAGCGTGTCACGGCCCAGGCCCGGTGCGTTGATGACCGCGGTGATGACGATCATCGACATGGCCAGCATGAGGGTCTGGTTGAGGGCGAGGCCCAGTTCACGGCTGGCCAGCGGCAGGCGCACCTTGGCCAGCAGCTGGCGGCCGGTCGCGCCGAGCGACGTGCCGGCCTCGACCGTGCTGACCGGCACGTTGCGGATGCCGAGGGCGGTGATGCGGATGGCCGCGGGCATCGCGTAGATGAGCGTGATGATGGCGGCCGTGGCCGGCCCGATCCCGAACAGCAGGACCATCGGCAGGAGGTAGGCGAATGTCGGGAAGATCTGCATCACGTCGAGGATCGGCGTGATGACCGCCTGGGCGATGCGGCTCTGGGCCATCAGGATGCCGAGCGGGACGCCGAGGCCGAAGGCGAGCGTGACCGCGGCGACGATGGCGCCCAGCGTGTCCACGCTCGACGACCACAGCCCGAGGACTCCCAGCGCGGCCATGCCCACGATGGCGAACACGGCCAGCCGCCGTCCGCCGGTGACGAGGCCGATCGTGCCCATGATGGCGATGAGGGCCGGCCAGCCGATGGCCTCCAGGCCGTCGGTCAGAGCGGTCAGCAGGACGTCGACGACCGTGCGCGGGCCGACGAACAGGACCACGTAGACCGGGTTGTCGCGGTTGTCGCGGATCCAGTCGCGCAGGTCGTTGATGACCGTGAAGAACGGATGGGTCTCCGAGCGTGGCTGGACCGTCTCGCCGGCGAACAGCACGAACAGGATGCTCGCCAGCGCGAACAGGCCGAGCGCCAGGGCGCCGCGCGACAGCGTGGGGATCGCCCGACGTGCGCCCGGGAGCGAGATGGCGGTCACGACGCCGCCGGGGGTCCCGCCATCGTGCCGATGAGCCGATCGCCCAGGGTGTCGGCGACGGCGGCCAGGATGCGGGCGCGATCGACCACGCCGATGACGCGACCGTCCTCGACCACGCGGAGCGGCTTGTCCGTGGCGGCCGCCGCCTCCAGGCAGGTCCGGATGACGGTCGTGGGCGGGTATTCGGGGCCGTCGGTCGGGTCGCCCGGCTCCACCGGCCGCATGATCCAGCGCAGGGTGAGGACATGGCTCTTGGGCACGTCGCTGACGAAGTCCGCGACGTACGCGTCGGCCGGCGCACCGACGACCTCCTCGGGCCGGCCGGACTGGACCACGACGCCGTCGCGCATGATCACGATGTGGTCGCCCAGCTTGAGGGCCTCGGCCAGGTCGTGGGTGATGAACACCATCGTCTTGCCGACCTCGTGGTGGAGGCGCAGGACCTCGTTCTGCATGTCGCGCCGGATGAGCGGGTCGAGGGCGCTGAACGGCTCGTCGAAGAACATCACGTCCGGATCGACGGCCAGGGCGCGGGCCAGTCCGACGCGCTGCTGCATCCCGCCCGACAGCTGGTCCGGGTAGCTGTCGGCGTGGCCCGCGAGCCCGACCAGCTCGATCATCTCGCGGGCCCGTTCCTCGCGCGCCTCCTTCGGCTCGCCGCGGATCTCCAGGCCGAACGCGACGTTGTCGATGACCCGCCGGTGGGGGAGCAGCCCGAAGTGCTGGAAGACCATGCTGAAGCGGTGGCGCCGCAGCTCGCGCAGGGCGGCCGCGTCCGCCTGGCGGATGTCCTGGCCGTCGAACAGGATCTCGCCCGCGGTCGGCTCGATCAGGCGCGTCATGCAGCGGACGAGCGTGGACTTGCCCGAGCCCGACAGGCCCATCACGACGAAGACCTCGCCCGGCCAGACGTCGAAGCTGATGTCGCGCAGGCCGACCATCGAGCCGGTCTTGCGGTGGAGCTCGGCGCGCGGCAGCTCGGCATCCGGCGTGCCGATGATGCGGTGCTCGGCCGGCCCGAAGATCTTCCACAGGCTGCGCACCGCCACGGCGGGCTGGCCGGTGCCGCCGTCGCGCGACGGCCGCGGACGGGCGTCGGCCGGGACCCGAGCGGAGGCGGCCGTCTCGGCCGCGGGATCGGTCATCGCCGTCACCCTCGCTTCACCCTCGCTTCACCCTCGCTTCAGCCTCCGAACCAGCCGGTCGGCCCCGGGGCCGTGCTCTGCCAGATGTGCTTCGCCTCACGGTACTCGTCGAGTCCAGTGGGGCCGAGCTCGCGCCCGATCCCGGACTGCTTGAAGCCACCCCATTCTGCCTGCGGCACGTACACGTTGTAGGTGTTGATCCACACCGTCCCGTGGCGGAGCCGGCTCGCGACGCGCTGGGCGCGCGACGCGTCCGACGTCCAGACCGCCCCGGCCAGGCCGTACGTCGTGTCGTTGGCCAGGGCGATGGCTTCCGCCTCGGTCGTGAACGGCTCGACGGTCAGGACCGGCCCGAAGACCTCCTCGCGGATGATCCGCATGTCGCGACGGACGTCGGTCACGACCGTCGGGCGGTAGTAGAACCCGGCCTGCAGGTGCGGTTCGGTCGGCCGCCGTCCACCGGCGACGATGCGCGCACCGTCGGCGCGGGCCTCCTCGACGAACGCCTCGACCCGGGCTCGATGCTCCGCGCTGATGAGCGCCCCGGTCTCGGTCGCCTCGTCCGTCCCGGGGCCCAGCCGGATGGCGTCGGCGCGGCGGGCGATGGCGTCCACGAACCGATCGACGATCGAGGCCTCGACGATCGCCCGGCAGCCGGCCGAGCAGGTCTGCCCGCTGTGGACGAAGGCCGCCGTCAGGGCGTTGTCGACCGCGACCTCGAAGTCGGCGTCGGCGAAGACGATGTTGGGGCTCTTGCCGCCGAGCTCCATGGCGATCTTCTTCATGTTCGTCGCCGCCCCGCGCACCAGCGAGCGGCCGGCCTCGATGCCGCCGGTCAGCGAGATGAGGTCCACGTCGGGCGAGTCGGCGAGCGCCTGGCCGACCCGCGCGCCCGGCCCCAGGACGAGGTTGACCACGCCGCGCGGCGTCCCCGCCTCCTCGAACAGGCGGGTCAGGTGGATGGCCGTCAGCGGCGTGTGCGACGCGGGCTTCATGACCGCCGTGCAGCCCGCGGCGATGGCCGGGGCGATCTTCCACGACAGCTGGAGGAGCGGGTAGTTCCACGGCGCGATGAGCCCGCACACGCCGACCGGCTCGTGGACGACGCGGCTGATGGCGTCCGGGTCGTTGGTGTCGACGAGGCGGCCCGACTCCTTGTCGGCAAGATCCGCGTAGTAGCGGAAGACGCGCACCACGTCCCGGATGTCCCCGCGCCCCTCGCGCAGTGCCTTGCCGGTGTTGCGCGTCTCGAGCAGCGCCATCGCCTCGAGGTCGCGCTCCATCAGGTCGGCCACGCGATCGAGCAGGGCGGCCCGCTCGCTCGTCGGGGTCCGCGGCCAGTCGGTCTCGTCGAAGGCGCGCCGCGCGGCGGCGATGGCGGCCTGGACCTGCTCGTCGGTCGCGACGTCGACCTCGGTGACGATGCTCCCGTCGGACGGGTCGATGACCTGGCTGCACGCCGCGTCTGCGGACGCGACCCACTCGCCGTCGATGAAGAGACTCGGCACGGTCGGACCTCGGACTCGGCTCGCGATGGGTCCGCGAGCATGCTCCGCGGCCCGGGACGGGTCAACCGGACGTCGCGGGCCGTGAGCCGCGGGGGGGGGTCCCTCACAGGGGTGCGGCCGGCTCTGGCGCCCGCCAAGCTGGCAGATCTTGCACCCGTGGAACGCTATGGCCGAAGCCGGCCCGATCCGTGGCAGGGTTTGCATGGGGAGACCGGTATGTCGCTCCGGGGCCCGATCTCGGCCTCGTCCGGCACAGAGACCGGCCATACGTTTCCCCGGGTGCAACTCTTGCCGCGGAGGCCAGCGCCGCGCCGCCCCGCCGCCCCGCCGCCCGCGCCGCCCCCCGCCCCCCAAGCCCCAGGCCTCAGGCCCGGGCAGCCACGCCAGCCGAACCGACCCCCAGCCCGACCGCCGGCGACAACCGCCGAGTGGCCGCGAGCAGTTCGGCGACGAGGACCCGGATCCGGTCGTCGTCGAGGCGCGAGAGCGGCACGTTCAGGCCGAGCGCCGCGACGGTGGTCCCCGCGGCGTCGCGCACGGGGACGGCCAGGGCCCCCGCCTCGGGGAACAGCTCGCCGCGGTTGACCGCCCAGCCCTGGCGCCGCGTCTCCTCGATGATCGCGGCGAGGACGCCGGGGTCGGTGACGGTCGCCGGCGTGTACGCGTCGAGCCGGCCGGCGAGGTAGGCCGCACTGTCGCGCTCGGACATCGCGGCAAGGAACACCTTGCCCGCGGCCGTCGCGTGCAGGCGCGCCCGCTGGCCGGCGCGGGTGAACGCGCGGACCTCATTGGTCCCGTCGATCTTGTCGATGAACACGATGCTGTCACCGTCGCGGACGCCGAAGTCGACGCTCTCGCCGGTCGAGGCGACGAGCTCGGTCATGACCCGCCGTGCCTCGTCGCGGACATCGACCGTGTCCAGGACGCGCGTCCCGAGCTCGAACAGCGGCAGCCCGAGCCGGTAGCGTCGCGTGAGCGGATCATGGCGCAGCCAGCCGACCTTCTCGAGCGAGCGTGCGAGGCGCCAACCGGTACTTCGCTCGACGCCCAGCTCGGCCGCCAGATCGGCGGCGCTGATCCAGCCGCGGGCGGCCACGACGCCCAGCGCCTCGGCGATCCGCTCGACGCTGGTGCGCCCGGTAGGGGGGTCCGGGGGGTTGCGCTCGTCGTGTACCATCGCGATCAGTGTCGCAGATGTGGCAACGCCGTTGCAATCCCCGCAACGTGCGAATCAGGAGAGGGACGCACATGAGCACGCTCCCGTCGCGAGCGAACATCGTGATCATCGGTGCCGGCATCGTCGGCAACAGCCTCGCCTATCACCTCGCGAAGCTGGGCCATCGCGACATCGTGCTGCTCGACAAGGGCACGCTGCCGAACCCCGGCGGCTCCACCGGCCACGCCTCCAACTTCATCTTCCCGACCGATCACTCCAAGGAGATGACCGCGCTCACGCTCGACAGCGTGGTGCAGTACCAGGAGCTCGGCGTGTTCACCCGGAGCGGGGGCATCGAGGTCGCCCGCACGCCCGAGCGCATGCAGGAGCTGACACGGCGGATGGCGTCCGCGCGCTCGTGGGGCATCGAATCCGAGCTGCTCGACCCGGCCGGCGTCAAGGCCATGGTCCCGTACCTCGACGAGTCGGTCATCCTGGGCGGCTTCCACACCCCGAGCGTCGGCGTCGTCGATTCGCTCCGGGCCGGCACGATCATGCGCGAGCGCGCCGTCGAGATGGGCGCCCTGACCATCTCGGCCGGCACCGAGGTCCTGGGCCTGGATGTCGTCGATGGCCGGATCACCCGGGTCCGCACGGACAAGGGGGACATCGAGGCCGCCACCGTCGTGGTCGCCTGCGGCGTGTGGAGCCCGCGCATCGCCCGGATGGCCGGTGCGTCGATCCCACTGAGCCCGGCCGTGCACCAGATGATCAGCGTCGGCCCGGTCCCGCAGTTCGCCGACACGGTCGGCGAGATCGCGTTCCCGATCGTGCGCGACATGGACACCAACATGTACGAGCGCCAGCACGGCGGCGACCTGGAGGTCGGCTCGTACGCCCACCGGCCGATCCTCATGGAGGCGGACGACATCCCGTCGATCGCGGCCTCGGCCCTGTCGCCGACCGAGCTGCCGTTCACCCAGGAGGACTTCGAGCTCCAGATGGAGCAGGCCCTCGAGCTCGTGCCCGACATCCTGGGCGACGAGCGGGTGGGCATCCGCTACGCCATCAACGGCCTGCTCTCGCTGACGCCCGACGGCATGCCGATCCTCGGCGAGACCCCCGAGGTCAAGGGCCTCTGGTCGTGCGCCGCGGTGTGGATCAAGGAGGCGCCCGGGATCGCCCGCGCGGTCGCCGAGTGGATGACCCACGGCTGGTCGGAGATCGACCTGCACGGCTCCGACGTCGCCCGCTTCTACGACCACCACAAGACCACGGCCCACATCACCGCGCGCACGGCCGAGGGCTTCAACAAGACGTACGGCATCGTCCATCCGATGGAACAGTGGGCCACCAACCGGAACGTCCGCCTCTCCCCGGTGTACCAGCGCCAGGTCGACCTCGGCGCCGTGTTCTACGAGGCCGCCGGCTGGGAGCGTCCCTTCTGGTACGAGGCCAACGCCGGCCTGCTCGACGAGTTCGGCGAGCGCATCGTCCGGCGCGAGAGCGAATGGGAGGCCCGCTGGTGGTCGCCCATCATTTGCGCCGAGCACCTGGCCATGCGCGAGCGCGTGGCGATGATCGATCTGGCCGCGTTCGCCATCTTCGAGGTCACCGGGCCCGGCGTGCTCGACTACCTGCAGGGTCTCGCCGTGGCCCAGGTCGACGTGCCGGTCGGGCGGGTCGTGTACACGCCCCTGCTGGCCGAGAACGGCGGCATCTTCGCCGACCTGACGATCATGCGCCTGGCCCACGACCGCTTCCGGGTCGTGACCGGCGGCGGGATGGGCATGCGCGACAGGAAGTGGTTCGTCGACCACCTGCCCGCCGACGGATCGGCCCAGCTGTTCGACGCCACGTCGGCCCTGTACACCCTCGGCATCTGGGGACCGCGGGCGCGCGACGTGCTGGCGGCCACGACCGCCGACGACGTGTCGAACGAGGGCTTCCCGTTCGGGACGTGCCGGGTCATCGAGATCGGCTCGGTCCGGGCGCTCGCCTCGCGCATCTCGTACGTGGGCGAGCTCGGCTGGGAGATCTACGTCCCGATGGAGCAGGGCCTGCGCCTGTGGGACACCCTGTGGGAGGCGGGCCGGGCGCACGGCGTCGTCGCCGCGGGGATCGGGGTCTACGGCACGACCGGCCGCATCGAGAAGGGCTATCGCGCCCACGGCGCCGAACTCGAGACCGACTTCGACCTGGTCGAAGCCGGCATGGCCCGACCCAAGGTCAAGGCCGCCGATTTCATCGGCAAGGCCGCCTACCTCGCGCAGCGCGATGGCGAGCCGGCGGCCGTCCTGTGCACGCTGACCGTGGACGATCACCGGTCCTCGACCGGGGTCGAGCGCTACATGCTCGGGCGCGAGCCGATCCTCGCCCTGGACGGTTCGCCGCTCATCGACGGGAAGGGTCGACGCTCGTACGTGACCAGCGCCGGGTCCGGCCCGTCGGTGGGCAAGCACCTGCTCATGTCGTACCTGCCCCCGGCCCAGGCCATCGAGGGGACGAAGCTGCTCGTGGAGTACATGGGCGAGCGCTACCCCGTGACCGTCGCGGTCGCCGGCGCGACGCCGCTGTTCGACCCCGACAACGAGCGCGTGCGGAGCTAGGCCATGCGCATCCTCGCCCTCGTCAAGCGCGTGCCGGCCACCGGGGGCCGGATCAACCTGGCCGCCGACGGCCGGAGCATCGACACCGCCTACCTCGGCTTCGTCGTCAGCCCGCACGAGGAGTGCGCGGTGGAGGAGGCCGTCCGGCTGACCGAGGCGAACGGCGGCGAGACGGTGGTGATGACCCTGGGCCCGGCCGAGGCCGTGGACCAGCTGCGCGATGCGCTGGCCGTCGGCGTGGACCGGGCGGTCCATCTCGAGACGGACGGCGCGGACTGGGATCCGGTCGCGACGGCCGCCGCGTTGGTCGACGCCATCCGGGCGCTCGAGGCGGACGGTGGGCCGTTCGATCTGATCCTGACCGGCAACGAGTCGGCCGACTCGGGCGGGTACCAGGTCGGGATCCGGCTGGCCGTGGCGCTGGACCGGCCGATGGTCAACGGCGCGAAGGCGCTGGAGGTCTCGGACGGCGTGGCTCGTGCGCGGCGCCAGGCGCCGGGCGGCTGGGAGGTCTACGACGTGCCGCTGCCGGCGATCATCGGCGTGCGCGAGGGCATCAACCTGCCGCGCTACCCGTCGGTGCCGGGACGCCTGCGGGCGCGCAAGAAGGAGATCGAGAAGGTCGAGCCGGCCTACCGGCCGGGCGGCCCGGAGATGATCCGGCTGCGGGTTCCGGTCGAGCAGACGCAGGAGGTCGAGATCCTCGGCCGCGGCCCCGAAGCCGCGCCCCGGGTCGTCGAGATCCTGCGCGAGATCGGTGTCCTGTGAGCGGCGTCCTGGTCCTGGTCGAGATCGTCGACGGGGCACCTGATCGACTCTCCCTGGAGGCCGTGCGGTTCGCGTCCGGTCTCGGCGGATCGCTGGAGGCGGCCGTCATCGGGGCGCCGGGGGTGGCCGGGGCGGCGGCCGGCCTGGGTGCGTACGGGGTCGCCACCGTGCACGTCGTGGAGGACGAGCGGCTGGCGGCCTACTCGGCGGCGGCCGCCGCGTCCGGGCTGGCCGCGATCATCGATGGCGGTTCGTTCGACGCCGTCGTCGCGCCCGGTAGCGAGCGCGGGACGGAGATCCTGGCCCATGTCGCCGCGCGGCGCGGGGCGCCGATGGCCGCCAACGTCGTGGCCGTCGAGACCGGTGAGCGCTGGCAGGTCACGCGCCAGCGCTGGGCCGGCAGCCTGCTCGAGGACGCGTACCTGGACGGTTCGCCGCGGCTCCTGAGCGTGGCCGCGCATGTCGTGGCTGCGGCGGAACCGGTGGCCGGTGCGGGGACTGCCGTCGTCGCCCCCGTGGTGGCGGACATCAGCGAGGGCGACCTGCGGGCCCGCGTCAGCGGCATCGAGCGCACCGCGTCCGACAAGGTCTCGCTGGCGGAGGCCAAGGTCGTCGTGGGCGGCGGGCGCGGGCTCGGCAGCGCCGAGGCCTTCGCGATGCTCGACGAGCTGGCCGATCTGCTCGGCGGCACCGTCGGCGTGTCCCGCGTGGCGACCAGCCTGGGCTGGCGGCCGCATGCCCAGCAGGTGGGGCAGACGGGGACGCGCATCGCGCCGGACCTGTACATCGCCTGTGGCATCAGCGGCGCGATCCAGCACATCGTCGGCTGCAAGGCGGCCAAGCGGATCCTGGTCATCAACACCGATCCGGACGCCCCGATCTTCGGGCGCGCGACCTACGCGGTCATCGGCGATGTCCACCAGGTCGTGCCGGCGATCATGGCCGAGATCCGGCGGGTCCGGGCGTAGTTCGGTCTCGGCGCTCGGGGCCCGTGTCGCGGCGGCGGTCTCCGCCTCCGCTGGCCTGGCGTCGCCGCTGCCCGCCTTCTCCCGCTCGCGCGGGGCGTGCATCGACGCCGACGGCTCGCTCCGACGGCGCCCGCTGCCGCGCGACCATGGGTCGGGCGGAACTGCGCGCGAGGCCACACTTTGGGACCTGGCAGGCCCATCGTTCCCTCATGGAACCGATGGACGCCCGGGCTTTCGAATCACTTCGTCAGGCGAGACTGCGCGAATACGGGTGGATCATGCCTGACGACGCACAGGGCCTCGTTTCGGATCTCGGCGACGCGTTCGAAGACGCTGGCTTCGCAGGCATTCGTGTCGAGTGGCGTGGGAATGGCACCTTCTTCGCCGGCGGCGACGTCGCACCCGGCGGGCCTGATCGCTTTGGGGCGCTCCTCGCAGCCCTGGTCAGAGCCTCATACGGGCCGGATCGATGCGCTGCGACCGGCGCCAACGAGGATGGCCGCGTCGTCATCTCGTTCGCGACTTGGACGCCCGAAATCGGAGTCGCCACCGTCCGCGTCGAGGCAGCCCTCAAGTGACATTCCCGGACACTTTGCGAGCACAGAGCCCGATGACACGAGGAGCGCAGGACCTATGATCGGTCGATGTGGCGCTGGATCCTGGGGTTCGCCATCGGTGGATTCGCTGTCGCTCTGCTCGTATGGGGCAACGTGAGGGCCGGCCCCGACGCCACCGTGCCGCCCGCGCTGGGAAGGTGGGTCGAACCGGCGCGGGAGGCGGCACGACGCGAGGCGGGGCTCGCTGGCTTGCTGCCCGCGCGCTTACTTGGAGCACGCTGTTCGATGGACGGAAGGATTGCCGTGCTCACCTTCGAGTCAGCAGTCGGCTCGGTGGCATCGTCCGCCACGATCGGCTTTCCGGCACCTGAGGAGTGGACCGCACCCGGGGCGACGGTCACGATCATCGGTATCGATAGCGACCCAGGCCCGTTGTCGGTCGAAGGCTGCGCCCGAGTGCCGACCGGTCCTCCCAGGTGACATTCGCGGACGCTGACCGACTCGCGCGTGCCGTTGCCTGCGTACGGGCGGCTGGCCGGTGATGACTGATGCTCGCCGCAGACCAGATTCGATGGCGTGATCGGTCCAAGGTCGGCCCCCTTGCGGCGTCCGTTTCCGCTCCCGGCGTACCATCCGCGGGTACCGCTGGCCAAACGACCTGCCGGGCTCACGGACGTGACCATGGAAGGGCATCAGTTTCGCCGGCCCACGCACGGGACAAGGTGCGGCGGCGTGCGACGGGTGCCCGGAACGGATCCCTGAGGGTCGCGTAGCCCCGATTCGTACGGTGGGAGCGGAATCGCCTGGCGCATCGCCGGTCGGCGCGGCTTCGACGCGGACCGGCGGCCGGTGTCAGCCGCGCAGTGCCTCGGGCGGCTCCGGGCGATGGCCGAACGTGGGCTGCGCACCCGACGGAGCCGCGGCCCAATGGACGGCATTGGCGATGACCTGGCGCACGTTGGGATCGAAGTAGGTCGGGTGGGTCTCGTGGCCCGGGCGGAAGTAGAAGACGCGGCCGCGGCCGCGGCTGAAGGTGGCGCCGCTGCGGAAGACTTCGCCGCCCTCGAACCAGCTGATGAAGACCAGCCCGTCGGGGGCAGGGATATCGAAGTGCTCGCCGTACATCTCCTCCTCGGGCAGGACGAAGGTCTCGTCCAGACCGGCCGCGATGGGATGTGACGGATCCACGACCCACAGGCGCTCCCGTCGGCCGTCCTCGCGCCACTTGAGGTCGCAGCTGGTGCCCATCAGGCGCTTGAAGATCCGCGAGAAGTGGCCGGAGTGCAGGACGATGAGGCCCATCCCCTCCAGCACGCGCCGCTGGACGCGATCGACGACCTCGTCGGAGACCTCGTCGTGGGCGACGTGCCCCCACCAGGTGAGCACGTCGGTCTCGGCCAGGACCGCCTCGGTCAGGCCGTGCTCCGGCTCGTCCAGGGTGGCTGTCCGGACCTCGAAGGCCCCACCTGACGAGCGGAGTCCCGCGGCGATGGCGGCGTGGATGCCCTCCGGATAGATCAGCCCCACCGGCGCGTCGCTGCGCTCCTGGCGGAACTCGTTCCAGATCGTGACCCGGATCTTCATGCGGCGTCGCCGATCACGGTCGTGAGCCGGACGACGGCGCCCTCGGCCGCCGCCGAGGCCCGGATGGCGTCCCACAGGTGGGCCATGCGCAGGCCGACCTCGGGTGGACTGGGATTCGGGATGCGTCCGTAGCGCACGTCCAGGAACTGCTCCCAGACCGTGCCCGGCTGGACGGAGTCGACCACGGTCATGGCCTCCTCGCCCTCGCGCTGGATCTCCAGGCGCTCGCCCCAGATCCCGGTACGCAGCGTCGCTCGCTCGCAGAAGACCCGGATGTCCGAGCCGAGTGACGGGATGGCTCGACCACAGGCGTTCATGGTGATGAGCCCGCCCGAGGCGATGCGCGCCATGACCACGGCCCGCATGTCGACCGGCGCGCCGTCGTTCACGAGCCAGGCAGCGACCTCGGTGACGTCCTCGCCGACCAGGTCGGCCACGGTGTTGAGCATGTGCGCTCCGGTGTCGAACAGGAAGCCGCCGCCGGACAACGCCGGGACCTGCCGCCATGTGCCCTGCGACTGGGTATGCCAGTCCTGCCACGCGACCGCATCGATGGTGAGGATCGCGCCCAGCTCGCCGGCCTTGATCATCGCGGCCGCCGTCCGGACCTGCGGCGACAGGCTGCCCGGGAAGGCCACCACCAGGAGTCGCCCGGTCCGGTCGCGGGCGCCGATGAGTGAGGTCGCCTCCGCGGCATCGAGGACCATCGGCTTCTCGAGCAGGACGTCCAGCCCGGTCTCGAGGCAGGCTACCGCCTGGTCATGGTGCAGCGCGTGCGGGGTGCTGATGAGGACGGCGTCGAGCGACCCGGCGAAGCGCTCCAGGAAGCGCTGCCAGTCGGGCTCGTTGGGCGCGGGCGTCAGGCCGCGGATGACGAACTCGTTGGCGGCGATCCCCGCGGCGGCCGCCGCCGGCTCGCAGATGGCCGTCACGACGGTGTCGTCGCGGTCGAGCATCGTGGTCAGGTGGTGGCGGGCCATCAGGCCGGCGCCGATGACCCCGATCCGGATGGGTGCAGGCGCGGACATCGGGCGGGAAGCTCCTCGTGACGGTGGGTGGCCATGCGCCCGCGGCGAGGACCGCAGCGACGCGAATGGTAGGGAATCGCGACGCCCGGCGGGATGGCGCTCGCCAGCACCCGTCGCGCGGATGGCGACAGCGTGGGCCGCTGCCTGGTCAGCGCGATGCTGACCGTGGAGCTGGCCGCGTCCGGGACGGCGCTGAGCATCGAGTGGTTCGGTGAGCGGCTCCCGGCGACGGTCGTGCGCGACCCGGTCTGGGATCCGACGGGGGAGCGCATCCGCGCCTGAGCGGTCGCGGGCCCAGGTCGCGTTCCGCGACGGTGTCGCCGCCCCATCTTGCGCGGATGTGCGATGGTTCCCGCGCGACCCGGGCTTCGGGTCGGCCAGGATCAGCCCGCTACAGGAGAGCCAGTGCGAAAGCGCAAGGTGAATTACCCCCCGGCCAAGACCGCCAATCGGCCCGCTCCGCCCAGCGGGCTTCCCACGGACACTCCGTACGTCCGATCCACCGTCGCCACGATCGACCTGACCGCCGGCAAGGGCCGGACCGGCCTGTCCGTCGGTGGTCGCGTGCGCATCTCCGGCAGCGGCCTGTACTCCGGCGAGATCGCCGTGATCGAACGGCTCGTGACCGGGGTCATCCCCCAGGCGGTCGTCCGCACGGAAGCCGGCAAGACCCGCCAGGTCAGGACCATCGACCTGGAGCCCGTGGGGCCTGCCGAGCGAACCACCTCTGCGCCACCGGCGGCTCCAGCCGAGCCGGCGTCTCCCGCCGCGGAGACCTGACCACCCGACGACACGGACCGGATGCCGGCACGCCGGGCCTCGACGACGAGAATCCCGCGATCGACTGATCGGGTCGCGGCGGACCGATGCCCGGCCGGCCGCCATCGGCGGACCGGGCCCCGGCCGGCTGCCATCGGCCGTGCCGGGCCGCCCGCCCTCGGCCGATGCCCGGCCGGCCGCCATCGGCGGACCGGGCCCCGGCCGGCCGGGGCCCACCAGCCGCTATGACTCCCGCAGGCTCGCCGCGATGCGGGCCGCCGCGCTGACCACGTCCTCGGCCAGCCGTGCCTCCGTCCCCGCCCTGGGGAAGCGATACGACGGCCCGTGGACGTGGACCGCGGCGATGACCTCTCCGGAGGCGTCGGCGATCGGCGCCGCCACCGACGCGATGCCCGGGTCGAACTCCTCGATCGCCCAGGTACAGCCCGTGCGCCGGATCTCGCGGATGCGCTCACGCAGCGCCTCGGGCGTCGTCAGGGTGCGCGGGGTGAACGACTCCAGGGGCTGCTCCAGGTAGCGCTCGATCGCCGCCGGGGAGCGGAAGGCCAGGAGCACCTGCCCGGATGAGACCGCGTGGAGCGGAGCGCGCGCACCGGTCCAGTCGCGCACGGCGACGGGATTCGGCGTGTCGACCTGGTCGATGTAGTGCGCGAACCCGCCGTCGGGGACGGCCAGCCCGGCGGCCTCGCCCGATCTCGCGGCCAGGTGCTCCAGCACGGGTCGGGCATGGACCGCCAGCGAGCGCGACAGGGTGAAGCCGCCACCGAGCGTGGCCAGCCTCGGCCCGAGCCGGTACAGCGTGTCGCCCGGGACCTGCTCGACGGCGCCCTCGTGCGCGAGCGCGGCGAGCAGGCGCGCCGCGGTGGACTTCGGCAGCCCGCTCTGCTCGGCCACGTCGGTGACGCCCCGTGGCCCGTCGGCCAGGGCGCTCAGCACGGCAAAGGCTCGCTCGATGGACTGGACTCTGGACATGGACCCCGCTGTCGGCTAGATTCGCTGGGCTGGCAGTTCCATCATACGGCACGGTGCCGCATCGTGGAACACCCTGATCGCGACGACCCCCTCCGCCCCGTGGAGCACCATCCGTGACCGACGACCTCCAGGACATCGATCTCAACGCCCTGTCCGACGACGAGCTCGTCGAGCAGATGCACAACGACCTGTACGACGGCATGCGCGAGGAGATCGTGGAGGGCACGAAGATCCTCCTCGAGCGCGGCTTCTCCGCCACGAAGGTCCTCGACGACGCGCTCGTGGCCGGCATGAAGATCGTCGGCATCGACTTCCGCGACGGGATCCTGTTCGTGCCGGAGGTGCTCCTCGCCGCGAACGCGATGAAGGCCGGCATGGAGATCCTGCGCCCGCTCCTCGCCGAGACCGGCGCCGAGCCGGTCGGCAAGGTCGTCATCGGGACGGTCAAGGGCGACATCCACGATATCGGCAAGAACCTCGTCGGGATGATGCTCGAGGGCGCCGGCTTCGAGGTCGTGGACCTCGGCATCAACACCGACGCCGACAAGTTCATTGCCGCGCTGGAGCAGCACAAGCCGGACATCCTTGGCATGAGCGCGCTCCTGACGACGACCATGCCGTACATGAAGGTCGTGGTCCAGACGCTCAAGGATCGCGGCATGCGCGACGACTACATCGTCCTCGTCGGCGGCGCGCCCCTCAACGAGGAGTTCGGCATGGCGGTCGGCGCCGATGCCTACTGCCGCGATGCGGGCGTGGCCGCGGAGACGGCCCGGCGCCTCATCGACGAGCGCCGTGCCCGCGTCGCCTGATGCCGACCCGGGTGGGAGCCACACCGGCCCGAAGCCCGCGTTCCGGGCCGATCGCACCCGATCTATCGCCGATGGGTGCTTCCCAGGCTGCAGGACGGGCCCGAAGCCCACGTTCCGGGCCGACCGCACCCGATCCATCGCGGATTCGTGCTTCCCAGACTGCAGGACCGGCTGATCCGGCCGACCCGCGACCGGATCGGCGCCCGTCCTCGCCCGTCGACCACGATCTGCAGGGTGGGAAGCACACCCAGGTCGGGCACGGCACACCCACACGGGTCGACCCCGACCCGTCCTCGCCCGTCGACCACGATCTGCAGGGTGGGAAGCACACCCAGGCCGGGCACGGCACACCCACACGGGTCGACCCCGACCCGCCCCCGCGCGTCGACCCCGACCCGCCCCCGCGCGTCGACCCCGACCCGC
>JBKHXL010000105.1:0-18186 GCA_046566045.1 Candidatus Limnocylindria bacterium
AGGCTGATGAGCACGAGCACGTTGTCGCGGTGCCACAGGGCCGGCCGGTAGCGCCACAGCCAGGCCAGCAGCATCGAGACGGCGAGGACCGCCAGCAGGAACCAGCCGGCGAAGCTCGCCGTGTCGACCGTGGGCTCACCGAGCCCGAGTTCGGAGATGGTTTCGACGTGGGCGGCGGTCAGGCGGTCGCCCGACCGGGCGATGACCTCGCCCTGCGCGACCGACACCTCGACCGGCGGGACGGCCGCGGCGGCGTCGTCGCGGGCCTGCTCGGTGAGGGCCTCGCTGAACGACGAGTTGGCCACGACGAGCGGCGAGATGAGCGAGGCCGCCAGCATCCGCTCCGATTCGGTCAGGCCGCCGGCCATCCGACCGGCGAGGCGGGTGCGCTCGGCAGCCACGTCGGTGTCGCGCAGTTCCGAGCGGAGGGTCTCGTCGAGGACGCGCGCCGCCTCGGCCCGAACGACCGTCCAGCGGTCGGGCTCGAGGGCGACCAGGGTGGCGCGCGGGTCGGCCGGGAGGTCGGTGACGGCGGCCTCGAGGAGCGCCTGCCGATCCGCCTCGGTCAGGCTCAGCCGGAAGGCCGTGTCCACGCGCTGGACCCGGGCCTCGAAGGCGGCCGCCTGCTCGGCGGCGATGGCGAACGCCTTGTCCGAGCTGAAGTCGTAGCGCAGGTCCACGGTCGCGCGCGCCTGGGTGCGGGCCTGGTCGGTCAGGACCTGGCTGTCGAAGGTGATGGCGCGCGGCGCGACGATGTCCGCGCGGGCGACGTCCCCCGCCTCGTACTCGAGCGAATCGCCGGGCAGCACGTCCGAGCCCAGGATGGCGGTCAGGACCAGGACGAGGATGACCGAGGCGATGCCCAGGCGGCGCGCGTCCAGCGAGGTGAAGTGGCTGCGGATCGGGGCGCGCTGGGTCAGCATCGTGCGCTCAGTGGCCGTCGCCGTCGTGGGCGGCCAGGTCCGCGCGGGCCAGGGTGGCGGCCACCACGCCGCTCACGACCTTGCCGTCGGCCCGGCCCCGGGTGCGCGGCGCGAGCCAGCCCATGACCTTGCCGAGGTCGCGCGCGGAGGCGGCGCCCGTGGCCGCCACGGCCTCGTCGACGAGGGCCTGGATCTCCCCCTCGGTCAGGGCCTGGGGCAGGTACTCGGCCAGGATGTCGATCTCCGACTGTTCCTTGGCCGCCAGGTCGGGCCGCTGGGCCTTGGTGTAGGCGTCCACGGACTCGCGGCGGGTCTTGACCTCGCGGGTCAGGACGGCCAGGAACTCGTCCTCGGTGAGCGGCGTGCGGTTCTTCTTCTCGACGTTGTAGGCCGCGTTGGTCGCCATGCGCAGGACGTCGCGGCGCAGCGAATCACCGCTGCGCATCGCAGCGGTGATGTCTGCCTGGACTCGATCGCGAAGGGACACCGGTGCTGGCTACCTCGGGCGTCGGGCGCCCGTGGGGCCGCAGGGGTGACGCGGTCGGAGCCGTTCCCGGCCCCGGCGCCTCAGCCGGCCTGCGTTCGGGCGTTCTTCTTGCGCTTGGCTTCCTTGCGCTTGCGCTTCACGGAGGGCTTCTCGTAGTGCTCGCGTCGGCGAGCCTCGGCGAGGATGCCACTCTGCTGGATCTTCTTGTTGAAGCGGCGCAGGGCGCTCTCGAACGTCTCGTTCTCTCCCACTCGGACTTCAGCCAATCGGTGTTCACCTCCTCCGACCACCTCGTTCATCTACGCCTGGATCGCGGTCGCCCGATCCGTGGCGCGCGCTGCGGCAGGGTCCCCGCCGGAGCCGCCGGAGTCTACCCGAGGGTCTCGAACGGGTCAAACGCAACTCACGTCGGGCGCCGGATCCTTCTCCATTTCTCCCATACGCCACCCAGCGTGGCGCTTGCCGGCGCGTCGTTCCCATACGCCAGCCACGACGACCTCTGGGCAAGATCCGATCAGGAGCCACGCGTGCGCACCCGCTGACGCCCGGTCGGACTCCGCCTTGCGCCACCTCCGGTGGCGTATGGCAGGAACCAGAGGCCGGCGATCGGGCCGCGCGGCGCCTTCAACCAGCGCCGAATGGCGACGGCGCGGTCGGGCAACACCGCGGCGAACGTCGCGCCAAGCTGCGCCACGCGCCGCCGCGTCGTCGACGAGTCGCCGATCACCAGCAGGCGCGCGACGGTCAAACACGGCCAGCCCAGCGACCGTGCGATCTCCGGCGCCAGGCGCACCTTGCGATCGAGCGTGAACAGCATCGGGCCGGCATCCGGCACGACGGTCTTGATCTCGGTGATGGCGACCGTCGCGGTCGACCGATACAGCGCGCAGACGTCCACCGACCCGCGCTCCCCGCGCACGTTGAACGTGACCTCCACGGCGGTCTCCCACCCGTTCGCCTGGAAGATGCGGACGACCCGCTCGACCAGTTCCGCGTGCGCCGCATCGAGCAGCCGGTCGAGGGCCTCGCCATGCCAGCGCACGACGACGGCGATCGAGGCATCGAGCGACGCGCCGATCCTGGTCAGCTTCCCGACCGTGACGCCGTCGATGTCACCGGCCTCGACCTTGCCGACGAGCTGCCGGGATACGCCGGCATCGAGCGACACGTCCTGCTGCCGCTTGTTGGCGCGGATCCGCAGGGCACGAAGCGATCGCCCGATCCGAAGTCCATCCATCGTGGCCGCATCGTGCCCTGGCGCGCTTGTCTTCCGCGTATCAGCCCCTCTGTTCCTGCCATACGCCACTGGAGGTGGCACTCGACGAGCTTCGTGCGGGCGTCAGCGAGTGCGCACGCGTGACGCCTCACCGGATCGTGCCCAGATGTCGTCATGAATGGCGAATAGGAACCACGCGCCGCCAAGCGCCACGCTGGGTGGCGTATGGGAGTAACGGTGCGCGCGGCGGGGCGCGGGGGCGGGGCGGGGCGCGAGGCGGGGTGCGGCAGGGCGCGCGGGCGGGGCGCCGCAGCGCGCGGCGGGGCGCGAGGCGGGGTGCGGGCGCAGGGTGCGCCCGCCGGGGCGCGGCCGGGCCCGCGCACGTACTGTGCGCCCGGCCACGGCCGGACTACGCTACGGGCAGCATGCCGACCCTCATCGATCTGCTGGATCGCGCCGTCGAGCGCAACGGGGACCGGCACGCCTTGGGGCTGCGGCGCGACGACGGCACGACCGAGCACTGGAGCTACCGTGACCTGGCCCGTCGTGCCCGCATCGCGGCCTGGCGGCTGCGGGCCCTGGACCTGGAGCCTGGTGATCGGATCCTGACCTGGAGCCCGTCCACGCCCAGCCTGCCGGCCGCGTACTACGGCGCGATGCTGGCCCGCCTCGTCCTCGTGCCCCTCGACCTGCGCATGTCGACCGACGCCATCGAGACCGTGGTGCAGGCCAGCGACGCCCGGCACCTGGTCCTGGGCTCTGGCCGCGACGCCCCCGATCCGCGCGAGGCCGGCCTCGAGCGCTTCCCGACCACCAGCGTCGACGACCTGTGCGCGGAACCGGAAGACGATGACCCGCTCTTCCCGGACGACTGGGAGGCGCGGCAGGCCGCCTGGGCCCGCCCGACCGCCGACGATGTCGTCCAGCTCGTGTTCACCAGCGGCACGACCGGCACGCCCAAGGGCGTGGTCCTGACCCACGACAACATCGTGGCCTCCATCGAGTCGTTCCACCGGATCATCCCGCCGATGGAGCACCGCATCGTGTCGCTGCTCCCGCTCTCGCACCTGCTGGAGCAGGCGGTCGGCCTGTACTACGCGCTCGATGTCGGTGCCGACATCCTCTACGTCCGCAGCCGCAACCCGCGGGTCATCTTCGATTCGCTGCGTGAGCATCGGGTGACCAGCATGGTCGTGGTGCCGCAGGTCCTCGACCTGTTCGGGAGCGCCATCGAGCGCGAGGTGGACAAGCGCGGCCGGCGCCGCGCCTTCGATCGCCTGCGCGCGGTCGCCCGGCGCCTGCCCATCGGCTGGCGGCGGCACCTGTTCCGGAGCATCCACGCCCAGCTCGGCGGTCATTTCCGGCTGTTCCTGTCCAGCGGTGCGTTCCTGCCGCCGTCCCTGATGCAGGCCTGGGAGGATCTTGGCGTCAAGGTCTTGCAGGGCTACGGCGCGACGGAGACCGGAACGGGCACGTGCACCACCCTCGACGACCACGGCCCGGGCACGGTCGGCCGGCCGCCGGCCGGCATCGAGATGCGCCTGGACCCGGGGAGCGGCGAGATCCAGTTCCGAGGCCGCCCCGTCTTCCGCGGCTACTGGAACGCCCCCGAGCTGACCGCCCAGGCGTTCACGAAGGACGGCTGGTACAAGACCGGCGACATCGGCCACCTGGACCCGGACGGACGGCTCATCCTGAGCGGGCGGATCAAGGACATCATCGTCCTGCCCAATGGCTTCAACGTCTACCCGGAGGACATCGAGAACGCCCTTCGCGTCGAGGGCCTGCGCGACGCCGTGGTGGTCGAGACCGCGCCCGGCCGGATCGAAGCGGTCGTCCTGGCGCTCGAGGGCGAGGACGCACCCGCGACGCGCGCCCGGGTCGAGCCGGCGGTCAAGGCGGCCAACGCCAGACTCGGCCCGAACCAGCGCATGGCGGCGTGGCGCCTGTGGCCGGACCCGGACTTCCCGCGGACCCACACGCTCAAGGTCAAGCGCGACCCCATCCGCCGCTGGGCCGCCACGGACGCCCCGATGCCCGTCAGCGGCGGGTAGCACGCGTCAGCGGCGGGTGGCGGATCAGCGCGGGATGTCCACCCCGCTGCCGATCGTCGCCAGCGCGGCCGCGACCTCGGGGGTGAGCGGGTCCTCGGCCGCCTCCGGGATCCACGTGTAGAAGATGACCGTGCTGCCGAGCACGCGCAGGATGTGCCGGGCGGGGTCCGGGTACTGGATCCGGCCCGGTCCGCTGGCGAGGTAGGCCGCCTGGTCCTCGGCCGCCGCGCGGGCCGCGGCGGCGTCATCGAGCTCGTAGACCACGATGATCCCGGCGTCCGGATCGGCCGGAAGCTGGGCCTGGTAGGCGGTCCTCGGCGCGTAGGTCAGGATCGGGCCCTCGGCCGGGCGGACCGGCGCCTGCCGGTCCTCGAGGATGATCGATCGAGCGCCGAGCGCATCGGCGATGGCCGTCCGCGTCCCGCCGACCACCGGCGAGACCGTGCGGTCCGGACCGATCGACGCCGGCACGGTCACCGGCCCGCCGCCCGGCGCGGTGCCGCTGCAGCCGGCCAGCAGCACGAGACCGGCGATGGCCGCGAGCAGCGCCCTCACCCGGGCGGCCAGTGCATGCTCCGACCGCCGAGCAGGTGCAGGTGGAGGTGGTGGACGGTCTGGCCGCCCCAGTCGCCGACGTTGGTGACCATCCGGTAGCCGGCCTCGGCGATGCCCTCCGCGCGGGCGAGCTCGGCGGCCGCGGTGAACAGCCGTCCGAGCAGCGGGCCGTCGGCCTCGGTCAGGTGCAGGGCCGACGGGATGTGCCGCCGCGGGATGATCAGGACATGGGTCGGGGCCCGCGGCGCGATATCGCGGAACGCGACGACCTGGTCGTCCTCGTGGACGATGGCCGCCGGAATCTCGCCCGCCGCGATCCGGCAGAACAGGCAGGCGGAGGCCGCGGCCTCGTGCGCCCCGCTGTCGGCGTCGCTCACCACAGCGTCGGCTTCGAGCTCATCAGGAACCCGATCGTGCCGATCAGGCCGGCCATGACGTACGACACGTAGCGCTGCCGCCGGGCGCGCGCCTTCCACGAGGCGTCGTCCGCGGCCGCCTTGACCCCGATCAGGCGACGCAGGTTCGGTCGCTGGATGAAGAACGCGATGACCAGGTTGGCGGCGTAGATCGCGAGGGCGACCATCAGCCACGGCTGGGCCAGCATCGCCGGACCCAGGATCGAGATCATGGCCAGGCCGGTCGCCGCCAGCCCGGCGCCGATGATCACGGTCCCGTGCGACTGCGCCCACAGCAGCGCCCGGACGGCCGAACTGTCCGACTCGACCGTGGCGCGACGCGTGCGCAGCGTGAACGGCAGCAGGAACGACGGCAGGAACAGGCTGATCGCCAGCGTGATGTGGACGACGAGCAGGACCGGGAACAGGTCGGCGGGCATCGGCCGGATTGTACGGCGGGTCGGGGCATCGGCCTGCGACGGCCCGGCGACGTCACGCCGCGGTCGTCACCTCGAGCGCGACCCAGTCGCCCTCGGCCGCGCGAGCCCGGACCACCAGCCCGACGGCGCCGAAGGCGGCCACGACGTCCGCCTCGCGGTCGGTGAAGATGCCCGAGGCGAGCAGCGTGCCCCCGTCGCGCATGGCCGCACGCAGGAGCGGGGCCATCGGGACCAGCACCCCGGCGACGAGATTGGCCAGGACCACGTCGACCGGGCCGCCGTCGACGGGCAGACTCCCCGCGCGGGCGGACAGCCGCCGGACGAGCCGATTGCGGCGCGCGTTGGCGAGCGTGGCCTCGACCGCGATCGGATCGGTGTCCACGCCGACCGCCGACGCGGCGCCGAGCCGCAGGGCGGCGATGGCGAGGATGCCCGAGCCGCAGCCCACGTCGACGACGTCGGCCCCGTCGAGTCCGCCGCGCTCGGCGAGGCCCTCCAGGAGCGCGAGGCACAGGCGGGTCGTCGGGTGCAGGCCGGTCCCGAAGGCCATGCCCGGATCGAGGGCGAGGACGACGTCGTCCGGCTGACGGCGGTGGCGGCGCCAGGTCGGACGGATGACCATGCGCCGTCCGATGCGCAGGACCGGGAAGTGAGCCTTCCAGGCCTCGGCCCAGTCGGCCTCGTGGACGACCCGGGTGCGCAGGTCGCCGATGGCCCGTAGCCCGAACGCCTGCAGATGCCCGAGCGCCTCGGCGACCTCGGCGGCGGCCGCCTCGGCCGTGGCCGCATCGCGCGCCGGCACGTACCCCCGGACCGTCGCCGGCCGGGTCGGGTCGATGCGCGCGCCCAGGCCCTCGTCGACCAGGTCGAACGCTGGCTCGACGGTCGTCCCGCCGGCGGCCACGCGCGACAGGATCTCGCTGATGGCCTCGACGGCCTCGACGTCCCCCTCGACCGACAGCTCCAGCCACGCGCCGGCGGGGTCGGGGCCCGTCGCCCCGCGCGCGCCCACGGGGCGCTCGGTCACAGGCCGAGCTTCTCGCGCAGTCCGCCGCCGCCGACCGTCTCGCCCGACTCCCTGGCGAACGCCTCCAGCAGCTCGCGCTGCTTCTTGCTCAGCCTGGTCGGCACGACCACGTCCACGAGCACGTGCAGGTCGCCGCGCGCGCCGCGGCGCAGGTGCGGCACCCCCTTGCCGCGCAACCGGATCTCCGTGTCGGGCTGGGTACCGGGCTTGATCTCGACCTGCTCGTCGCCGTCGACCGTCGGGACCGTGATGCGCGTGCCCAGGGCGGCCTGGGCGATCGACACCCGGGCCTCGTAGTAGAGCTCGGTCCCGTCGCGCTTGAGCGACGGGTGCGGCGAGACGTGGACCGCCACGTACAGCGAGCCCGGCGGTCCGCCGCGCGGGCCGATCTCGCCCTCGTTGGTCAGCCGGATCTGGTGGCCCTCGTCGATGCCCGCGGGGATGGACACGCGCAGGGTCCGCGTGCGCTCGAGCCGCCCGTCCCCGCGGCACGTCTCGCATGGCGTCTCGACGATCCTGCCCTCGCCGCGGCAGCGCGGGCAGGCGCTGACGTTGACCATCTGGCCGAGCATCGTCTGGCGCACGCTGCGGACCTCACCGCGGCCGTCGCACTGGGGGCAGGTGACCGGGTCCGTGCCCGGCTTGGCGCCGCTGCCCGAGCACGTGTCGCAGGCCTGCAGCGCGCGGAACTCGATGTCCTTGTCGGTGCCGCGGACGGCCTCCTCGAACGTGATCCGCAGGTCGTAGCGCAGATCCGAGCCCGGCTGCGGCCGGCCGCGCCGCGCCGACGAAGCGCCGGCCGCGCCGCCGAAGAAGGCGTCGAAGATGTCGGAGAACCCGCCGAACCCCTCGAACCCGGCACCGGCCGCGCCGTCGACGCCGGCCCGCCCGAAGCGGTCGTAGCGTGCCCGTCGGTCCGGGTCGCCCAGGATCTGGTAGGCGTCGTTGACCTCCTTGAACCGCTCCTGGGCGTGCGGCTCCTGGTTGACGTCCGGGTGCCACTGCTGGGCGAGCTTGCGGAAGGCGCGCTTGATCTCGCCGTCGCTCGCGCCGCGCTCGACGCCGAGCACCTCGTACAGGTCGCGTTCCGTGGTGGCCATGTCGGACGGAAGTCTACGAGACGGACGGGACGGCGGCAGCCAGGGCGGTCGCCCGGTGCAGGACGGCGTCGAACATCGCCGGGGTCAACCGGCCGGTGAACGTGTTCTGCTGGCTCGGGTGATACGAGCCGAGCAGCACGTACGGCCCGACGGTCGCCTCGGCGAGGTGCCCGAACACCGGGCGGCGCCCGGCGGCCGACGCGTGGCCGGCCTTCGCGAGCACGCGCAGCGTCGCGTCCCAGCCGAACGCCCCGAGGGCGACGATGACGCGGGCGGACTCGAGGAGGCCGATCTCGCGGGCCAGGAACGGGGCGCACGCCTCGCGCTCGTCCGGGGTCGGCTTGTTGGCCGGCGGCGCACAGCGGACGGCGGCCGCGATGCGCACATCGCGCAGGGTCAAGCCGTCGTCGGCGCGCCGGGACGACGGCCGATCGGCCAGCCCGGCCCGATGGAGCACCGCCCACAGGAAGTCGCCCGAGGCGTCGCCCGTGAACACCCGGCCGGTCCGGTTGCCGCCGTGCGCCGCCGGCGCGAGGCCCACCACGAGGATCCGCGCGTCGGGATCGCCGAAGCCCGGCAGCGGCCGTCCCCAGTACGGCTCGTCACGGAAGCGGCGGACCTTCTCGACCGCGACCGCCTCGCGCCATGCCACCAGGCGCGGACAGCGGAAGCAGCCGACGATCTCGGTCTCGAGCGCCGCCAGCGCGGTGCGGTCGGTGGCCACGCCTACTGGAGCAGCAGCCGGTCGAGCCGCCGCGAGACGACGAACAGGCCGGCCATGCCCATCACCAGCAGGTACGCCACGTGGACCAGCAGGATCGGCGAGATGGCGCCGACCACCAGCGAGCGGATGAGGTCGACGCCCTGGTACAGCGGCGTGAGCTGGACGAGCAGGCGCAGGCCCTCCGGGTAGGCCTCGAGCGGGAAGAAGGTGCCGGAGAACAGGAACAGCGGCAGGACCACCAGCTGGATCATGTCGAAGTCCTGCCAGGTCTTCATGTACGAGGTCGCCGCCATCCCGACCGCGCCGAAGGCGAACCCGACCAGCAGGGCGGCCGGGACCGCGAGGATGACCCACGGCGAGACGATCAACCCCAGGATCACCATCACGACCATGAAGCCGACGGCGTACAGCCCGCCGCGGATGAGCGCCCACGCGATCTCGCCCAGGGCCACGTCGCCGGGCGACAGCGGCGTGGACAGGATCGACGAGAAGGTCTTGTTGTAGTTCAGCTTGAAGAAGAAGTTGAAGGTGCTCTCGGTGACCGCGCCGTTCATGGCCGAGCTGGCGAGCAGCGCCGGGGCGATGAACAGCTGGTACGGGATGGGCTCGCCGCCGGGCCCCGGGATCGTCCCGATCAGCGCGCCCAGCCCGAAGCCGATCGAGAGCAGGTAGAACAGCGGCTCGAAGAAGCCCGACACGATGATCAGCCAGCCGTGCTTGTACACGTACAGGTTGCGCTCGATCAGGCGGACCGAGCGACGGCTGCCGATGAGCAGGCCGCTGGTCAGCGGGAAGGCGCTCATCCGCGCACCAGCTTGGCGCTCACCGTGCGGATCGCGAACCACGTCCCGACCCCGAGGAAGCCGAGCAGCGCCGCGAGGTGCACGAGGGCCATCAGCGGGTCGTCGCCGATCGTGCCCAGCGACAGGCCGCGGGTCAGCGACACGCCGTGCCACAGCGGGGTCAGCCAGGCCAGCGGCTGGACGAACTCGGGCAGCGAGTCGACGGGGTAGAAGGTCCCGGAGAACAGGAACAGCGGCGTGATGCCGAAGCGGAACACCGCGTTGAACTTGTCCGGCGTCCGCTGCGTCGCGGAGAAGGCCATGATCGGCGCCGCGAAGGCCAGGCCGGTCAGCGCCGCCGCCGGGATCGCCAGCACGATCAGGGGCGACCCGGCCGCCCCGAACAGGACGATGATGCCGGTGAACACGGTCGCCACCAGGAGCATCCGGATGGCGACCCAGGCGAGGTTCCCGAGCGCCACGTCGCGTCCGCTGATCGGGGTGGCGTACATCGAGTGGAAGATGCGCGACCAGACCAGGCCGGCCATGATCGGGAAGGCGGCCTCGAAGGCGGCCGCCTGCATGCACACGGCGGCCAGCAGGCCGGGCGCCAGGAAGGCGAGGTACGACAGGCCGCCCAGCGCGTCGCTCGAGCCGCGGTCGACGTAGCCGCCGAGGCCCAGGCCCATCGCGGTCAGGAACAGGACCGGCGTGAGGAACGAGCTGAACAGCGTGGCGCGGAAGCCGCGGCGGTACTGGAGCCAGCGATGCTCGACCACCCGGCCGATGCCGGAACGCTGGTGGGCAGCGGCCGTCATTCGATGAGCGAGCGCCCGGTCAGGCGCAGGAACACGTCCTCCAGCGAGGACCGACGGACGAGGACCTGGACGGGTCGGAGGCCTCGCCCGTGGACGGCGGCCACGGCCGCCTCGCCGTCGTCGGCGTAGAGCAGGACGCGGTCGGGCAGGCGCTCGACCCGCTCGGCCAGGCCGTCGAGCTGGCCGTCGAGCGTCTCCTGGACGCCGGGCGCGAAGCGCAGCTCGGTGACCTCGCGCGTGGCGTAGCGGGCGATGAGTTCGCGCGGCGAGCCCTCGGCCACGATCTTCGCCTTGTCCATCACCACGAGGCGATCGCACAGCTGCTCGGCCTCGTCCATGTAGTGCGTGGTCAGGACGAGGGTCACGCCGCGCTGCTTGAGCCGATAGAGCCGGTCCCACAGCAGGTGGCGAGCCTGCGGGTCGAGGCCGGTCGTGGGCTCGTCGAGGAGCAGCACGTCGGGCTCGTTGATCAGGCTGCGCGCGATGGTCAGGCGCCGCTTCATGCCGCCCGACATGTGCTCGACCCGATCCCCGGCACGCTCCGTCAGCTGGGCGAATTCCAGCAGCTCGTCGGCCCGCTTCGCGCACTCGGACCAGGTCAGTCCGAAGTAGCGCCCGTAGATCAGCAGGTTCTCGCGGACGGTCAGCTCGTTGTCCAGGGTGTCCTGCTGGGGCACGACCCCGAGCCTCGCGCGGATCTGCGGCCCATGGGTGGTCGGGTCCAGGCCGAGGACCCGGAGCGTGCCCCCGGAGATCGGCGAGACGCAGCCGATCATCCGCATCGTCGAGGTCTTGCCGGCGCCGTTCGGGCCCAGGAACCCGAAGCTCTCGCCCGGCGCGACATCGACGTCGATGGCGTCCACGGCGGTGAACGAGCCGAAGCGCTTGGTCAGCCCGCGGGCGTGGATGAGCGCGCTGGTCGGGGCGTCGAGATGATCGGGGTCGGTCGCCTGGGCGGGCGTGTCAAGCATGGGGCCGCATGGTACCGCGGGGCGGCATCGGGGCGTGGGCGCGGGTGCGTCGATCGCGGGTGCGTCGATCGCGGGTGCGGCGATCTGGCGTCAGCCGATCTCGCGTCTCCGTCGATCGCGGGTCCGTCGATCTGGCGTCAGCCGTCCATCTTCTCGAGCGACGCGTCGCTGCCCATCATGATCAGTTCGTCGCCCGCCTCGACCACGACGTCGCGATGGGGGTTGAACGTCACGTCGGAGCCCCGCCGCACGGCGATCGGGCTGATCTGCAGGCGGCCGGGCAGATCGAGGTCCTTGAGCGTCCGACCGACGAACGCCGCCGGCGGGCGGACCTTGACGATGCCGAAGCGCGGCGCGACGTCGAGGTAGTCGATGACGTGGGGGATGGCGATCGAGTGCGCGACGCGGGTCCCCATCTCGCGCTCCGGGTAGACCACCCGGTCGGCACCGACCCGTTCCAGGATCGCCCCGTGGAGCTCGGTCGCCGCCTTGGCGATGACGTGCCCGACACCCAGGTTCTTGAGCGCCATCGTGGCGAAGATGCTCGCGTCGATCGCGCTGCTGATGGCCACGATGGCGTAGTCGAACTCGCCGGCCCCGACCGAGCGCAGCGCCTGCTCGTCGCTGGCGTCGAGCTGGACGGCGTGGGTCACGTCGGGCGCGATCTCATTGACGATGGCCTCGCCCCGGTCGATGGCCAGCACCTCGTTGCCGAGGCGCTCGAGCTCGCGGGCGGCAGCGGCGCCGAAGCGGCCGAGGCCCACGACGAGGATCGATGACTTCATGGCGACTCCTTGAGCAGATGGTCGTTCATCCGATGCGCATGGTCTCGACCGCGGGGCGCGACAGGACGGGTCGCGCCCGGGCGGTCAGGGCCAGGACGAGGGTCAGCGGGCCGAGCCGGCCGATGAACATCGCCACGATCGCGACGACGCGGGCCGGATCGGGCAGGGTCGGGGTGATGCCGGTGGATGCCCCCACCGTCCCGAGCGCCGAGATCGATTCGAACATCACCTGCACGAACGTGGCGTTCGGCGCGGTGAGCTCCAGGAGCAGCCCGACCATGAACGCGACGGCGATCGACAGCAGGGCGACCGACAGGGCTCGGTAGATGAGGATGTGCGGGATGCGTCGGCCGAACGCGGTCGCCGACGGCAGGCCGCGCGCGGTGGACACGATGGCCACGAGCAGGATGCTGAACGTGTTGACCTTGATGCCGCCGGCGGTGGATCCCGACGCCCCGCCGATGAACATCAGGGCCATGACCACGAACAGCGACGCCTCGACGAGCCCACCGGTGTCGAGCGCGCTGAACCCGGCCGTCCGCAGGGTGAGCGATTCGAACATGGCGTTGAGCGGTCGCTGCGCCTCGGGCAGGCCGCCGAGCGTGCGCGGGTTCGACCATTCGAAGACGCCGATCGCGACGGCTCCGCCGACGGCCAGGATGAGCGAGGTCAGGAGGACGATCTTCGTCTCGAGCGCGAGGCGGTTCCAGCGTCGCTTGTCGATGACGTCGCCGACGATCGCATAGCCCAGGCCGCCGATCACGAGCAGCGCCGCGATCGGCCCGAGGATGAACGGGTCGTCGGCGTAGTCGGTCAGGCTGCGAAAGCCGCCGATCAGGTCGAAGCCCGCGTTATTGAACGCGGAGACCGAGTGGAACAGCCCCCACCAGGCGGCCTTGCCGAGGGCGGCCCCGTCGGCCAGGAAGGCGATCCCCAGGACCACGGCACCGATGCCCTCGATGACCAGCGTGAACACCGCGATGCGCTTGACCAGGGCGGTGACGCTGCCGAGCTCCGGGACGCCCGTCGAGGCCTGCACGAGGATGCGGTCGCGCAGTCCCGTCCGCCGGCCGACCAGCAGGAACAGGAGCAGGGTCGACCCGGTCATGAACCCGAACCCGCCGACCTGTATGAGCACCGCGATGACGACGTGACCGAACGCGCTCCAGTGCGTACCCGTGTCGAGCACGACGAGCCCGGTCACGCACACGGCCGAGGTGGCGGTGAACAGCGCATCGATCGGGCGGGTCCACTCCCCGCTCGCCGACGAGATGGGCAGGCTCAGGATGACCGCGCCGATGGCGATGACCACGGCGAACCCGATGAGCAGGACGAGGCCTGGCGGCTTGGGGCGCGATACGCGCTTCGGCGGGGCGACGCGGTACTCGCGCGGCTGGACGAGCTCGACGCGCACGCGTCGATCGCCGGGCCGGCGGCCCTGGAGCGTCACTTGACCGGCATCGATGCAGGGGCGGACATGGGCCAGTCGAGTCTACCCATCCCGGGGTGCCTCACGGCGGGTGCGACTCGCCCGGCACGCTGCGGCCGTGGGCGGGCCGCCTGGGAGCGGCCGTGCTTCGGAGGCTGCAGAACGGCCCTGAAGCGGGCTCGACGGGCGGCCTCGGACCGTTTCCGTGCCCACGAAGCACGTCCGGGGCCCGAGGGCGGGCCGAGGGCGGGCCGGTGGCGGGCCGAGTGCGGGCCGCCTGGCCCCTCGACCCCGATCTGCAGCCTCTCAAGCACGGACTGGCGGGCCCGGGCGGGCCGGGGGCGGGGTGCCTGGCCCCTCGACCCCGATCTGCAGCCTCTCAAGCACGGACTGGCGGGCCCGGGCGGGCCGGGGGCGGGCCGCCTGGCCCCTCGACCCCGATCTGCAGCCGCTCAGGCACGGACCGGCGGCCCGGGCGGGCCGGGCGGGCCCGGGTGCGGCCGTGCTTCGGAGGCTGCAGAACGGCCCTGAAGCGGGCTCGACGGGCGGCCTCGGACCGTTTCCGTGCGCACCAAGCACGCCCGGGGCCCGAGGGCGGGCCGAGGGCGGGCCGCCTGGCCTCTCGACCCCGATCTGCAGCCTCTCAAGCACGGACCGGCGGGCCGGGCGGCCGGGCGGGCCCGGGCGCGGCCGTGCGGCCGGGGCAGCCCCGGTCCGGACCGGGATCGGACGCACGCGGAGGCGCACCCTCGACACGCCGACGGCGACCCTCGCGGGTCGCCGTCGATGCGCGCTGCGGGCCTGGGCGGGCCTGCGCGCTGCGGACAAGGCCCGGGCTGGCCCGAGCCGGACTCAGACTTCCTTGAACTCCCCCTCGACCGTCTCCTCGCCCTCGGGCGACGCGGCGCTACCGTCGGGGCCCTCCGGGGCCTCGTAGCCGTTAGTCGAGGCCTCCTCGCCGGAACCGTCGCCGCCGCCCGCGGCGGCAGCCTCGTAGACGGCCGTCGAGACGCGCTGGAGGATCTCCGCCAGCGACGACATGCCGGTGCGGATGGCCTCCACGTCGGAGCCCTTGAGGGCCTCGCGCAGCGACGTCACCGAGTTCTCGACCTCGAGCTTGTCCTCGGACGAGACCTTGTCGCCGAGGTCCTTGAGGGTCCGCTCGGCCTGGAAGGTGAGGGCCTCCGCCTGGTTGCGGGTCTCCACCTCCTCGCGCCGGACGCGGTCCTCGTCGGCGTGCTCCTGGGCGTCGCGGACCATCTGGTCCACGGCGTCCTTGGACAGCATCGACGACGCGGTGATGCGGACCTGCTGCTCCTTGCCGGTCGCCCGGTCCTTGGCCTTGACGTCGAGGATGCCGTTGGCATCGATGTCGAAGGTGACCTCGATCTGGGGCACGCCGCGCGGTGCCGGCGGGATCCCGTCGAGGATGAACCGCCCGAGCGTCTTGTTGTCGGCGGCGAAGTCGCGCTCGCCCTGGAGGACGTGGATCTCCACCTGGGACTGCGAGTCGGAGGCCGTCGAGAAGACCTGCGACTTCGACGTCGGGATGGTCGTGTTGCGATCGATGAGCTTGGTCATGACGCCGCCCAGCGTCTCGATGCCGAGCGACAACGGCGTGACGTCGAGGAGCAGGACGTCCTTCACGTCACCGGCCAGCACGCCCGCCTGGATGGCCGCCCCGATGGCGACGACCTCGTCCGGGTTGACGCCCTTGTGCGGCTCCTTGCCCCCGAACATGCCCTTGACCGCCTCGACGACGGCCGGCATGCGGGTCATGCCGCCGACGAGGATGACCTCGTCGATGTCGCCGGGCTTGAGGCCGGCGTCCTTGAGCGCGGCCTTGACCGGGCCCTCGGTCTTCTTGACCAGATCGGCCACGAGGTCCTCGAGCTTCGCTCGCGAGAGCGAGACCACGAGGTGCTTCGGGCCGGTCGCGTCGGCCGTGATGTAGGGCAGGTTGATCTCGGTCGTGGACGTCGAGGACAGCTCGATCTTGGCCTTCTCGGCGGCCTCCTTGAGGCGCTGCAGGGCCTGCTGGTCCTTGGCCAGGTCGATGCCCTGGTCGCGCTTGAACTCGGCCAGCAGCCAGTCGATGACGCGCTGGTCGAAGTCGTCGCCGCCGAGGTGCGTGTCGCCGTTGGTCGCCTTGACCTCGAACACGCCCTCGCCCAGTTCCAGGATCGAGATGTCGAACGTACCGCCGCCCAGGTCGTAGACGGCGATCTTCTCGTCGCCCTTCTTGTCCAGGCCGTACGCCAGCGCCGACGCGGTCGGCTCGTTGATGATCCGCTTGACGTCGAGCCCGGCGATGCGGCCGGCGTCCTTGGTCGCCTGGCGCTGCGTATCGTCGAAGTAGGCCGGGACGGTGATGACCGCCTCGGTGATCTTCTCGCCGAGATAGGCCTCCGCGTCGGTCTTCAGCTTCTGCAGGATCATCGCGCTGATCTCGGGCGGCGTGTAGGTCTTGTCGTCCGCCGTCTTGACCGAGACACCGTCGGACTTGGCGTCCTTCTCCACGGTGTACGGGACGAACTCGCGTGAGCGCTTGACCTCCGGGTCGTCCCAGCGGCGGCCCATGAAGCGCTTGATCGAGTAGATGGTGTTGGCCGGGTTGGTCACTGCCTGGCGCTTGGCCAGCTGGCCGACGAGGCGCTCGCCGGCCTTGGTGAAGGCGACGACGCTCGGGACGGTCCGACCGCCCTCCGCCGACGCGATGACGGTCGGCTCGCCACCCTCCATGACCGCGACGACGCTGTTCGTCGTGCCGAGGTCGATGCCGATGATCTTGCCCATGTGGTCGTGTGCTCCTGTTCTCCTTGGGTCAGTTCGCTCGCTGATCGGTGGTGGTGGATCCGCTCGGTCCGGCGACCGCCACGAGGGCGGGCCGCAGTACGCGGTCGCGCAGGCGGTACCCGCGCCGGATCTGCTCGACGATCTCGCCCTCGGGCCGGCCGGTGTCGGCGACGTTGGCGATGGCGTCGTGCTCGCGTGGGTCGAAGGCCGTGCCGGGGCCGGCCTCGATGGCCGTCACGCCCTCGCTCTCGAGCAGCAGGCGGAGCTTGCGGTCGATGGCGCTGACGCCCTCGAACCACGGGTCCGCCGCGATCGAGTCGGGACGCTGGTCGATGGCCAGGTCGAAGTCGTCGGCGAGGGCGAGGACCTTGCGGATGAGGTCCTCGGCGGCGAGGCCGAGGTCGCGCTGGCGCTCCTCGGTCGTGCGCCGGCGGAAGTTCTGGAACTCGGCGCGCTCGCGCTGGAGCGCCCCGAGGTACTCGTCCGACTGCTGCTGGGCCGCGCTCAGCTCGGCCCGCACGGCCTCGAGTTCGGCCAGCAGGGCGGTCGGACGGACATCGATCTCGTCGGCGCGCTCCTCGGCGCGCGTTCGGGGTCTAGGCATACAGGTGGTCCACCAGTTCGTTCATGAGGCCCGACACGAACCTGACCGTGCCGATGGCCTGGGGATAGCTCATGCGGGTCGGGCCCAGCACGCCGACGACCCCGATGGCACGCCCGGGGCGGCCATACGGGGCGAGGACGAGCGAGACCTCGTGCATCTCGAGTGGGTGGTTCTCGGCGCCGATGAAGACGCGGATGCGACCGCCCTCGGCCACACTCCCGACGAGCTCGCCGAGATAGGCGCGGTTCTCGAGGGCCGTGAAGACCTGGCGCAGCTTGTCGCTCTGGGCGAACTCGGGCGCCTCCATGACGTTGAGCAGGCCGTCGCTGAAGACCTCCTCGACGGCCGCCTCGTCGAAGTCGCGCAGGACGCGCACGATCCGCTCGCCGACCCGCTTCGCGACCCGCTCGACGATGTCGGCGCCGGAGGCGGCGGCCAGCAGCTGTTCGGCCCGGCTCGCGGTGGCGTCGGTCAGCCGCTCGTTGAGCAGCGCCGCGACCTTGTTGAGCGTCGCCTGGTCCACCGCGTCGTCCTCATCGAGCGGGACCGCGGCCTGCTTGATCGAGCCCTCGCGCAGGACCAGGATGAGGCTGGCCATCCGTTCGTTGACGGCGACCAGGTCCACCCGTCGGACGTGGGCGGCGCTCGGCTTGGCCGGCGTGGCGAGGCCGGCCGAACGGGTCAGGCCGGCCAGGGTCGTGGCCGCCAGGCGGAACCAGTGCTCGGAGGCGAACTCCACCTGGCCGAACTGGTGGCGGATCATCAGCTGTTCGACGGCCGGCAGCGGCATCGTCTCGGCGATGCTCTCGACGTAGAAGCGGTAGCCGGCGTCGGTCGGCATGCGCCCGGCGCTCGTGTGGGGGTGGGTCAGCAGGCCGGCCTGCTCCAGCTCGGCGAGGATGTTGCGGACCGTGGCACTGGACACGCCGAGGCCGTACCGCTCGACCAGCGCGAGGCTGCCGACCGGCTGGGCGGTGTTGACGTATTCCTCGATGACAGCCCGCAGGATCGCCTGGGAACGGAGGTCCAGGGGGCCGAGGGGGCGACGGTTCCGACGCGCCAAGCTCGCTCTCCCGTGGT
>JBKHXL010000106.1:0-7294 GCA_046566045.1 Candidatus Limnocylindria bacterium
CTCGAGCGGCTGATGCCGGAGGACCTCCTCAAGTTCGGGCTCATCCCGGAATTCATCGGTCGCCTGCCGGTGATGGTCACCCTCACCGCGCTCACGGCGGAGGACCTGGTCCGGGTCCTGACCGAGCCGAAGAACGCGGTGACCCGCCAGTTCCAGCGCTTCCTGTCGCTCGACAAGGTCGAGCTGGCCTTCACCCCCGGTGCGCTGCGCGCCGCCGCCGAGGTCGCGCTCGACCGCAAGACCGGGGCACGCGCCCTGCGCTCCATCGTCGAGGAGTCGCTGCTCGAGGTCATGTACGACATCCCCGAGCGCACCGACATCCGCAAATGCATCATCACCGAGGAGACGATCCGCGAGGGTCGGCTCCCGCTCCTCCTGACCAAGAGCGACGTCGACGGCGGGGTCGACGAGACGAACTACGAGGAGTGGCTCGCCGAGCGAGGGGAAACCGCCTGAACCGGGGGTCGTCGGTGGCATGGCCGATGACCGGCGCTCGTCGCGACCTACACTCGCCCCGTGCCTGATCCGCGGCTCCTCGTCAGCCCCGTCCTCGTCGGTCGCGACGACCTGCTCGTCCTCGCCGATCGGCGGATCGCCGAGGTCGCCGAGGGGAGTGGCCGGTTCCTGTTGCTGGCCGGCGACGCCGGCCTCGGCAAGTCGCGGCTGGTCGCCTCGATCGAACGGCGCGCGGTTGCGGCCGGCTTCCGCTCCTTCCGGGGCGGCACCTATCCGAGCGATCTGCAGGTCGCGGCGGCCGTGCTGCTCGATCTCGCCCGCTCGCTCCGGCGATCGGCGCCGGGGGAGGGGATCGGTGCGGCCCTGGCGGCTCGACTCGATGCGGGCGCGTCCGGCGTCGGCGACGGCCACCGCAGGCGTCGCCTGCTCGCCCTCGACGTCGCCGACCTGCTGCTCTCGATCGCCGACGCCGGCCCGGCCATCGTCGTCCTGGAGGATCTCCACTGGTCCGACGACCTGACCCTGGAGATCCTGGAGGGCGCGGCCCGGCAGGTCGCCGAGCGTCCTCTGCTGCTCGTCGGGACGTATCGCAGCGACGAGCTCTTCCCGCGCGTGCCGATGCGCGACTGGCGCGCTCGCCTCGTCACCCAGCGCCTGGCCGAGGAAGTCCGCCTGCGCCGCCTGACCGTGGATGAAACGTCGATGATGCTGACCGCGCTGGCCGGCTCGGACATGCCGCCGCCGCACGAGGTGGCCGCGGCGGTCCATGCTCGCAGCGACGGCATCCCGCTCCACATCGAGGAGCTCCACGCGGTGATGGCATCACCGCCCGAATCGGCCGACAGCGTCCGCCTGGCGGACGTCCCGGACACGCTCGAGACGGCCGTCCTGGCCCGCATGGCGGCGCGCAGCCCGCACGCGATCGAGGTCGCCCGGGCGGGTGCGGTCGTCGGGCAGGCGTTCGACATCGAGCTGCTGGCCGGCGTGCTGGACCGCGCGCCCGACGACCTTGCCGACCCGATGGCCGAGTTGATCGAGCACTTCCTGCTCCAGCCCACGCACGTCGCGGGCCGCTACGGTTTCCGGCACGCCCTCCTGTGCGACGTCATCTACGAGCACGTGCCCGAACCGGAGCGGCGCCGCCTGCACGATCGGATCGCCGATGCCGCGAGAGCCCGCCCGGACCTCGCGACCGATGCGTTCTCGGCTCTCCACCTGGAGCGGGCCGGGCGCAGCGCGGAGGCGTACGACCGTGCACGCGCCGCCGGGGCGGCCGCCGCCGCCCTGAGCTCCCACGGCGAGGCGCGCGACCTGCTGGCGATCGCCCTGCGCTGCATGCCCGCCGATGTGCCCGCGCTGGAGCGGGCGCTGGTCCATGAGGCGTTCGCCGGGCGATGCGCCGCGACCGACCGGAATGCCGACGCGGCGCGCGCATACGAGGCCGCCCGGTCGGCGTACCTCGAGGCCGGCTCGGTG
The DNA here is from genome assembly GCA_046566045.1 of Candidatus Limnocylindria bacterium. Taxonomy (GTDB): domain Bacteria; phylum Chloroflexota; class Limnocylindria; order Limnocylindrales; family CSP1-4; genus SPCO01. The sequence goes on from JBKHXL010000106.1 coordinate 1,933, forward strand.
ATCGATGCGGCCCGCGTCGTGGCGCCCCTGGTGGGCTGCCGCCACCTGCTCGGCGCGCCGCTGGCGGAGCGCCGAGCCGCGCTCGAGGAGGCGATCGCGGAGCTGCCGACGGATCCGACCGCGCTGGAGACGCGGGCCACGCTCGAAGCGGGGCTGGCTGCCGCGTTCATGCTGGCCCGCGACCTGGATGCGGGCATCGCGGCCGCCGGGCAGGCGGGCCGGCTGGCGCGCGCCGGGGGCCTGCGTGCGATCGAACGGCACGCCGCGACGACCCTGGGTGTATGCCAGGTCTTCGCCGGGGCGATGGAGGAGGGCTGGCGCAACCTGGAGGCGTCGATCGCCGGGACGCTCGAGCTCGAGCTCGAGGAGGAAGCGGCGCGGGCCTATCGGATGCTCGGGACGAGCGCCTCGGTCCTGGTCGAGTACGAGCGGGCCGAGCGGTGGCTGCGCGAGGGCATCGCCTACGCGGAGAGCGTCCAGCTGTGGAACCATCGGCACTACATGGCCGCGCACCTGGCCCACGTCCTGTGGGCGACCGGGCGCTGGGACGAGGCCGAGGTGGTGGCACGCCACGCGCTGGCGGATGGGCGCGGCGGGATCACCACCAGGATCACCGCGCGCATCGTCCTCGGCTACATCACGCTCGGCCGGGGTGTCCTGGCGGAGGCGGCCGAGCATCTCGGCGAGGCCCACGGGCTGGGCCTGCGCATGGCGGAATTGCAGCGCCTGTCACCGGCGTTGTGGGGGCTGGCCGAACTGGCCCTGGCCGAGGGGAACCCCGCGGCGGCGCTGGCCCACTGCCGGGCGGCGGCCGAGGCATCCGGACTGGTCGACGACGCCGCCTACCTGTTCCCGTTCCTCGTCACGGGCGTACGGGCGGCCCTCGCTGCCGGGGATCCCGGCGCGGCCCGGGCGTGGACGGTCGAGGTCGGGGCGCGGGTGCAGGCGCGCGGCATCCCGGGCACGTTGCCCGCCATCGATCACGCCCGTGGCCTGGTCGAGCTGGCCGATGGTCGGACGGCCCTGGCGCGCGAGCACCTCGGTCGCGCCGCCTCGGCATGGCAGGAGCGCGGTCGGGTGTGGGAAGGGACGTTCGCCCAGATCGACCTCGCCCGGGCCCTGGCGCGGGCCGGTCTGCACGGCCCGGCGGGGCAGGCGCTGGCCGCCGCGCGAGCGCGGGCGGCGCCGCTCGGCTCGCCGCCCATCGAGCGGGCGATCGACGAGGTCGGGCGAGCGAGCCACCGTGCCGGCCAGGAGCCGGCGCCGTGGGACCCACTCAGCGCGCGTGAGTTCGAGGTCGCCCGGCTGGTCGCGACCGGCCGGACCAACGGCGAGATCGCGACCGAGCTCGGGGTGGCGACGAGGACCGTGTCCGCCCACATCGAGCACATCCTGGCCAAGCTCGGGGTGGCCCGCCGGGCCGAGATCGCCGCCTGGGCGGCCTCCCGCAGCGTGCTACACTCCGGCGCGCACGGCGAGGACCGCTAGCCCTGACCCGCGGACGGCACCGGACCTGCCGGGAGCCGCACCCAGCCGGAGCCCTACGACCCGTTCGTCCGCTGGACGAGCGGGCGTCCTGTTTCCCGAGGCGCCCATGACCGATCTGCCGAAGGCCTATACGCCGGATGACGTCGAAGCGACGATCTACCAGCGCTGGCTCGATGCGGACGTGTTCGCCCCTGACGGCGCCGGGTCGACGGCCGATCCGGCCCTTCCCGCGTTCACGGTCATCCAGCCGCCGCCGAACGTGACCGGCTCACTCCACCTCGGCCACGCGCAGCGGACCGCCGTGGAGGACCTCGTCGTGCGGCATGCGCGGATGCGCGGGCACGCGTCCCTGTTCCTGCCGGGCCTGGACCACGCCAGCATCGCGGCCCAGTTCGTGCTCGACGGGATCCTCGCCAGGGAAGGGGAGAGCCGGGCCAGCCTCGGTCGGGAGCGCTATCTCGAGCGGATGCACGCGTTCGTCGCGGAGACCCGCGAGGTGATGCTCGCCCAGCAGCGCCGGGTCGGGGCGTCGGCCGACTGGGGCCGCCTGCGCTTCACCATGGACGACGGGTCGGCCGAAGCCGTGCGGGTCGCGTTCGAGCGGCTGTATCGCGACGACCTCGCCTACCGGACCGAGGCGCTCGTCAACTGGTGCCCGGGCTGTCGCACCAGCGTCAGCGATCTGGAGGTCGTGCCGACCCCGGAGACGGGCACGCTCTGGTCGATCCGCTACCACCTCGTGGACGAGGGCACCGGCCGGCCCGACCCCGCCGCGACCATCACGGTCGCGACCACACGCCCGGAGACCATCCTCGGCGACACCGCCGTGGCGGTCCATCCCGACGACGAGCGCTACCGCGACCTCGTCGGCCGGCGCGTGCGCATCCCGTTCGTCGAGCGCGACGTGCCGATCATCGCGGACGAGGTGGTCGAGCGCGGCTTCGGCACGGGCGCGGTCAAGATCACCCCGGCCCACGATGCCGAGGACCGCGCGACCGGCCTGCGCCACGGGCTGGCCGCCCCGACGGTCCTGGCCGACGATGCGACGGTCGTCGACACGGGAACCTCCTACGACGGGCTCGACCGCTACGTGGCGCGGACGGCCATCCTGGAGGCGCTGGCGGCTCGCGGCGACGTCGCCGCGGAGGCGGCCCACGAGATGATCATCGGTCGTTGCCAGCGCAGCGGCGACGTGGTCGAGCCGCGGCTCAAGACCCAGTGGTTCATCCGCACCGGGCCGCTCGCGGAGCGAGCCCTCGAGGCGACCCGGTCGGGGCGGATCCGCATCCTGCCCGAGCGCTTCGACAGGACGTGGGAGCACTGGCTGACCGGCATCCGCGACTGGAACGTCAGTCGCCAGCTGTGGTGGGGCCACCGCATCCCGGCCTGGTACTGCCCGGACGGCCATGCCACGGTCACGGCTGCGGTCGACGGCCCGGCCGCGTGCGAGGTGTGCGGCAGCGGCGCGGCCACGTTGACCCAGGACCCCGACATCTTCGACACGTGGTTCAGCTCGGGCCTGTGGCCGTTCAGCACGCTCGGCTGGCCGCACGCCACCGACGACCTGCGGCGCTACTACCCGACGTCGGTGATGGAGACGGGCTACGACATCCTGTTCTTCTGGGTCGCCCGGATGGTCATGCTCGGGCTGCACCTGACCGACGAGGCACCGTTCCACACCGTCTACCTGTCCGGGCTCATCCGCGACCCCGAGGGCCGGAAGATGAGCAAGACGAAGGGCAACGTGGTCGACCCGCTCGGGGTCATCGACGAGACCGGTGCCGACGCCCTGCGGTTTGCCCTCATCCACGGCGCGACACCCGGCCAGGACCAGCGCTTCGGGCCGGTCAAGCTGGAGAACGCCCGGAACTTCGCGAACAAGCTATGGAATGCCACGCGCTACGTCATCGGCGCGCGGCCGGCGTCGATCCCGGCGGGGGCCGAGCGCCGCCTGCCGGACGAGCGGCACCTCGGTCCGGCCGAACGGTGGCTGCTGTCGCGCGCGGCGGCGACGGTCGAGGCCGTGGACGCGGCGATGGCCGACCTCGCCTTCGGCGAGGTCACGCGCACGCTGTACGAGGCCATCTGGAACGAGTACTGCGACTGGGGCCTCGAATTCGCCAAGGTGCGCCTGGCGGCAGCGGACCTGCCGGCGGAGCATCTGGAGGCGACGTGGTGGGCGCTCGTCGAGGTCCTGGACACCTACCTGCGCCTGCTCCACCCGGTCATGCCCTTCGTGACCGAGGCCCTGTGGGGCACGCTCCCGCACCGGGCGAGCGACCCGGACCTGCTCATCGTCGCGCGCTGGCCCGGGGTGGGGGAGCGCGACCGCGCCATCGAGGCGGAGGTCGGCGCGATCATCGACCTGGTCGGGGCGCTGCGTAACGCCCGGTCGGAGGCTCGCCTGGAGGCCGGCGCGTGGCTGCCCACCGAGGTCGCGATCCCCGTCGAGCTGGGGACCACGTTCGAGGCCCTGCGCCCCGCGGTCGAGCGCCTCGCGCGCGCCCGGCCTCTGGAGCGTCGCCTGACGCGCGAGGCCCTGTCCGACGACCCCCAGGCCCTGACCGCCCTGGTCGGCGCGATCGAGGCGCGCCTGCTGCCCGCCGAGGAGGTCACGGACCCGGCGGCCGAGGCCCTTGAGCGCGCCCGCCTGGAGCGTGAGCTGGATGAGACCGAGGGACGGCTCGCGGCCGCCCGCCAGCGGCTGGCGGACGACGCCTTCCTGTCGCGTGCCCCGGCGGCCGTGGTTGACGGCGCGCGCGTCCGGGAGGCGGAGCTGGCAGCGACGCTGGAGCGCCTCCGGGACCGGCTCGGCCGCTAGGGTCCGGCGGCCCGGACGGGAGGAGGTCCGCCCGGGCCGCGGGAGGGTCCGACGGGTCAGCCCTTGACGGCCCCGCCGGTGATGCCGCGTACGAAGTAGCGCTGGAGCGAGAAGAAGACGATCAGCGGCAGGACCATCACGATGAACGCTGCAGCTGTCAGCAGGTGCCATTGACCGCCCTGGGAGTTGACCAGGTTGGCCACCACCACCGTCAGCGGCTGGTTCTCCGGCACGGGGCCGATGAACACGAGCGCGACCAGCAGGTCATTCCAGACCCACAGGAACTGGAAGATGGCGAGGGACGCCAGTACCGGCACGCTCATCGGGAGGGCGAGTCGGAAGAACGATGTCGCCGGACCGGCGCCATCGATGGCCGCCGACTCGAACACCTCGCGGGGCAGGCCGCCCATGTAGTTGCGCAGGAGGAAGATCGCGAACGGCAGGCCGAACCCGGTGTGCGCGAGCCAGACCGCCAGGAACGTGCCGGCGATCCCGTTCTCGGCGAACAGGCGCAGGATCGGGATGAGCGAGACCTGCAGCGGCACGACCAGCAACCCGACGACCCCGACGAACAGGACGTTCTTGCCTCGGAAATCCATCCAGGCGAAGGCGTACGCGGCGAAGGCCGCGACGACCAGGACCATGACGGTCGCCGGGATGGTGATGAACAGGCTGTTGATGAACGCCCGGTCGAGTCCCTGTCGGTTGAGCACGTCCTCGTAGTTGGAGAACGTGAACTCGAACGGCGGGAACAGCGCGGTCCACCAGCCCGAGTTCGAGATCTCGGCCGACGGCCGGAACGAGTTGATGAACAACCCCACCGCCGGCACCAGCCAGACGACGGCGATGATCACCAGGACGATGTGGAGCGCGACGCGTCCGCGCCTCAGGCCGCGCCGGCGTCGGACCGGCGGGTGGGCCAGGGTCGGGGCGGTCACTGGACTACCCTCCCGGTGGCAGAGGCTCCCGTGAGTGCTGCCGCTCGGTGAGGACCGGGGAGACGGCCTGGGTCGGTCGCCCCTCGTGGGCCACGATGACACCGCCGCTCCCGGT
>JBKHXL010000107.1:0-10789 GCA_046566045.1 Candidatus Limnocylindria bacterium
AGGGAGAGCCACGACCGTCGCGTCGTGGTGCGAGGCGATGGCGTCCGCGTAGCGCAGCGCGAGCTCCGCGTGAGGGCCGCCGCGGACGGGCACGAGGACGCGCTTGATGCTCGTCGCGCCGCGTTGCTTGACCACGGCGATGTCCGCCGGCGACTCGCGCACGACCTCATCGATCGTGGTCGAGAAGACGGTCGGGCCGCCCGGCTTGCCGCCGGTGCCGACGGGGGTCTTGCCGCCCCAGCCGAAGATGATGAGGTCGGCCTCCTGCTCGGCGCAGGCCTCGACGATGCCCTCGGCCGCATGGCGCCCGATGCGCACGATGGGCTGGATGGTCGTGCCGTCGGGCGCGTAATCGAGGACCTTCTGGAGGAGCCGGCGGGCGTGCCGGGCGCGGGTGGCGCCCTCGCTCAGCGGCATCCCCTCGGGAACCTCGACGATGCCAAGGGCGGACAGCTCGCGCGCCCGCGGGTCGAGCATCGCCGCGCCCAGGCGGATGAGCTCCTCGGCCGTGGCCGGGTTGGCGACCGGGATGAGGATGCGGCCCGGCAGCGGCGTCGACGCGACGGTCATGACGAGTCGGCCTCGGCGTCGCGCCAGCGCTGGACGAGGTATGGCTTGAGCAACTCGAACTCCCGGGCCTGGCGCTCCACGCGATCCTCCGCCTGCTCCGTCGTGACGTTGCGGTTCTCGATGACGAACGACCCGACCCGGCCGAAGTAGATGGGCACGAGCGATGCCACGAGGGTCTCCAGCGACGGCTTGGGATCGCGCGCCGCGATGACCAGGTCGTAGACGACCCTGGCCCACAGATCGTCGGGGAAGTGGAACGAGCTGACCGCCTCGGCCATCTCGGCCGTGCTGGCCGTCGTGGACGCCGCGTCGCCGCCGATGCCGAGCTTCGCCTGGGCCTGGTCGGCGAGCCTGCCGGCTTCGGGGGCGAGGGCCATGACCATCTCGTACGTCTCCGGCGCGAGCATCGAGCGCCACGTGTCGGCGAGGGTCAGCGAGCCGGCCGCGAACTCGGACAGGAGCCGCAGGGTGTTCACTTCGAGGGGTGGCGGATCGATGACCCGCTCGAACCCGTAGGCGGGCACGTCGTGCGAGCCGTTGATCCCCATCCAGTGCTTCGGATAGCGGTTGGCCAGGCGCAGGATCGTGCCGACGACCTGGCGGAACATCGGCCCGAGGTCCGAGCCGGGGTCCTTCGGGTCGTGGACCTTGGCCCCGAGGCGGGTCTGGCAGACCGCGAAGCCGCCGGTCAGGGCCGACGTCGTCATCCAGATGTCGATGCCGAACTTGCTGACGTCCTCGGTCCAGTCGTCCAGCTCGAGATAGTGCCGGATGAGGTCGCCGCTGACCCCGAAGTCGCCCCCGATCGGCTGACGGATGCGCAGACCGTAGAGCGCCCGCGTGAGCGGGTACGTGACGGTGTTGGTGATCGTGCCGTCGTACTTGTAGCGGGCATACAGCGGGGCGGTGAAGTCGTAGCCGCCCTTGAGGATCGGGCCGGCCAGCAGCTCGATCCACTCGGGCACGATGCTGCGCAGGTCGGAGTCGACGACGACGAGGGCCTGCACCTTGAGCGCGTCGGCGATCTCGAAGATCGTGCGCAGCGCGGCTCCCTTGCCGCCGACGCCGTCGATCTCCGGGTAGGTCAGGCTGACCCGCTGGAGGCGGTGGCTCGGGCGGGTGAGCAGGATCTGCTCGATGTAGTCCGGCGGCTCCGTCTCGACCACGACGCGGCCCGTGCCGTCGGGCGACCCGGCATCGGAGTTGACGAGCACGGGGCGCAGGTCCGGGAAGTACTGGACCAGGCCGGCCTGGGCGGCGCGCACCACGTAGCCGATGGTCGAGGCGTTCTTGAAGGACGGGATGCCGACCATGATGTCGGCGGTGTCCAGCCGCGCGATCTCGTCGCGGATGGCGGGACTGAGGCTCGTCTCAGGCATCCGCCCCACCCTACCACCCTGAGCGGCCTGTGTCCCCGCGGTTCGCTGGGTGGACCCGTCAGCGCCTCGGCATCGGGGTCGTGGCCCAGTCCGCGGCGGCCGTTCCCGGTCGGTAGCGCGAGTTCGCCGCGCGGTAGGTCATGCCCTTGAAGCCCTGCGCGCGCCACGATCCGACCCACGTGTCGACGGGTGGCCGGACGTGGATCCCCGGGCGCACGAGCTCGCCGGTCGGCACGACCGACTCGAGGATGCGCTTGCGCTCCTGGAGCGGGACGTCGAGGAGCCACGCGCCGTCGAGCCAGAGCAGGTCGACGGCGACGAGGTTGACCGGATCCTCCGCGCCGATCTCGCGCGCCGACTGGCCGGCCTCCAGGCGCTCGGTCGTCTCCCTGATGCGCACGGCGCGCGAACCCAGCAGGACGCGTCCCAGGTACGCCGAGGCGCCCGGGACCTCGGTGCCGAGGCCGGTGTAGACGCCGACGTCGCCGGTGGCGACCTGGCGGGTCAGCCACGCCTCGGCGACGATCCCGTCGCACGTGGCATCGGTCGCCGCGGCGAACGCCTCGACGACCTCGGGATGGGCCTCGACCGGCTCGCCGGCCTCGACCATGACGGCCTGGCCCGCGCTGGCCGCGACCACGACCCGGAGCCCTTCCCACAGGGGCTCGACGACCGGGTCGGCGATCCGGCGGACGCCGCCCGCGAAACTGGGGGGCACCACGGAGCGAGCGAGATCGAGGAGGTCCAGGTCGCGCATCGGGGCCATCCTACGCGCTCCGCGACGCGTATCATCGCGCCGTGTCCGCCGCCGCTCCCCCCGGAGATCCCGCGATCCGCGCCGGCGGCCTGGCGGGGCTGACCCCGTCGGGGCGGACCATCGTCCCGGTGGCGTGGTCGCTGTACGACTTCGCCAACACGATCTTCAGCTTCGCGGTCGTGTCCGGGGCCATCGGGCTCTACCTCAACGACCGGCTCGGGCCGCGCGACGGCGCGGTGGCGCTGTCGATCGCGGTCGTCCTGAGCGTCGGCGTCAACGCCATCGTGTCGCCGATCCTGGGCGCCATCTCGGACCGCGGCGGCCGGCGCATGCCGTTCCTGCTGTCGTTCACCGCGCTGTGCATCGTGCCGACGTTCTTCGTGGCCGACGTGCCGGTGCTCCTCGGGCTCGTGTTCTTCATCGTCGCGAACTTCGCCTACCAGGCGGCGCTCATCTACTACGACGCGACGCTCAAGCTGGTCTCCAGGCCCGAGACGCGCGGCCGGCTGTCCGGCATCGGCACCGCCATCGGCTACTGCGGCACGGTCTTCGTCGGGTTGCTCATCTTCCTGCTCGACGTGGCGGTGGTCGACCGCTTCCGGCTGGCGGCGCTGCTGTATCTCGCCTTCGCGATCCCGATCTTCCTCGTCGTCCGTGAGCGGCGCGACGCCGCCGAGCGCCCGCTGACCGTGCGCGATGTGGTCGACTCGCTCGGCCAGCTCCGGGTGTCGATCGGGCACGCCCGCCAGGTGCCGGGGCTCGGCCGGTTCCTCGTCGGCCGGTTCTTCTACAGCGATGCGGTCAACACGGTCATCGTGGTCATGAGCGTGGTCACCACCGAGGCCCTGCTCGTGTCGGATGCCACCGCCAACGTCATCCTGCTCGGCCTGACCGTGGTCGCCATCGCGATGTCGTTCGCGTGGGGCTGGCTGGCGGACCGGATCGGGCCGAAGCGGACCCTCATGATCGTGCTCTGGTCGTGGGCGGTCGGACTCGTGCTCGGCGGCGTGGCTCTCGGCTTCGGTGCCGACGGGCTGCTGCCGTTCCTCGTCGCCGGGGCGATCCTCGGGTCCGGCCTCGGCGGGGTGTCCGTGGCCGACCGCGTGCTGATGGTCCGCCTGTCACCGCCGGAGCGCATCGGCGAGTTCTTCGGGCTGTACGGCCTGGTCGGCAAGGGCTCGCAGGTCGTCGGACAGCTGCTGTACGGCGTGATCCTGTTCCTGTTCCTCGACACGATGGGGGTCGGGGCGTACCAGATCGCGGTCCTGAGCCTGCTCGTGACCATGCTCATCGGCCTGTGGCTGGTCTGGCCGGTGCGCGACGACTGGGCGGGCAGCGGCGAGATCCCGAACGTGAAGGCCGAGCCGCCGCCGACGCGTCTCGCCCCGTCCACCGCGCCGCTCGAGCCGCGCGACTAGGTTTCCGTCAGTCCGGGTAGCCGCCGCGATGGGCCTGGCGCCAGGCCCAGGCCGATCCGATCATCGCCTCGAGCGAGGGGTGCTCCGGCTGCCAGCCGAGAACCGTCCGGGCCCGCTCGACGGCCGCCACGAGGACCGGCGGATCGCCGGGGCGTCGCGGCCCGATGTCGACCGGGATCGCGCGTCCGGTCACCGCCGACGCCGTCTCGATGACCTGGCGGTTGCTGAACCCGCCACCGATGCCCAGGTTGCAGACCAGCGCCGCCTCCGGCAGGCGCGGATCGCCGGGCGCCGTCGCCTCGATCGCGAGCAGGTGCGCGGAGGCCAGGTCCGCGACGTGGATGTAGTCGCGGATGCACGTCCCGTCGGGCGTCGGGTAGTCGTCGCCGAAGAGGGTCATCGAGGTGCCCCGCTCGACCGCCTTGAGCACGTTCGGGATGAGGTGCGTCTCGGGATCGTGGGCCTCGCCGAGCGCCGCGGTGGCGCCGGCCACGTTGAAATAGCGCAGTGACACGGAGCGCAGGCCGTAGGCCTGGCCGTACCAGCGCAGGGCGCCCTCGAACGTGCGCTTGGTCTCGCCGTACGGATTGATCGGGCGGAGCGGCGCGTCCTCGGGGATCGGGGTCGCCTCCGGTTCGCCGTAGACCGCCGCGGTGGACGAGAAGACGATGCGCTCGACGCCGGCCGTCCTGGCTGCCTCCAGCAGGGACACCCCGCCGGCCACGTTGTCGCTGTAATAGCGGGCCGGCGCGGCGATCGACTCACCGACCAGCGAGCGCGCCGCGCAGTGGAGGATGGCCTCGATGCCGTGCTCCTGGACGAGGCGGGTGACGAGCGCCCCGTCCCCATAGCTGCCCACCACGAGCGTCGCCCGATCCGGGACGGCCGAGCGGTGGCCCGTGGTCAGGTCGTCGAGCACGACGACGCGGTGGCCCGCTCCCAGGATGGCTTCGACCGACACGGAGCCGACGTAGCCGGCACCGCCGGTGACGAGGATGGTGGTCATGCCGTCACGATACGGGCTCAGCGGCCGCGCAGTCGGTCGAGCAGCGACCGGCGGGCGGGCGCGGCGGCGGGCGGTTCGGGTGGGGCGGGCCGATGCCGCGGCGCGGGGTCGCGGGCATCGGGGAGCGGCGCGAGGACCGGGTCGTCGCCATCGAATGGGGTCGGTCGCAGCGGCACCGGTGGCGGGTCGTCGGTCGCGGCCCCGGCCGCTGCGGGCGAGGGATCGGCCGACACGGCCTGCCCGGCGTCGGATGTCTGGCCGGCGCCGGGTGCCTCGGCCTCGGGGAGCGCATCGCCGCGGGTGCGGATCACCTCCTCGAGCCGCTGGACGAGACGTTGCGCCGCGACGTTCTCCGCGTCGATCGCGAGGGCGCGCCGGGCGAGGACCAGGGCGCCGGCATCGTCGGCGCGCTCGAGCGCGACCCGGGCGAGACCGACCACCGCGATCGAGTTCCGCGGATCGGCGTCAGCGACCTGTCGGTACAGCGTCTCGGCGCGATCCGCGCGACCCATCGACAGGGCGCGTTCGGCCTCGAGCAGCAGCTCGATCACGTGGTCGGCTCCTTGAGCATGGCCCGGGCGATCGCGAGCAGGACGGGCGGGCGGTTGACCTCCGGGTCCGCGATGACCCGGTCGAGCAACGCGTCGAGGATCGTCCCGAGGCGTGGTCCGGGCGGGATGCCCAGTTCGCGCTGGAGGTCGTCGCCGTCGACCGCCAGGCCGTGCAGGTCGAGCACCAGGCCGGCCTCGATCTCGCGCTGCACCCGCTCGCGGATCTCAGCCAGGTCGCCGGCGCCGGCCTCGCGGCCCGATCCGAGGTTGTCCGCCTCGCGCAGGAGGAACAGGTCGGGCAGCGCCTCGGGTCCGACCTTGGCGATGAACCGCCGGACCGCGGCATCCGACCAGTCGGGCACGTAGCCGTACATGTGGTGGCGCACGAGGTGGACGATCCGCTCGCGCTCGTCGCGGCGCCAGCGCAGCCGGTCGAGCAGGGCTCCCGCGAGCTCCGCCCCGAGCGAATCGTGGCCCAGGAAGCGCCCGTCGGCCATCGTGTCGGGCTTGCCGATGTCGTGCAGGAGGGCCGCCATGCGCAGGTACGACGGCTCCGGCGCGGCGTTGTCCACCGCCCGCATCGTATGGTCCCAGAGGTCCTCGCCGGGAAGCTTGTTCTGGGGTACGCCGCGCTGGGCGGCGAGTTCGGGGGAGATGCCGACGAGCAGCCCGAGGTCGGCCAGGAGGCGGAGCGCGACCGAGGGTCGCGGAGCCGCCAGCATCCGCGCCAGCTCGGCCGCGATGCGCTCGCCGGACAGGTGCCGGATCCGATCGGCCCGCGCCTGGATGCCGGCCAGCGTCCCGGGCTCGATGTCGAAGCCCAGCGTCGCCGCGAAGCGCACGACCCGGAGCATGCGCAGGGCGTCCTCCTCGAAGCGCAGGCGCGGGTCGCCGACCGCGCGCAGGATGCCGGCCTCGAGATCCGTGAGGCCGCCGTGGGGGTCCACCAGCGCCGGTGGCTCGCCCGGTCGTCCCCCCCAGGCGATCGCGTTGGTGGTCACGTCACGGCGGGCGAGATCGAGCTCGATGTCGTCGGTGAACTCGATGCGATGGGGCCGCCGGAAGTCGGCGTAGTCGTGGTCGGCGCGGAGGGTGGTGACCTCCACGACGCCGACGCGCGGGTCGCCGGTGCGCACCCCGACCGTGCCGAAGGCGTTCTCGTAGACGGCGTCGTCGAACAGCGCCTGCGTCTGCTCCGGCAGCGCGGACGTGGCCAGGTCCCAGTCGTCGGGGTCGGCGCCGCGCAGCGTGTCGCGCAGCGAGCCACCGACCACCCAGGCGGCGTGGCCCGCGCCCTGGAGCGAGGCCATGATCTCCAGCACGGCAGGGGGGACCGCGGCAGCGACGTCGGCCGCGCGCGCCGCGACGAGCGCGGCACGCCTGCCCGCTCGACTCGCCGACGGACGATCGGACTCGGTCAGTTCTTCCCCAGGAAGAGGTAGGACCGCCAGGCGTCGTTGCGGTCGTCGACGAGGTACGGCGTGAACAGCGAGTAGATGTCGCTGCGTGGCTCGTGGGGCTCGCGCTGCAGGCGCAGGCGCGCTTCCTCGAGGGTCTTGCCGCCCTTGCGGTGGTTGCACGGCTTGCACGCGGTCACGAGGTTCTCCCACGTGTGGCCACCGCCTCGGTGGCGCGGCACCACGTGGTCGAGCGTCATGTCGTGGGCCTGCCGGCCGCAGTACTGGCAGGTGTGCCGGTCGCGGGCGAAGACCTCGCGCCGGCTGAGCTTGACCCGCGGTCGCGGCCGGCGGATCAGGTACTGGAGCCGGATGACCGAGGGCGCGCGGAACTCCGTCCGCGGCGTCCGCACCATCTGGTGGTCGTACTCGATCACCTCGGCCTTCTCCCCGAACACGAGGCGGAAGGCCCGCGGCAGGTTGCAGACGTTGAGCGGCTCGTAGTTCTGGTTCAGCACGAGCACGACGCCGTCCATGGTGGCGCGAGGATAGCGCGCTTCAGGCCGGGGCGATGGCGGCCCAGCCGCCGGCCTGGCCGACCTTGCTGGCGAGCGGCCGCCCGATCGCGTCGGCGATGAACGCCGCCGCCGCCAGCACGCCGTCGAGGGCGACGCCGTGATCCCAGCCCGACGCGTCCAGGAGATAGACCAGGTCCTCCGTTGCGAGGTTGCCCGCGGCGCCCGGCGCGTACGGGCAGCCACCCGTCCCGCCGGTGCTCGAATCGAAGGTCCGGACGCCCGCCGCGAGGCCCATCGCGACGTTGGCCAGGGCGGTGCCCCGCGTGTCGTGGAAGTGGTATGCCTGCTGCTGCACGGGGATGCCCGCGTCCTCGGCGAGCGCGACCAGCTCGGCGACCTGGTCCGGGACGCCGACGCCGATCGTGTCGCCGAAGCACAGCTCGTCGGCGCCGAGGTCGAGCAGGCGGCGCGCGACCGCGACGGCGTCGGCTGGGTCCACGCGGCCCTGGTAGGGGCAGCCGAACGCGGTCGAGACGTAGGCGCGTCGCCACCAGCCAAGCTCGCCGGCTCGGGCCAGGATGGGCGCGAAGGCCTCGATCGACTGGTCGACGGTCATCCCGATGTTGGCCGTCGTGAACGCGTCGGTCGCGGCGGTGAAGACCGCGATCGCGTCGGTGGCGCCGGTCGCCCGGGCGGCCGCTTCGGCGCGGGCCATGCCGCGCTCGTTGGCGACGAGGACCGGGAGGCGGGCGGCGCCGGCGCCGGGCAGCGCGGCCACGGCGGCGAGCAGCGCTTCCGCGTCGGCCAACTGCGGGACCGCCGTCGGCGACACGAACGAGGTCGCCTCGATCTCGCGCAGACCGGCGGCAAGCAGCAACTCGATGAAGCGCGCCTTCGTCGCGGTCGGGATGGCGACCGCCTCGTTCTGCAGGCCGTCGCGTGGGCCGACCTCGTAGACCCGGACGCGTCGGTCGGCTGGACCCGGCTCGGCCGTCAGCGATGGACCCGGCTCGGCCGTCATGGGCGCCTGCCGCTCAGACGAGCGGCGGATCCATGGCCCGCTCGATGCGGGCGATCTCGACCTCGATGCGGCCGATCAGGTCGATGGCGGCGGCGTGCTCCTCGCTGCCGTGCGGCGCCTTGTTGCGCCGCGACCGGGTGGCGCGATGCAGCGCCATGAGCTCGTCGCGGGTCTGGGGAAGCGGGGTGTCGTCGTGGTGGGCCATGACTGCGAAGTCTAGCGCGACGCCGCGCGGGGTCGTGGGCCCGAACGCGGAGTGGCCGGGCTGGCGTCCGCTGCGGCGTCCGTTGCGCTGCGGCGTCCGTTGCGCTGCGGCCGCGCGCTCCGATTCCCCGGCCGGCGTCCTCTGGGCTCGCTCCGGCCCCGCGTTCCGGCCCCGCGTTCCGGCCCCGCGTTCCGGCCTCGCGCTCCGACCCCGGGCCGCCCGGGCCGCCCGGGCCGCCCGGGCCGCCCGTTGCCGCCCGTTCTTCCCATATGCCATTGGAGCGGGCACTGGATGAGGGACACCAGCGGTCCCGACTCGCGCTTGAGCGTGCGCACGACCGCCATCGTTCCCTGCGGCCACTCACCGCGGCGTACGGGAGAAATCCGGTGGCTAAGTGCTCTGGGTCGGAAGTTCGAGCACGTATCGCTGGCCCTCACGCGGCAGCTCCGACCAGGGGTGAGCGCTCCAGCCTGACCATCAGCCGGCGCAGGTCGGCTCGGGTGAACTTCCACTCGAACGGCGTCGCGAGCTGCTCGTAGCGTTCCCCGAAGGCGAGCAGCCGGTGCTCAACAGCGGCGAGATCGGCGAAGTCGTTCGGGCTGAGCACCTTGCGCTGGATGACGCTGAAGTAGATCTCGATCTGGTTGAGCCAGCTGGCATGGATGGGCAGGTGGATGAGGCGGAGGTTCGGCCACGCCGTCTCGAGTCGCTCGACCGACGCCTGGCCGCGGTGCGAGGAGCCGTTGTCGACGATCCAGAAGACGCGCTTGGCGGCGGCGTACGGCGGCTGGCTCATCACTTGGGCCACCAGTCGCCCGAAGGGCTCGATCCCGGTCGTCGGCTCGCAGCGGCCGAAGAGCTTGGCGCGGTGGACGTCCCAGGCAGCCAGGTACTGGAGCGCCCCGCCACGGTCGTACTCGTGCTCGACGCGCATGGCCCGCCCGGGCGCCGGCGGCAGGCTGGGATGGCAGCGGATCCGGGCCTGGATGCTCGTCTTCTCGTCGGCCGACACGACGTACTCGCCACGCCGTAGCCGACGACCTTCGAAGCGACCGGCATACAGGTCGAGCACGCGTCCGGCCTTGACCTCGAAGTCGGGGTCGCGCGGGAAGATCCAGCTCCGGTGGCGCCAGGGGGCGATCGCGTCGGCCGACAACCAGCGCCAGATGGTGGTGTCGCTGATCTCGGCCACCAGGCCGCGGCGGAGCACCTCGGCCCGGATGTCGGGCACGTGGAACCGGGCCAGCGGCAGCCCGAGCAGCGCCGGCAGCTCGCAGGCGATGGCCTTGATCTCAACCGCGAGGCTGGGGGGAAAAGCGCGCCGGACGCCCGCGCCGCGGTCGCTCCTCGAGGCCGGCGAGGCCCTCCTCGAAGAAGCGCTTGCGCCACTTGCTGACCACCTCACGCCGGGTGTTGAGCCGCGCCGCGATGTCGTCGTTGTCGAGGCCCTCCGCCGCCAAGAGGACCAACTGGGCTCGGACGACCTCTCGATACGGCAACGTATACCGTCGGCCCCGCCGCTCCAGGATCTCGCGGGTCTCCGGATCGAGGCTGATGCCAAACGGGCTTCGCCTTGGCATGCACAACCCTCCTCTCGGAGGAGAGCATACTCCAGGACTGGAGCGAATATATGTGCATGTACTTATGACGTTAGGTACTAAGGTCGCCCACCCTGGCCTATGGGAACTTCGCCCCGCGCCGAGGGCCGGACATGAAGAACGCCCGACCGCCGACGGGCCGGACACGCCGACGGGCCGGACACGCCGAACCGGACGCCGAGCGCAGAGCGCCGACCCGCCGGCCCGCCGAACCGGGCGCCGACCCGCCGAGCGCGACCCGCCGGGTCGTGTCCCCATAGTGGTGTAACAGCGGGGCCGTGAATCGGAACGGCCACCGCGTCATCCTCGCGTCGTTGGAAGTAAGAAACCGACGACACGAAAGGACACCACGATGGCCGAGGACAGGAT
>JBKHXL010000108.1:0-9948 GCA_046566045.1 Candidatus Limnocylindria bacterium
GGCGGCGAGTCGGTCGGCGGACGCCGGGTCGTCGGCCGGGACGACCTCGACGTCGGGGGCGATGCGCTTGATGAGGCCGGTCAGGACCTTGCCCGGCCCGACCTCGACGAAGGTCGTGACCCCGGCCTCGATCATCGACTCGACGGCACCGACCCAGTCGACGCCGGCGGTCAGGTGGTCGACCAGCTCGGAACGGGCGCCTTCGGCCGTGCCGATCACGTGGGCGTCGGCGTTGGCCAGGAGCGGCGTCTCCGGATCCGCGAAGGCGACGGGCACGAGCGTGTCGCGCAGCCCGTCGGCCGCCTCCGCCATGAGCGGCGAGTGGGCGGCGACGCTGACCGGCAGGACGATCGCGCGCTTGGCGCCCAGCTCCCGGGCGAGCGTCGCGCCGGCCTCGATCGCCGGGCGCTCACCCGAGACCACGACCTGGCCCGGGGAGTTCCGGTTGGCCACCACGAAGACGCCGTGGGCGGAGGCCGCGGCGACGAGCTCGGGGAGCCGCGCGTCGTCGAGGCCGATCAGGGCGGCCATCGCTCCGTCGCGTCCCTGCCCGGAGGCCTGCATCAGCTCGCCTCGACGTCGCACGAGGCGCACGCCGTCCGCCAGGGAGATGACGCCGGCGGCCACCAGGGCCGAGTACTGGCCCATCGAGTGACCGGCCGCGAAGGCGGGCGTGGGACCGGCCCGGCCGGCGGCCGCCCAACGCTCGCGCAGGGACTCGAGGATGGCGATGCTGGCCGCCAGGAGGGCCGGCTGGGCGTTCTGGGTCAGGTCCAGCGTCTCGGCCGGGCCCTCCCACGCGATCGTGCTGATGGGTTCGCCGAGGGCGGCATCGGCGGCGGCCCACACGGCGGCCGCCGCGGGTGAGGACGCGGCGAGATCCCGGCCCATGCCCACGGACTGCGAGCCCTGGCCGGGGAAGACGAAGGCGATCGATGACATCGCGGCGAAGGGTAGTCGGCGCGCGGGCGCCGACCGGCGATTCGCGTGCAGGGGTGCACGCGTCGCCCGTCACGCGCTACGCTTGGCACTGCCATGCACGAACCGCGTCGACCGACCAGACCCGCCCCCGCCCGGGCCATCGCCAAGCGCTTCGAGGCGGACCTGTCCGCGCCCGTGCTCGCCGCCGGCCAGCGCATCCAGAACGTGCGCCAGATCAGCGAGCGCGTGGCCATGGGCCGAGCCCTCTGGCGCGAGCTCGTCATCGGCTTTGCCAGCCAGCTCGGCGACCTGCGCCTGGGCTTCACCCAGCTGGCCGCCCTGTACGTGCTGGCGGATGGCTCGACCCTGACCGTCGGCGAGCTGGCGGACTCGATCAATCGATCGCCGTCGGCGACGTCCCGCCTGATCGACGGCCTGGTCCGGCGTCGCCTCGTCGAGCGCGCCATCGAGGAGGCCGATCGCCGCCAGAAGGTCCTCCGCCTGACGCCCCGTGGCCACGCCGTGCTGCGCGTCGTGGACCGCGCCCGGGCCGAGCAGTTCCTGTCGGCGGTCCGCCCGATGCCGACGCCGGAGCGTGCGATCGTGGCGATGGGCGTGGCCGCCCTGGCGACCCATGCCATCAGCCGGCGCGGACGGCTCATCCGGGCGCGCCGCGAGGACGGGACCTAGGCGCCTCAGGCGCAGAAGCGGCGGACCACGTCGTACAGGACGGGCAGCCCGAAGCGCAGGGCGTCCAGCGACACGCGCTCGTCGACGCCGTGGAAGCGCTCCAGGAAGCGCTCGTCGGGGGCGAGGCGCAGCGGCGAGAAGCCGTACACGGGCGTGCCCACCAGGGCCGCCGCCTTGGCGTCCGTGGCGAACGGGGCCATGACCGGCAGCGGCACGCCGTCCGGGTCGTGGTCGCGCAGCGTCGCCACAAGGTTGTCGTAGAAGGCGCCCGCAGCCGGTGACTCGACGGGTTCGCCGTAGACCATCAGCTCGATCTCGCACGCCGGCAGCAGGTCGGGCCCGATGCGGGCCTCCACCTCGGCTCGCATGTCCGGCTCCGTGCTGCCCGGTAGGATCCGGCAGTCGACCTCGAGCACGGCGTCGCCGGGGATGACGTTGTACTTGACCCCGGCCGAGATGACGTCCGGGCTGAGGGTCTGGCGGACGAGCGCGCGCAGCGCGCGGGCATACATCGGGTCGCACAGCGCCTCGAGGGCGCGGTCGGCATCGGCGTCGCCGGCCGCGATCCGGCGCATGGTGGTCGCCGCCTCGCCACCGAGGGCCGCGGCGGCTGCCTCCAGGAAGCGGGCCAAGACCGGGGTCAGGCGCACGGGGCCCGGTGCGGCCAGTCGATCGACGATCGTCGCGGCCATGACCACGGCGTTGTCCTCGCGCGGCATGGAGCCGTGGCCCCACGTGCCGCGCACGTGGATGCGGTACGCCAGGAAGCCCTTCTCCGCGACCTGGATGGGGTACAGGCGGCGGCCGGCGACGGTGACCGACACGCCACCGCACTCGTTGACGGCCCCGGCCGCCCGCAGCCAGCCCGGGCGGTGCTCGGCGATCCAGCGCGCGCCCGCGGCCGCCCCGGCCTCCTCGTCCGCGGTGCAGGTGAACAGGACGTCGCGACGCAGGCCGGGGATCGGGTCGCGGGCGGGGTCGAGCCCGGCGGTCCGGGCCTCGTCGACCAGGCGCTCCACCACGCCCAGCTCCATCGCCACCATGCCCTTCATGTCCACCGCCCCTCGGCCGTAGACGTAGCCGTCGGCGATGTCGGCCGCGAAGGGGTCGTGCGTCCAGCGGTCGGCCGGGGCCGGCACGACATCGAGGTGCGACAGGAGCAGGAACGGCTCGCCGCCACCGCCGTCGCCGCGCAGGCGGGCGTGGACGGAGCCGCGACCGGGCACGGGTTCGACGATCTCCGGCTCGAGCCCGAGCGCCGTCAGCCGCCCGGCGAGGTACGTCGCCACGCGCAGCTCGCCGTCGGGCGTGGCGGGATCGGGCGGGTTGACCGACGGGATCCGGATGAGGTCGCGCAGGGTGGTCACGAGCCGCTCGTGGGCGGACTCCCAGTCGCTCGTTCCGATCGCTCGCGAGGGCAGGCCGCGTGTCGTCACGGGCGGGTCAGCGTCCGCCGGCCGGCCCGAACAGGGCGATGGCGGTGCCGACGACGAAACCCGCCGCGACGATGATCACGACCATGGCCACGAGCAGCTTGCCGTAGCGGCGTTCCTCGGCCAGGCCCGGACCGGGTTCCGGGTCCGCGCCGCCCGCGATGTACGGGGCATCGAGTCCCTTGGCCCGGGCACGGACGGCGCGCGGGGAGTCGTACTGGGCGGGATCCGGCGGGAGCGGGTCGTCGGTGGTCACCGGTCCATCATCGCGCCGATGCGCGGACCGCGCAGGACGGTCGCATCGGACGGCGGCCCTTCGCGCGGCTCGTCGACGTGGTCGGCTCCTCGGCCGTGGCGTTGCGGGTGATGGCGACGCTCGGGCTCATCGCCCGAGCGCCTCGCGGAGCGGCTCGGCGACCTCGCGGGCGACGAGGTCCACGCCCGCCGCGCCGAGGTCGGGCGGCATCCCGAGGACGACCGAGGTCGCGCCGCGGCGCACGGCGTCGAGTGCCCGTTCGAGGGCCTCGGCTCGGTGCGCCCGGGTGCGGCCGGTCGGGATCTGGGCCACGATCGCGAACCCGGTCGGGTCGCGGCCAGCCGACTCGAGCGCGGCGAGGAGGGCATCGCGCCGCGCGCTGAAGTCGTCGAGGCCCGCCGGCTCGCCCGGGCGGATGATGGCCGGCAGGAGCCAGCCATCGGCGACCGCCGCCGCGAGCGCGATGCCGCGGCGCTTCTGGCCCCCGAGGAACAGCGGCGGCCCGCCCGGGGTCAGCGGTGGCGGCTCGTTCGTCGCCTCGTCGAGCGGGTAGAAGGGATCGGGCCGGGTGACGCCCGGCGGGACGGCGGCCGCGGGCGACCACAACGCCCGCAGCACGTGGACCGCCGACTCGAACCGGTCGAACCGCTCGGGCATGTCGTGGAGCGTCAACCCGAACGACGTGTGCTCACCCTCGTGCCAGCCCGCCCCGAGCCCGACGATGAATCGTCCACCGGTGACGTGGTCGAGGACGGTCGCCGCCTTGGCCAGCACGGCCGGGTGGCGGAAGGTGTTCGACAGCACGCCATGCCCGACCCAGCGGCCCGGGACGCGATGGACGAGCGCCGCCATCGTCGTCAGCGCCTCGAGGCTCGGGCCGTGGCGCTCCCCCGCCACGTCGCTGAGGTGGTCGTTCATCCAGACCGAGTCGAACGCGTCCAGCTCGCCGATGCGCGCCCACGCCGCGTCGAGGGTGGGCCAGTCGACGCCCTGCGGGGAGGTCTTGATGCCGACTCCCGTCGGGGTCCACGGGCGGTCCCGGTCAGCGTCCACGCAGGTTGGCGGTCAGGCGCGGGCCGGTCGTCACGGCGCCCTCCGAGGCCGACCCGACGAGGGCCGCGTACTTGGCCAGCACGCCGCCCGGGTAGTTCGGCGGGCGCGGCGTCCAGGTGGCGAGCCGGCGGGCGATCTCGTCGTCCGGGAGCTCGATGTCGACGGCCTTGCGGTCCACGTCGATGACGATCGTGTCGCCCTCCTCGACGATGGCGATCGGACCGCCCAGGGCCGCTTCCGGAGCGATGTGCCCGATCATCAGTCCGTGCGTCCCGCCGCTGAACCGGCCGTCGGTGATGAGGGCCACGGAATCGCCCAGGCCCTCGCCGACGAGCGCGCCCGTGACCAGCAGCATCTCCTGCATGCCCGGCCCACCGACCGGACCCTCCCAGCGGATGACGACCACGTCACCCGGCCGGATCTGCCGGTCCTTGACCGCCTCGTAGCAGGCGTGCTCGGAGTCGAACACACGGGCGGGGCCGCGATGCTGGCGACGCTCGTGCCCGGCCAGCTTGACCACGCAGCCGTCGGGGGCCAGGGAGCCGTGCAGGATGGCCAGGCCGCCGGTCGCCTTGATCGGCGTCTCGATGGGCACGACGACGCGCTGGCCCTCGGCCTCCACGGCGTCACCGGCGATCTGGGCGATGGTCCGGCCATCGACCGTGGGCTGGTCGCCGTGGAGCAGGCCGGGCCGCTTGAGCAGTTCGCGCATCACCAGGCCGATGCCGCCCGCCTCGTACATCTCGGCGGCCGTGTAGCGCCCGCCCGGCCGCATGTCGGCCACGATCGGCGTGCGGTCGGCCACGGCGCCGAACTCGTCGATGTCGAGCGGGATGCCGAACTCGTGGGCGATGGCCAGCAGGTGCAGCACGCCGTTGGTCGATCCGCCGGTCGCGGCGACGCTGGCGATCCCGTTCTCGATCGCCTTGCGGGACACGAACGACGATGGTCGCGCATCGCGCCGGACGAGGTCCATCGCGATCTCGCCGGAGCGGCGGGCCGCTGCGTCCTTGTCCGGGTCCTCGGCCGGGATGCCGTTGAGGCCGGCCGGGGAGAGGCCCATGAACTCGAGCACCGTGGCCATCGTGTTGGCCGTGAACTGGCCGCCGCAGGCACCGGCGCCCGGGCAGGCCGCGTTCTCCACCTCGTACAGCTCGTCGAGCGTGATCGTGCCGGCCCGGTAGGCGCCGATCGCCTCGAACACGGTCACCACGGTCGCGTCGCGCTTGCCCTTGTACACGCCCGGGTAGATCGTGCCGTTGTAGAGGATCAGGCCCGGGACATCCAGTCGGCCGAGGGCCATCGCGGCGCCGGGCAGGGTCTTGTCGCAGCCGACCAGGCAGACCACGCCGTCGAGCAGGTGCCCGCGAACGACCAGCTCGATCGAGTCGGCCACCACCTCGCGGCTGACGAGGCTCGCCTTCATGCCCTCGGTGCCCATCGACACACCGTCGCTCACCGCGACGGTGTTGAACTCCATGGGCGTCCCGCCGGCCGCCCGGATGCCGTCCTTGACGTGCTCGGCCAGCCGGCGCTGGTTGTAGTTGCAGGGCATCGTCTCGATCCACGTCGTGGCCACCCCGACGAGGGGCCTGGCGAGGTCCTCGTCGGTGAAGCCGATGGCCTTGAGCATGGCCCGCGCCGCGGCTCGATCCGGGCCGTCGGTCAGGGCGGCCGAGTGGCGCTTGGCTGGGTCGGACGGGCGCTCGTAGGGATGGTCAGGCATCGGATGCGGTACTCCGGGCGGCTGGGGACGACGGGGCGGGGGACGGGCCCAAGTGTAGGACCCGGGACCGGGGGCGGGCAGGGGGGCCTTACCGCGGGCGCCGCGACCGGATATGCTGCCGCGACGCCGACCCTGCACCGGGCGACGGGCTGGCCGCACGAGGAGGACGACCGCAGGCATGGATCGCAAGCTCGAACTGCTCGCTGGCGTGCCGCTCCTGGCCCGCCTCGATCGCAAGGACCTGTCGGCCATCGCGGCCATGTGCGATGAGGTGGACGTGCCCGCCGGCAAGGCCGTGGCGCGCCAGGGTGAGTACGGCGGCGAGTTCTACGTCGTGCTCGACGGAACGCTCACGGTCGATCGCGACGGCGGCCACCTGGCCGACCTCGGCCCCGGTTCGTTCTTCGGCGAGCTCGCGCTGCTGGCCAAGATCCAGCGCACCGCCACGGTCACCACGACCACCCCGAGCCGCCTGCTGGTCCTCGGTTCGCGCGAGTTCGCCGCGCTGCTCCAGGACCACCCGTCGATCCAGGGCGCCGTCCTCCAGGCGGTCGCCGAGCGGATGGCCCGCATGGAGCCCGACGGGTCCGTCTGATCGTCAGCCGCCGAGGGTCGCCTCGCTCGCCACGGCCTGCAGGAAGTCCGTCCGCCCCAGGCTGAACGCGCGCACCTCGTCGACCGCCCGGACGGACGCCGTGCGCGGCACGTCGTAGAGCAGGGCGATCTCGCCGACGCCGCCGCCCGGACCCATCTCGCGGATGAGCGTGCCCCCCTGGCTGACCTCGATCCGGCCGTGGTCGATGATCAGGAACTCGTGGCCCTCGTCGCCCTCGCGGATGAGCCACGTCCCGGGCACGTACGTCACTGGGCGAAGGCGCGACGCGACGTCCTCGGCGGCCGCCAGCGAGAGGGGCGCGAACAGCGGGATGCCGCGCAGGAGCTCGATGCGCCGGTCGTCCGCCATGGCGCCGGGGTCGGCGGCGCGCAGGCCGGGCCACAGGACGATGGCCGCGATCGGGAGCGTGACGCCCGCCATGATCATCGCCGCATCGATGCCGACCCACGCGATGAGCAGCGGCGCCACGATGCCGCCGAGGCCCTGGCCGGCATTCGCCAGGCTGTCGACCAGCCCGAAGACCGCGACCCGATGGTCCGGCCGGATGGTGCGTTGGAGCAGGGTGTAGGCGCTGACGTCGAGCAGGGCGTTGGCGACGCCGATGCCGAGGACCGCGAGACCGGCCACGAGCGGCAGCGGCAGGACGCCGACGAACGCCAGCGGAGCGCTCCAGGCGGCCAGCGACGCGGCGAACGCCCCGGCCATGCGCGTCCGGGCGGTGAGCGCCAGCGCCAGCGCAGCGCCGATCAGGCCTCCGGCGCCGAGGATGGCATTCAGGCTCCCGACGCCGGGGTCCCCGAGGCCCAGCACACCGAGCGCCGCGACGACGATGAGGACGTTGAGCATGCCGCGCACGAACGTCTGGAGGAAGATGCCGGTCAGGACGAGACGAGGCCCCGATTCGTCGCGGTACGTGCGCAGCCCGGCGAGCGCCTGGGCCCGGATGCTGCGCGCAGCATCGCCGCGGTCCGGCACCGGGTGGACCGTCAGCCCGGCCAGGGCGACGACTCCGGCGCCGTAGATCAGCACGACCGCCGTCAGCGCGAGCGTCGGTCCCCCGGTGGCCAGCAGGACACCGACCAGCGCGGGTCCGACGGCGGCGCCGACCCCCTCGACCGCGCTGGAGGTCACGTTCGCCGCCACGAGCCCCTTCGGCGTCCGGGCGACGAACGGCAGGAGGGCGACGTGCAGCGGGCGCGACAGGGCGCCGACCCCGGCTTCCAGCGCGACCGCCAGCAGGAACAGGCCGATCGGCGATCCCAGCACGACCGTCCCGAGGATGGCGACGACCGCCAGCGTCCGCAGGCCGTTGGCCACGATCAGGACGAGCGCCGCCGAGACCCGCGCGGTCGGAAGGCCGGCGAACGGCGCCACCACCGTGGGCACGAGGAACCGGGCGACGCCGAACAGGCCGAGGGCGGCCACGCCGCCCATCGCGTAGGTCACCACGAGGTTCGTCACCAGCAGGCCGGTCTTGCCCGCCTGGACCGACAGCCAGGCGAGTTGCAGGCGGGCCATCGCGGGTTCGGCACCGACGCCGCGGGCGGCGGCCAGCGTGGAGCGAACGCGCTCGGAGGGACGTGGGGGCATGGCCGGAGGATACGGCGCGCGGGGTCGTGCGCGCCGGGCCGGGACGGTCAGTCCACGCAGGTCCCGGTGTCGGCCGGGCTCGTCCGGCCGATGGCCGGTGCGACGGCGGCGTCCACGGCGCGGGCGGCCAGCGCGTAACCGACCTCGGGGTCGGTTCGAGCCTCCGCGAAGACGATCCCGCCGATCGTCCCGTCCGCCAGCACGAACGGCCCGCCGCTGTCTCCGCGATCGATCGCGGCGCGCAGCTCGAGGAGGTCGCGCCGAACGCTGCCCGTGCCGTAGATGTCGCGGCCGGTGGCGGCATACGCGCCGGTCACCGCCGCGGGGAGGATGGTCAGGCCGCCCCCGCCCGCATAGCCCAACGCGGCGCCGACCGTCCCGCGGGTGGGGTCGACCACGGCGAAGTCCAGGGAGGGGGCACGCACGTCGGGTGCGTACAGGACCGCGATGTCAAGCCGTGCGTCGAAGCGCACGACGACCGCGTCGGACAGCCTGCCCTCGACGTCCGCGACGCGCACCCCGGTCCGACCGGCGCCGGCCACGACGTGGGCGTTGGTGACGAGATAGCCGCGCGCCACGACCACGCCGCTCCCCGAGGTCTGGCGGCCGCACGTGGCGGCGACGATGCGGTAGGTGCTCCGCTCGGCCATCGCGCCGATCGCCCGGGCGGCCGCGTCGGTCGGACGGTCGACCGGCGGACGGGGGAGTGGCTCCAGGCCGATGAACACGTCCGGCAGGCCCGAGGCGTCGAGGAGCCCGCCGAGCTCCACCGCGAGTGACTCGGGCGCGGGCAGGATGCCGTTGAGCGTGCGGACCGCGGTCGACGTCTGGGCCGCCTCGGTGAGGCGCGGCACGGGCCCGATGGCCAGCAGCCCGCCGGCCAGCCAGATGACGAGCAGGGCCTGGCCGACGCCGACGAACGAGCCGGCGACCCGGTCGACCGCCCCGAGCACGCCGCTGCCGAGGCGGCGCGCGAGCGCCCCCCCGAGGCCCGATCCGATGGACTCGCCGAGCGCGACCGCGACGAGGAGGCCGCCGAGGACGGCCACGGGGCGGATCTCCGGCTCGAGCTCGGCCAGCAGGGTCATGACCGACGGCAGCGCGAACAGGGCCAGGGCGCCGGCCCCGATGGCCCCGAGCAGCCCACCGATCTGGGGCAGCGCCCCGGAACGGAAGCCGAGGAGGATCGCGACGATCACGAGGATGACCGCGAGGAGGTCGATGGGATTCACCGCGCGATGGTGGCACAGACCGCCGCGAGGAGCCGTCGCGGCGGTCGGTCAGCTGACGACGACCTCGATGGCGGGTGCGCCGCCGGCCCCGTCGCGGATGGTGTACGTGCCCGGGTCCAGTTCGTCCGGGAACTCGATCAAGGTCCGGTGCTGCTCGGCGATCGCGGCGCACACGACCTCCTCGGGCCCACGACCCTCACGCAGGGTGATGGCGTAGCCGCCGTCCTCCTTCGCCACGATCACGCTGTCGAGGATGGTGCACGGCTCGATGCCGCTCCACCACGTCACGGCCACAGTCAGGCGTCGGCCGTCGAGGGTCGCCACGAGCGACTCGGCCGGGACGTCGTGGACGTCGAGCTGCCCGGGCCGCGGCTCGACGATCCGGGCGCCGTCCGGGGCGCTCGGGGGCGGCGGCTCGCCGGGCGCGCCCG